>NZ_LT629791.1:6400000-6729125 GCF_900105925.1 Jiangella alkaliphila | reverse complement strand
CAACGCCCGTCAGCTCGGCTTCGAGATCGCCGGCGAGGTGGCCGACGCCGAGAAGCTGCCGTTCCCCGACGAGACCTTCGACGTCGTCGTCGGGCACGCCGTCATCCACCACCTGCCCGACGTCGAGCAGGCGTTCCGCGAGATGCTGCGCGTGCTGAAGCCGGGCGGGCGGGTCGTCATCTGCGGCGAGCCGACGAAGTACGGCGACAAGATCGCCCGCGCGCTGTCGCGGGCCACCTGGTGGACGGCGACCCGCGCCACCCGGCTGCCGGGCCTGTCCGGCTGGGCGCGGTCTCAGGAGGAGCTGGACGAGTCGTCCCGCGCCGCCGCGCTGGAGTCCGTCGTCGACCTGCACACGTTCGACCCCGGCGATCTGACGGTGCTGGTCACCCGGGCCGGGTTCACCCGCGCGAAGGCGGTCACCGAGGAGCTGACGGCGGCCTGGTTCGGCTGGCCGGTGCGCACGCTCGAGCACGCCGTCAACCCCGACCGGCTGGGCTGGGGCTGGGCGATGTTCGCGTACAAGAGCTGGCTGCGGCTCTCGGCCGCCGACCGCGTGCTGGCCCGGGTGGTGCCGCGCGAGCTGTTCTACAACGTGTCGGTAACGGCGGTCCGGCCGGAGTAGCGGCTCACGCGGCCGCCGTCGCGCCCAGTTCCTCGGGCAGCCGGGCCAGCGCCGGTCGCAGCGACAGCCGCATCGCGTCGTAGCTGTCCGACCGCTCCAGCCGGGCCCGGCCGTGCCGGGCGAGCGTCTGGCAGTACCAGTGGTTGCCGGGCAGCCCGACGGTGAAGACCTCGCGGTAGCCGACCAGCCGGGCCATGCTGACCAGGTGGTCCAGCAGCATCGACCCGAGGCCGGCCCGCTGCCAGCGGTCCTCCACGATGACGGCCAGCTCGCCGGCGTCGCCCTCGTCGCGGCCCAGGTTGGCCAGCGCGACGATCGCCTGGTTGGGCGCCACGGCGACCAGGGCGATGTCGGTGCCGAGGAGCTGGGAGAGGAACCGTCCGGTCATCGACGGGACGGAGTGGTAGCGGTGCCGGACGGTCTCGGTGGAGCACCGTACGTGCATCGCGCTGACGTCACCGGCGTCGCGCGGCGTGGCGGCTCGGATGGTGACCGAGCGCCCGTCGCGGAGTCGTGTCGTGACGCCCGCGCCTGAGAAAAGGTGTGCCGATTCGGCCAGTCGCGTCGTCTTCATGCTTCGAGGCTCCGCCGCGGGTGTTTCGCGGCCGTCTCCGCCCCGTAACGGCCTGATCAGGACCGCATGACATACCGTGTGGCGGTGCTGTTCCGCCGTCGCGACCCCCGGCAGGCGCGGTATCTGACGCCGTCGTCGCTGCGCTGGGTGGTCCGGCACCGGGCGTGGACGTGGTGGTACCTGGTCCGGTACCTGCGGCTGGCGCGGCTGCGGCTTCTGCACCCCGAGGTGGTCACCGAGGGCATGGTGTTCCTGGGCCGGCGGGTCCGGGTCTCCGGCCGGCGCGGTTACGGGCGCGTGGTGCTGGGCCGGTGGGTGCACCTCGGCGACGGCACCCGCCTGATGGCGCACGAGGGGACGCTGCGGGTCGGCGACAAGGCGGTGTTCGGCTCGGACAACACGGTGACGTGTTACCTGGACGTCGAGATCGGCGCCCGGACGCTCGTGGCCGACTGGGTCTACGTCACCGACTTCGACCACCGCACCGACGATCTCGCGCTGCCGATCAAGGACCAGGGCATCATCAAGTCGCCGGTGCGGATCGGTCCGGACTGCTGGCTCGGGGTGAAGGTGACGGTGCTCCGCGGCGCCGTCGTGGGCCGCGGCTGCGTGCTCGCCGCGCACGCCGTCGTCCGCGGGACCGTCCCCGATCTGGCCGTGGCCGGGGGAGTTCCGGCGAGAATTCTCAAGCACCGCGGGAATCCGGCGGTTTCCATGGAAAGCGACCAGGACGATTGTCCGGATCGGCGGAATTGACGCCGGTCTGTCGGTACGGGTCTGCCCTTTTTCTCCGCTACGAAGCGTTCGCTCGCTTTTCTCACTCCGCCGCGAGTCAATACTGAATTCTCGTGGTCAAGAGACATGTCGTGCGTTGTAGCATCGCACTGTCAAAGGCCCGGTCCATCGACCTACGTCGCGCCCATCGTCCGCCCATTCTCGGCGGCGGCGCGGAGGCAACGTCCCCGAGCAGTACAAGGAGATCAGGATGACTTCCTGGGAAAGACATCGTCGGCGTCGGGTAGCTGCTTCTCTCCTGGCGGCCGGACTGGCCCCGGTAGTCGCCGCCGGCGCGTGGCTCGTGCCCGCATCGGCAGCCGAAGGTGACGAATCCCGCGCGGCCGCGCGATTCCTGAGCGGTGAGGTCCTCGGGACCGATTTGGATGCCGTCGCCGAACTGGCCGGCGTCCAGGTCGAGAATCTCGGTACACCCGACCCGGTCACCGAGGCGAACCCGCTCGATCTCACCGTTCTCGACACCCTCAACGTGACGGTTCCAGGCGGTGTGCAGTTGCCGCTGAGCGACCTCATCCAGCTGGGCGCCGTCAACCAGTGGGCGTCGGCGGAGGACGGCGGCGCGTCGCACGCGGCGACCGGCGCGGTCGCCGACAGCGGCGGCATCGGCACGGGCGTCGAGGCCGGGTTCCCCGGCAACGCGACGTTCGACCTCACCGACGTGCTGGGCGAGGCGCTCACCGACCTGATCGCCGACCTCGAGCTCGAGCTCGGCGCCATCTCGTCGGAGGCGCACCTCGTGCCGGCCGGCGAGGCGTTCGAGTTCACCAACGACTACGAGATCGCCGGTGGTCAGCTGCGGCTGACCGTTCCCCTGCTCGCCGATCTCCTGCCCCAGGTCCAGGACGCCGTCGCGACCGTCGACGAGGTCGTCAACGGGCTGGCCGGCCCCGAGGGCACGATCGCCCAGACCCTCTCGACCGTCGAGGGGCTGCTCAACCTGCTGTCCGTCGCCGGGGTCGAGAACCCCGACATCACGGTCTCGCTGGAGACCGACCTGGCGGGCGCGGTCGACGAGCTGCTCGCGACGCCGCTCGGCGAGGGCACCGGGGTCGAGCTGAACCTGGCCGAGGGCACGCTGGTCGTCGACCTCGACACGCTGCTCGGCGGCCTGAACGACCAGGCGCCGAACACCGAACTGCTCAGCCCCGAGGTCATCTCGCAGCTGGCCGAGACGATCGGCAGCCTGCTCGACTCGCTCGTCACCGACATCGTCGAGACGGTCGAGAACGCGCTGCGGGCGGCGACGCTGGACGTCAAGATCTACGCCGAGGTGGGCGGGCTGCTGCCCGGCACGCTGGACCTCCAGCTCACCGGTTCGCTCGGTGACGTGCTGACCGGCGAGGCCTCGTTCGTCAACAACAGCACCGGCGTCGTCGTCGGGCTGATCTCGGCACTGATCGCGCCGGTGCTCGACACGCTGATCTCCACGATCGGCGGGGTCGTCGAGGACCTGGTGTTCGCCGAGGGCGGTCCGCTCACCACACTGGGCGAGACGGTCGCCGGCCTGGTCAGCTCGCTGGCCGACGCCCTCACCCCGGTCGGCGACCTCCTGGCGTCGATCCTGTCGATCAAGCTGAACGTCCAGCCCGAGCTCGTGATCGAGCCCATGGATGCCGGCGTCGGTCAGCTGCGGGCGACGGACGGCCCGTACAGCGTGGCCGCTCTCGAGGTGACGGCGCTGCCGGACGCTCCGGTCGCCGTGGTCACCCTCGCCGAGTCGACGGTCGGCCCCAACACCGCCGGCGACGACGGTGGCGAGACCGAGGTCGAGGGCACTGAGGTCGAAGGGACCGAGGTCGAGGGCACTGAGGTGGACGGCACCGAGGTCGAAGGGACCGAGGTCGAAGGGACCGAGGTCGAGGGCACTGAGGTGGACGGCACCGAGGTCGAAGGGACCGAGGTCGAAGGGACCGAGGTCGAGGGCACTGAGGTGGACGGCACTGAGGTCGAAGGGACCGAGGTCGAAGGGACCGAGGTCGAAGGGACCGAGGTCGAGGGCACTGAGGTGGACGGCACCGAGGTCGAAGGGACCGAGGTCGAAGGGACCGAGGTCGAGGGCACTGAGGTGGACGGCACCGAGGTCGAAGGCACCGAGGTCGAGGGCACCGAGGTCGAGGGCACTGAGGTGGACGGCACCGAGGTCGAAGGCACCGAGGTCGAAGGGACCGAGGTCGAAGGGACCGAGGTCGAGGGCACTGAGGTGGACGGCACCGAGGTCGAAGGGACCGAGGTCGAAGGCACCGAGGTCGAAGGGACCGAGGTCGAGGGCACTGAGGTGGACGGCACCGAGGTCGAAGGGACCGAGGTCGAAGGCACCGAGGTCGAAGGGACCGAGGTGGACGGCACCGAGGTCGAAGGCACCGAGGTCGACGGCTCGGAGACCGACGGGGTCGAGGTCAACGGCGTCGAGACGGCCGGGGGCAACGACCCGGACCCGGCGATCGAGACCAGCGGCGACGACGACAAGAGCCACGAGGTCAGCGCCGCTGACGATGACGACGACGAGCACCTGCCCGACACCGGCGCTGGGTCGAACCAGCTCCTGGTCGTCGGCATCGGGCTGATGCTCTCCGGTGGTCTCGCCGCCTTCGCGGTGAGCCGTCGCCGCGGCGTCGGTCAGGGCTGACCCGGCCGTCGCAGCAGCGATCGACACACGACCGATGGCCGTGGATCCGCGATCCGGATCCACGGCCATCGGCCCGTCCCGGCCCCTTAGCCGGCCCTCACCCGGCCGCGGCCGGACAACGCCGCCGAGCGCCATTCCGCGACCGGTCGCATTCGCATAGTCACAACGCCCAGCGCCATCAGCCGAATGGGTGATCCGCGTTCCGCTCAATGGCGCTGTGACCAGGACATTGGGCGGAAAAACCACCCCACTCCAACACGCCCGCGTGTCGCCCCTCGGTAACGATTCGGTCACGGCGAGCCGGCCCGCGGTTTAGACCAGTGGTTCCGGTTTGCACACCCCAACCTCGACCCTTTCGCCCGATTCACCCCAGTTCAATGCGCCACTCCGTACCGCTATGTCTGACTTGCACCCATAAGTACCAACAAAAACAATCTCCCCAGCTTGGGGTAAAAGATGTTGATCAACCGATTCGAGGCATAGCGACCAGCGCGAGGCGAATGGGCGGTCGGTGACGCGGGAGGCAAATTCGCCAAGTACGAGACACGTCTCTGGACCAGTTGTAGGTTCATGATCACGCTTCGCCGGCCAAGGCATATCTGATGGCCGCGAAGGAGCCCGCCATGAAATGCAAATGCCAGAGGAGAAGGCATGCCTGCAACACCTGTTATGCGCCGGCGTCGCGCAGCGGCAACGCTGCTCGCAGCTGGTATTGCCCCGGTTTTCGCTGTGGGTGCGTGGCTGACGCCCGCCGCAGCGGCCGAGGGTGACGAGTCGCGCGCCGGCGCGCGGTTCCTCGACGGCACCGTTCTGGGTACCGACCTGGACGAGATCGCCGAGCTCGCCGGCGTCGACGTTGAGAACCTGGGCGACCCGGAGGCCGTCACCGACGCCAACCCGCTGGACGTCACGCTGCTCGACTCGATCAACATCAACATCGATCCCAACCTGCAGATCCCGCTGAGCGACATCATCAAGCTCGGCGCGGTGAACCAGTGGGCCACCGCAGAGGACGGCGCGGTGTCGCACGCGGCGACCGGCGCGGTCGCCGACAACGGCGCCATCGGCACCGGCGTCGACGCCGGCTTCCCGGCCAACGCGACGTTCGACCTCACCGACCTGCTCGGTGAGGGCCTGACGGACACCATCGCCGACGTCGAGCTCGAGCTCGGCGCCGTCTCGTCCGAGGCGCACCTCGAGCCGTCCGACGACGACTTCGAGGTCTCGCGCGACTACGAGATCGCCGGTGGCGAGCTGCGGGTCACGGTTCCGCTGCTGAGCGGCCTGAACCTGTCGCTCGGCGACGACGCCGCGATCTGGATCGAGGACGGCACCATCGTCATCGACCTCGACCTGCTGTTCGAGAGCCTGAACGACCTGCCGCCGAACAGCGAGCTGATCGGCCCGGGCCTGTTCGACATCCTCGACGACCTGCTGGGCGAGCTGCTCGGCGACCTCGGCGAGGACCTGGGCGACCTGCTCGGCGACCTGGGCATCGACGACCTCACCAACGGCCTGGCCGAGGCCCTGACCGACATCCTGTCGATCAAGGTCAACGTCCAGCCGGACCAGCCGGAGGCCGGCACCGCCACGCCGACCACCGCGCGCGCCGCCGCCAACGTCGAGCGGGCCACCACGTCCGAGACGTACAGCGTCGCGGCCGTGCAGGTCACCGTGCTCGGCGGCCTCGAGAACGGTGGCGTCTCGGTGACGCTGGCCGAGTCGCACGTCGGCCCGAACACCAAGGACGACGGTGAGGAGACCGAGGTCGAGGGCACCGAGACCGAGGTGGAAGGCACCGAGGTCGAGGGCACCGAGGTCGAAGGGACCGAGGTGGAAGGCACCGAGGTCGAGGGCACCGAGGTGGAAGGCACCGAGGTCGAGGGCACCGAGGTCGACGGCACCGAGACCGAGGTCGACGGTACCGAGACGGAGGTCGACGGCACCGAGGTCGACGGCACCGAGAACGACGGTGACGACGACGGCGCGGCCGACGCCAACGGCAACGAGGACGGCGACGAGCTGCCCGACACCGGTGCCGGCTCCAGCCAGCTGCTGATCCTCGGCCTGGGCCTGGTCCTCGCCGGTGGCATCGCGGCCTACGCGGTCAGCCGCCGCCGGGGCCTCACGGTCGAGTGACACCCAGCACCACCTGCACCACCGAGGAGTAACGCACCAAGACTCCCGGCCGATCACGGTGGGTCCGCTCCCAGCCAGGGCGCGGACCCACCGGATCGGCGTTTCCGGGGGTCGGTCGAACCGGGCGGTCGACACACGAGGGCAGGCACGAATGCACGACCACGAGACAGAGACGACGACGCCGGCGCGGCAGGAGCCGCGGCCGACGTGGATCAAGGTGCTCGCCGGAGGGCTCGCCGCGCTGCTGTGCGCGCACCTCTTCGCGACGGCGGTGTTCGTGGGTCCGGCCAACGCGGCCAAGGAGACCCTGGGCACGACGCTGACGAACTACATGCAGCCCTACTTCCAGCAGGAGTGGAGCCTGTTCGCGCCGACGCCGATCAGCGTCGAGTACTCCATGCTGGTACGCGGCTGGTACGACGCCGACACCCCGACCGAGTGGGTGGACGTCACCGAGCTCGAGGTCGAGGGCAACATCCTGCACAGCCTGGCGCCGTCGCGCGCGGGCATCGTCACCCGCCGGCTGGCCGGGAACATGCGCAAGCAGTATCGCCTCATCTCGCGCGAGGAGCAGGCCGTGCTGGCCGGCCACTACCACGAGAACGCCTGGGCGCGCATGGAGGAAGCGATGCTGGCGACCCCCGACCCCAGCTCCGACGCGCGCATCTCCTACGTGCTGCGCCTCGACCGCGCCATGGCGGCGTACGCGACGCAGTTCGCGTGGGCCTGGTGGGGCCGCGACTCCGGCATCCAGTACGTCGAGGTGCAGATCCAGGAGACCCGCGCTCCGAGCTTCGACGACCGCGGCGACGACCCGTCGGTGACGACGCGCGAGTTCGGCCGCCGCCCGCTCTACCTGTACGACGACCAGGACAGCGCCGCGTTCGCCGACGCCATCGGGAGGTTCCGGCCATGATCGGGTCCGCCGTCGACCGCGCGCTCGACGCCTTCGCCGTCACCGTCGGCAAGGGCGAGGAGTGGTTGCTGGGCGTCAAGCGCGCCACCTACGGCCTCGCCGTCGTCCGCATCATCTTCGGCCTCGCGGCCTGCTGGTTCCTGCTGGCGAACTTCAGCAACCGGCACTACCTGTGGGGCGACGCCGCGCAGTGGATGACGCCGCTCGAGCGCAACGGCGGCTTCGGCTTCCCGTTCACGCTGTTCGAGGGCGGCAGCGACCCGACGACGCTGACGGTGAAGATGCTGGTCGTCCTCGCGCTGGCGATCCTCTTCACGCTCGGCTGGCGCACGCGGTTCGTCGCGCCGGCGCTGCTGATCTGCTGGGTCAGCCTGATCGAGTCGAACCCGCTCTACGGCGACCAGAGCGACAACATCTTCCGCATCCTGCTCATCTACCTGTGCTTCGCCGACCTGTCCGGACGGTGGTCGCTGGACGCCCGGCGGCGGGCGCGGCAGGAGCAGGGGCTGAGCCGGCGGCTCTGGCCGCGCCGGTTCACCCCCGAGGGCCTGCGCCGCGGCGCCGGCCGGCTGGGCATCCTGATCCACAACCTCGCCGTCGTCGCGGTCGCCGCGCAGATCTGCATCATCTACGTCGCCTCGGCGCTCTACAAGGTGCAGGGCGAGGCGTGGCAGGACGGCACCGCCGTCTACTACCCGATGCAGGTGTCGCAGTACCGGCCGTGGCCGTGGCTGAACGACCTGCTGTCGGCGAACCCGCTCGGCGTGCTCGTCGTCTCGTACTTCTCCGTCTTCATCCAGCTGTTCTTCCCGCTGATGCTGCTGCGCCGCGGCACCCGCGTGGTCGCGCTGCTGGGCGTCCTCGGCATGCACGCCGGCATCGGCATCATCATGGGGCTGCCGTTCTTCTCGCTGTTCATCATGGCCGGCGACCAGATCTTCATCCGCGACTCCACCTACCAGGGCATCGCGGCCCGGGTGCGGTCGGCCTGGGAGGAACGACGTCGACGGCGGCGGCCCGGCGCCGCGCAGCCCGCGCCCGAGGACGCCCCGGCCGAACCCGTGCCCACGAGGTAGCGTCGCGCCCACGCGATACCCTGACCCGCGTGCCGAACGACAGCCGGGGCGCCCCGGTGCCGCCGATCGCGAAGGGCGTCGCGTTCTTCCTGGTCGGCGTCGTGGCGCTGCATTTCGTCGCGACGTTCCTCTGGAACGCGCCGAGCAACCCGATCAAGGAGTCCGTCGGCGACCAGGTGTCGGGGTACATGCGGCCGTTCTTCCAGCAGAACTGGAGCCTGTTCGCGCCCAACCCGGTGAACGCCGAGGACGAGCTGCGGGTCCGCGCGCAGGTCGAGGACCCGCAGACCGGCGAGGTCACCACCACCGAGTGGGAGGACCCGACCCGGCTCGAGTGGACCCTGATCACCCACGACCCCGCGCCGTCGCGGGCCAGCCGGCTGACGTCGAACCTGCACCGTCGCGTCAACACCGCCTGGGACGCGCTCACCGACGACCAGCAGGCGATCCTCGGCACGGACTACCAGGACATGGCCGACTGGCGGCCGCTGGCCGACGACCTCATCGCCTCGCAGGGCGGCGAGACGTCCAACCGGGTCGCCAACATCGTCCGCGCCGACCGCGTCACCACCGGCTACGCCACCCAGTTCGCCAAGGCACTGTGGGGTGAGGACGTCGTCGCCGTGCAGTTCCAGCTGGTGCGCACGCCGGTGCCGCGCTGGGACGTCCGGTTCGATCCGCCGCCGGAGAACCCGCAGCAGACCGTCCGCGAGTTCGGCTGGCGCCCCGCGCTCGTCGACCCGAATCAGGACGAGGCCGCCTTCGCCGACGTCATGGACGGCCTGGTCGAGAACAGGGACGGGGAAACGCCATGATCGGCGACGCGATCCGGGTCGTCACCGGCGCCGTCGGGCGGACCGTCGACTCCGGCGAGCGCTGGCTGTTCGACCGCAAGAACGCCACGTACGGGCTGGCCGCGATGCGCATCCTCATCGGCGTCGCGATCCTCGGCTCGCTCGCGGTCAACTTCACCAACAGGCACTACGTGTGGGGCCCGGGCGCGCGCTGGCTCACCCCGTGGCTCACCGTCGACGAGTACGGCTTCCCGTTCACCTCGGTGTTCGCCCTGGACGACGGCACCACGGCCTTCACGATCAAATACCTGCTGCTGGTCGCGCTCGCCGTCGCGTTCACGATCGGCTGGCGCACGCGGGTCGTCACGCCGGTGCTGATGATCGCGATCGCCAGCCTGATGCGGCTCAACCCGCTGGGCGACGACGCCGGCGACAACATCGTCCGCATCATGCTGCTGTTCCTCTGCTTCGCCGACACCTCGATGCGGTGGTCGCTGGACGCCCGCCGCCGCGCCCGGCCCGACTACCGGCCGCTGGTGCCGCTGCCGCCGTGGGTGGGCACCCTCTTCCACAACGTCGCCCTCGTCGCCGTCGCCACCCAGGTGTTCATGATCTACATGACCTCCGGGCTGTCGAAGGTCCAGGGCAGCATGTGGCAGGAGGGCGTCGGGCTCTACTACCCGCTGCGCATCGGCCAGTACGCGCCGTGGCCCGGGCTGAACGAGCTGGTCTACACCAACGGCGTGTTCGTCACGATCGGCAGCTATTTGACGGTGTTCGTGCAGGTGCTGTTCCCGCTGCTGCTGTTGCGACGGGGCACGCGGGTGCTGGCGCTGCTGGCGATCTTCGCCATGCACGTCGGCATCGCCGTGACGATGGCGCTGCCCTGGTTCTCCCTGGCGATGATCGCCGCCGACATGGTCTTCATCCGCGACGACACCTACCAGGCGGCGATCCGCTGGGCTCGACGCTCCCGCCAGAAACAGCCCGCTGAGCCCTCACCCGCCGAGCCCGAACCCGCCGAGGTCCCATGATCATCGGCGATCACTGGTGGTCAGACGCCAGGGATCGCCGGTGATGACGGCTGTCCACAGACCGGGAATTCGGGCTGGCGCGACCGTCCCGGCTCGCGCAGGCTGGTGGGGTGGATCTCGAGCAGCTCGTCGCCGCCCAGGACGGCGTGGTCAGCCGTGCGCAGGCGCTGGCGTGCGGCCTGACCGAGGACGCGCTGACGTGGCGGCTGCGTTCGGGCCGCTGGCAGCGCGTCCATCCCGGGGTGTACGTGACGTTCAGCGGGCCGCTGCCGTTCGCGGCCCGGGTTTGGGCGGCGATCCTGCGAGCGGGCCGCGGAGCTGTGGCCAGCCACCGCACCGCCGCCCACCTGGACGGCCTCTGCGACGATCCCGGTCCGGTCGTCCACGTCACCGCACCGGGCGATCGGCACGTCCGCGGCAAGACCGACGGCGTCCGGGTCCACTACGCGCACCGGTTGCCGCGCAGCCGTCATCCGGCGAGGAACCCCCCGCGGACCCGGGTCGAGGACACGGTGCTGGACCTCGTCGACGTCGCGTCGCACCCGCGTGAGGTCGAGACCTGGGTGACGGCCGCCTGCCAGCGGCGCGCGACGACGCCGGAGCGGCTGGCCGACGCGCTGGGGCGGCGGAAGAAGATCCGCTGGCGCGCCGTCGCCGTGGCGCTGCTGGCCGACGTCGTCGACGGCGCACATTCGCCGTTGGAGCTGCGCCACCTGCGCCGGGTCGAACGTGCGCACGGCCTGCCCACCGGCTGCCGGCAGCGGCGGGTCGCCGGGGAGCGCGTCATCTGGATCGACGTCGATTACGCCGAGTTCCACCTGCGGGTCGAGCTCGACGGACGCATCGGCCACACCGGCGAAGGCCGCTTCCGCGACCGGCGCCGGGACAACCACGCCACCGTCGGCGGCCATGCCACGCTGCGCTACGGCCACGCCGACGTCTTCGGCGACCCCTGCGGCGTCGCCGCGGAACACGTGCGGGTGCTCAGAGCCCGCGGCTGGACCGGCACGCCGCTCTCCTGCCGGCCCGGCTGTCCCGTTCCGGCCTGTGGACGTCCGTGATCATCCGCGATCGCTGGCGTCAGAGGGCCTGTTGCGGAATGGGGTGCGGTGCGGGCGTTGCCGAAGAATCTTCGGCGGGCGCCGTTCTCGCCGCGACGTCCGACCGCCTTGGCTCGCCTGGCCACGCTGCAGGCCGGGCATATCGGGCGCCGTCACGACGACCAGCCTTGCCAAGGGCGGCACCGGCCGTCGGCGCGTGACGCGGGCAGGAAGATCTCCGGCTCCAGCGCGTCGACCGCCGAAAGCGCAACAGGCTCCAGAACCCCAGCGATAGCCGATGATCACCGCGCGCAGCGCGCGCTAGACCTCGCCGCGGACTCGGCGCCAGGCTTGCTGCACCGCCGCCGGGCGGTCGGCCAGGATGTTGCCGTCGGCCGCGGGCGCCGGACGCGGGCGGGGCTCGCGCGGGTCGGCGACGGCGGCCGCGTAGACCTTCTCGGTCTCGCGGGCGACCGCCGTCCAGACGAACTCGGTGGCGATGCGCTGGTGGGCGGCGCGGACCAGCCGCTGCGACAGCCCGGGCTCCTCGAGCAGCCGCATGGCCGCGGCCGCGAGATCGCCGGGGTCACGCGGCGGCACCAGCAGGCCGGTGACGTCGTGCTCGATCACCTCGCGCAGGCCGCCGCTGTCGCCGGCGATGACGGGGGTCCCGGCCGCGCAGGCCTCCAGGGCCACGATGCCGAACGGCTCGTACGACGACGGCACCATGGCGACGTCGGCGGCGCCGAACAGGGCCGCGAGGTCGGGCTGGTCCATGCGCCCGGCGAACTGCACGACGTGGTCGATCTGCAGGCGCTGGGCCAGCCGCCGCAGGTTGACCTCCTGCGACCCGGCGCCGGCCAGCACCAGCCGCGCGTCGTGGTGGCGCTGCCGGACCAGCGAGAGCGCCTCGACGCAGACGTCGACGCCCTTCTCCCACTCCAGCCGGCCGCCGAACACCAGCAGTGGGGTCTTCGGCGGGATGCCGAACCGCTCGCGGGTCGCCCGTCGCGCCTCGGCCGTGGTGCGCCAGGCCGGCTGGTCGACGGCGTTGCGGATGACGGTGAGGTCCTCGGGCGGGACGTCGAAGGCGGCGGCCGCCTCGACCCGCATCGCCTCGGAGCAGACGATGGAGCGCGTGGCCTCGGCGACCAGCCAGGCCTCGATGTCGTGCCGGGCCCGCGACAGCGGCGTCGACAGCCAGCCGTCCCACAGGCCCGCCTCGGTGGCGTGCACGGTCGCGACGAGCGGCGCGTCGATGGCGCGGGCGACGTTGATGCCGGCGTGTGCGTCGACCCAGTCGTGCGCGTGGACGACGTCGGGCATCCACTCGCGGGTCAGCCGATGGGCGGTGCGCATGAGGCTGGTGTTGAGCGCCAGCACCCACGGGACGAGGTCCTCACCGCGCTCGCCGGCCGGCGGATCGGGCGGCGCCCGGAACACGCGCACACCCTTGTCGTCCTCTTCCTCGGGCATCCCAGGAGCGGACTGGGTGACGACGGCGACGTCGTGTCCGTCGGCCACGAGACCCTCGGTCAGGCGGTGGACATGACGCCCGAGTCCGCCGTAGATGACGGGCGGGTACTCCCACGAGACGACAAGTATCCGCATCGCGCGATCATTTCACAGCGGGCCCAAGATCGGGACCGAGTGAGGACGGCGAAAACGGGTATCGGCGGCCGTCCCGGACTGTGACGTGTTGCACGTCAACCGGACTGGAGCCCGTGGTTACCTGCCGGTAACATCGGGACAGTCGTCAGCCCCGGAGAAGCCGGGGGACTAGCCTCACGTTGGACGCCACGCAACCCGCCCGGCCTAGGAGGTCGCACCCCGGCCATGAAGATCGTCACTCTGGTCAAGCACGTTCCGGACGCCACCGCGGACCGGACCTTCAACGCCGCCGACAACACCACCGATCGTGCTGGTGTCGACGGCCTGCTGTCCGAGCTGGACGAGTACGCCGTCGAGGAGGCGCTGAAGATCTCCGAGGCCGGAGACGGCGTCGAGATCGTGGCCCTGACGATGGGCCCGGACGGCGCCGACGCCGCGCTGAAGAAGGCGCTGCAGATGGGTGCGGACTCCGGCGTGCACGTCGTCGACGACTCGCTGCACGGGTCCGACGCGCCGGCCACCGCCCAGGTGCTGGCGGCCGCGATCAGGAAGATCGGCGACGTCGACCTCGTCCTCACCGGCATGGCCTCGACCGATGGCGGCATGAGCGTCGTCCCGGCGATGCTGGCCGAGCACCTCGGGCTGGCGCAGGTGGGCTTCGTCGGCGAGCTGACGGTGTCGGAGTCGGCCGTGACCGCGCGGCGCGACGGCGACGTCGCGTCCGAGACGATCGAGGCGGCGCTGCCCGCCGTCGTCGCCGTCACCGACCAGATCAACGAGCCGCGGTACCCGTCGTTCAAGGGGATCATGGCGGCGAAGAAGAAGCCGGTCGAGACGTGGACGCTGGCCGACCTCGGGGTCGACGCCGGGGCCGTCGGGCTGGGTGCCGCGTTCTCCGTCGTGCGCGAGGTGACGAAGCGGCCGGAGCGCGCCGCCGGCACGGTCGTCACCGACGAGGGCGACGGCGGCACGAAGCTGGCCGAGTTCCTCGCCGCGCAGAAGTTCATCTGAGGGGTTGTGATGGCTGAGATCCTGGTCCTGGTCGACCACGTCGACGGCACCGTCCGCAAGACCACGCTGGAGCTGCTGACGCTCGCGGCCCGCGCGGGTGAGCCCGCCGCCGTCTTCCTCGGCTCCGGCTTCGACGCGGCCCGCGACACGCTGGGTGAGTACGGCGCGGCGAAGGTGTACGTCGTCGAGGCGCCCGAGTTCGAGCAGTTCCTCGTGGTGCCGAAGGCCGAGGCGCTGGCGCAGCTGGCGCAGTCGTCCGGCGCGGCCGGGGTGCTGATCACCTCCTCGCCGGAGGGCAAGGAGATCGCGGCCCGGCTGGCCGTGAAGCTGGGCTCCGGCGTCCTCACCGACGCTGTCGATGTTGCCGCCGACCTGTCCACCACGCAGTCCGTCTTCGCCGGCGGGTACACCGTCACCGCACAGGTCACCACGGGCACGCCGGTCATCACGGTGAAGCCGAACGCGGTCACCCCCGAGGCGGTGCCGGGCGGGACCGTCGCCGCGGAGGAGAAGGTCGCGGTCGCGTTCTCCGACGCCGCCACCAATGCCCGCATCGTCGACCGCAGCCCGCGCGCGGCCACCGGGCGGCCGGAGCTGACCGAGGCGTCCATCGTCGTCTCGGGCGGACGCGGCACCGGCGGCGACTTCGCACCCGTGGAGGCGCTGGCCGACGCTCTCGGCGCGGCCGTCGGCGCGTCCCGGGCCGCCGTCGACTCCGGCTGGTACCCGCACGCCTACCAGGTCGGGCAGACCGGCAAGACGGTGTCGCCGCAGCTCTACCTCGCCGCGGGCATCTCCGGCGCCATCCAGCACCGGGCCGGCATGCAGACCTCGAAGACCATCGTCGTGGTCAACAAGGACTCCGAGGCGCCGATCTTCGCGATGGCCGACTTCGGCGTCGTCGGCGACCTCCACACCGTCCTGCCGCAGGCGACGGCAGAGATCGAGAAGCGCAAGACGTAAACTGGACGGGAGATGTCTGACCGCCGCGTGTACCTCGACCATGCGGCGACGACCCCCGTCCTCCCCGCAGTGATCGACGTCGTCGCCGGGACCATGGCTACCCTCGGCAACCCGTCGTCGCTGCACGCGTCCGGCCGCAGCGCCCGCAAGCTGGTCGAGGAGGCGCGCGAGTCCGTCGCCGCCGGCCTCGGGGCACGGCCCAGCGAGGTCGTGTTCACGTCCGGCGGCACCGAGGCCGACAACCTCGCCGTCAAGGGCCTCTACTGGGCCCGGCGCGCCGCCGACCCGCGCCGCGTCCGCATCCTCGCCTCGGCCGTCGAGCACCACGCCGTGCTCGACTCCGTCGACTGGCTGGCCGCGGAGCAGGGCGCCAAGGTCGAGTGGCTGCCGGTCGACCACCGCGGCCGGCTGGACGTCGAGGCGCTGCGCCGCGTCGTCCGCGACGACCCCGAGTCGGTCGCGCTGATCACCGTCATGTGGGCCAACAACGAGGTCGGCACCGTGCAGCCGATCGGCGAGGTGGTGGCCGCCGGGCACGAGTTCGGCATCCCGGTGCACTCCGACGCCGTGCAGGCGGTCGGCGCGCTGCCGGTGCACTTCGGCGACTCCGGGCTGGACGCGCTGACGGTGTCCGGGCACAAGGTCGGCGCACCGGTCGGCGTCGGCGCGCTGCTGCTGCGCCGCGAGGTCGACGTCGTGCCCGTCCTTCACGGCGGCGGCCAGGAGCGCGACGTCCGCTCCGGCACCCTCGACGCCCCCGGCGTGGCCGGGCTGGCCGAGGCGCTGCGGTCGACGTTGGCCGACGTCCCGGACCGGGCGGCGGAGCTGGCGACGCTGCGCGACCGGCTGGTGACCGGCCTGCGGCGCGTCGTGCCCGAGGCGATCCTCAACGGCGACCCGGCGAACACGCTGCCCGGCATCGCGCACTTCTCCTTCCCCGGCTGCGAGGGCGACGCGCTGCTGCTCCTGCTCGACGCCGCCAGCATCGACTGCTCGACCGGCAGCGCCTGCACGGCCGGCGTGCCTGAGCCGTCGCACGTGCTGCTGGCCATGGGCGCGCCGCACGAGCGGGCCCGCGGCTCGCTGCGGTTCTCGCTCGGCTCGACGTCGACGGCCGGCGACGTCGACGCGCTGGTCGCGGCCATCGGCCCGGCCGTCGAGCGCGCCCTCGCCGCCGGCATCGTCAACGTCTCGACCGGCTCGACCAGGGGGAACTGACCATGCGCGTCCTCGCCGCGATGTCCGGGGGAGTGGACTCGGCGGTCGCCGCGGCCCGGCTGGTCGAGGCCGGCCACGACGTCACCGGCGTGCACCTCGCGCTGTCGGCCAACCCGCAGTCGTTCCGCACCGGCGCCCGCGGCTGCTGCACCATCGAGGACTCCCGCGACGCCCGCCGTGCCGCCGACGTGCTCGGCATCCCGTTCTACGTGTGGGACCTCGCCGAGCGGTTCCGCGCCGACGTCGTCGAGGACTTCGTCGCCGAGTACGCCGCCGGCCGCACGCCCAACCCGTGCCTGCGCTGCAACGAGAAGATCAAGTTCGCGGCGGTGCTGGACCGCGCGCTCGCGCTGGGCTTCGACGCCGTCGGCACCGGGCACTACGCGCGGGTGCTGGACGGGCCGCGCGGCCGCGAGCTGCACCGTGCCGCCGACCCGGAGAAGGACCAGTCCTACGTGCTCGGCGTCCTGACGGCGACCCAGCTGGAGCACGCCCTGTTCCCGCTCGGCGACACCGTCAAGGCCGACGTCCGCGACGAGGCGGAGCGCCGCGGGCTGGCCGTCGCCCGCAAGCCCGACAGCCACGACATCTGCTTCATCGCCGACGGCGACACCGCCGGGTTCCTGCGCGACCGCCTCGGTTCCGAGCCAGGCGAGGTGGTCGACACCGCCGGCGCCGTCGTCGGGACGCACGACGGCACTTACGGGTTCACCATCGGGCAGCGCAAGGGGCTGCGCATCGGCACGCCGGCCGCCGACGGCAAGCCGCGCTACGTCCTCGACATCTCGCCGGTCGACCGCCGGGTCACCGTCGGGCCGCGCGAGGCGCTCGCGGTCGACGCGGTCACCGGCGTGGCGCCGCGCTGGTGCGGCGCGCCGCCGCCGGCGTCGTCGCGGCTGAGCTGCCTGGCGCAGTTCCGGGCGCACGGCACACCGGTCGAGGCGGTCGCCACGGTGTCGGACGCTGGCGTCGTCGACGTGGCGTTCGCGGCGCCGCAGCAGGGCGTCGCACCCGGTCAGGCGATCGTGCTCTACGACGGCGCCCGCGTCGTCGGCTCGGCGACCATCGACACCACGGGATCCGCCGTCAGCGCCTGATTCGAGCCGGCCGTCCCTGGGTACGGGCCCGGGCATGAGCATGCCGTCGTCCCCCGAGACCCCCGCCATCGACCGCGAGCTCGCCCTCCGGATGGCCGGCGAACGCCTCGACAAGGAGTTCACCGGCATCGGCCGCGAGACCATCGACGAGTTCCTCACGACCAGTTACGGGCACTTCGCCGCGAGTGCCCGCATCCCCACGTTCCTGCCGCTGATGGCCGAGCGGTTCGCCCGGCAGCGGCTGCGCGCGCTGGCCCGCGTCGAGGGCGAGCGCGACAAGCCGACCGTCCTGTTCCTCGACCCCGACAACGCCGGCCGGTCGCTGCTGGCGCTCGGGCTGTTCGAGGACCTGGCCGGCGACGGCGCCGTCGGCTGGTCCGGCGGCGCGGACCCCGCGACCGACGTCGACGCGGTGGTCGCGGTCGCCATGCGCGAGCGCGGCATCGACCTCGTCGACGAGTTCCCGAAGCCGTGGACCGACGAGATCGTCGACGCCGCCGACGTCATCGTCACCATGGGCGGCGTCACGGCGCCGGACCTGCCCGGCCGGCAGTACGAGGACTGGGACCTGCCCGATCCGGCCGGCCAGGACCTCGACACCGTCCGGGCGATCCGCGACCAGACCGAGCAGCGGGTCCGCGAGCTGCTCGCCCGGATAGGCGTCAGCGCGTGACGTAGTCCACCACGAGCCGGATGACGTCCGGGTCGCGCAGGATCCGCTGGTGCCCGAGCCCGTCGGTGCTGGCCAGCTCCGCCTCCGGCCAGGTGGCCGCCAGCTCGGCGCCGTCGTCGTAGGGGACCTCCTTGTCCTTGCGGTCGTGCACGACGAGGGTGGGCGGCAGCTCCGTGCGCCGACCCAGCCCGGTGACGTCGAAGTCGGCCAGCGGCCGGCCGGCCTTGCGCTCGAGCAGCGCCAGCATGCGGGTGCGGGTGCGCTCGCCGAACCCGACCGTCCGCTGGAACGCCGCCAGGCCGTCGCTGAGCTTGGTGCTCGGCGCGACCAGCACCAGCTTCGCCGCGGGCAGCCCGTCCAGCACCGCGACCGCCGTGGCCGCCGCGCCGAGCGAGTGCGCGACGACGGCGGCCGGCTTGCCGTGCTTGCCCGCGGCCGCCGTCAGCGCCTCGGCGAACTCGACGCCTGTCGCCTTGCCGCGGCCGAGGCGCCCCGGCCCCGACTCGCCATGGCTCGGCGCGTCGACCGCGACGACCCGCCGCCCGGCGTCGACCAGCGGCTGGACGAACGCGCCGAGCTGCCCGCGCCAGCCGCCCCAGCCGTGCATCAAGTAGACCGGCGGGCCGAACCCCCAGCTCTCGACCGCGACGACCCGGCCGTCGGGCAGCGTCAGGGTGCTCGCGTCGCCCGGCCGCGGCCGCTCGTCGCGGCGCCGGCCGCCGGTGTTCGGCAGCGTGCACCACAGCCTGGCGGCCCAGCGCGCGCCGATGCCGGGTGCGACGCGGTCGAGCGTCCGGAACGCGACCCGGATCGCGCGGAGCTTCGCACCAGCACGAACGATCGTGCGATTCTGCGGCGAGGTGGTGGTCGTGGTCATGGCCGTCCCTTCGGGGTGCTGCGTGGGTCTAGCTAGGTGAGTCGACGGGGGGCGGTATCAGGGACGCGGGCGTCGGCGAGCAGCCGCTCGAACGCGTACCGCGCCCTGGCCTCCGCCCGCTCATCCTCGAGCAGCCGGTGGGCGTGGTAGAAGCCGAGCATGATGCCGTCGAGGTCGGCGGCGAACTGCATCGGATCGGCGTCCTCGCGGAAGTGGCCCTCGGCGATGCCGCTGGCGAACATGCGCGCGCAGGAGTCGTAGAGGTCGATGTGGTCGCGGACCAGCTGGTCGCGCACCGGCCCGTCCTGCTCGTCGAGCTCGGCGGAGGCCTTGACGAACAGGCAGCCGCCCGGCATGCGGGTGCGGCCGCACTCGACCCAGCGCTCGAACAGCTCGCGTACCCGCGGCTCACCCCGCGGCGTGAGGACGGCCGGCCGGATGACGGTGTCGATGAACTCGGTCCGCGCCTCGCGCAGGACCTCCATCTGCAGCAGTTCCTTGGACCGGAAGTGCGCGAACAGGCCGCTTTTCGACATGCCCGTGGCGGCCGCGAGGTGCCCGATGGTCAGCCCGCCCAGGCCGACGCGATAGGCGGTCTCGACTCCCTTGCTGAGGATGACCTGCCGGGTCTCAGCGCCTTTCGTCACTCCCTCAAAATAGCACGACCGTTCGTACGGTCAAGAGCGGGTGAAGGCGGGCTACGACACGCTCACGCCGAGCGCGGAGCCGACGGCATAGGTGACCGCCATGGTGAGCAGCCCGACGACCACCGCACGCGCCGCGGCACGCGAACGCCGTCCGCCGCCCAGCTGCGCGCCGGCGTAGCCGGTCAGGGCCAGGGCGACCACCACCGTCGCCATCGTGACGGGCACGCGCACGCTCGTCGGCGGCAGGACGATGGCCAGCAGCGGCAGCGTGGCACCCAGCGCGAACGAGACGAACGACGAGAACGCCGCGGACCACGGGTTGGTCTGCTCGTCGGCGTCGATACCGAGCTCGGCCTCGGCGTGGGCGGCCAGCGCGTCCTCGGCGGTCAGCTCGCGCGCGACCTGCTCGGCCAGCGGCCGGGAGAGCCCCTTCTGCACGTAGATGTGGGTGAGCTCGGCCAGCTCCTCGTCGGCCAGGTGCTCCAGCTCCCACCGCTCCCGCGCCAGTGCGGCGCGCTCGGTGTCGCGCTGGGCGCTGACCGACGTGTACTCGCCGCCGGCCATCGAGAAGGCGCCCGCGACGAGGCCGGCCAGGCCGGTCAGCAGCAGCCAGTCGCGGTCGGTGGTGGCGCCGGCGACGCCGACCACGAGGCCCGCGGTGGAGATGATGCCGTCGTTGGCGCCCAGGATGCCGGCGCGCAGCCAGTTGAGCCGGCCGGCCAGCTTGCCGTGCCGGTGCTGTTCGCCCTCGTGCGGCGTCGTCGCCTCGGCCACTATTGACTCCTGACATGTCGGCCCGCGCACGCAACCCTCACTCGCTCCAGGCCTGTCCCGGCCTCGACCGACGACTCGTGGGAGCCTCCGGCCCCCGGTCGCCGCCGGTGTGCGCGGCCCTCCATAGGCGTCAGCGTAGCCAGGACGGACGGGGCCCGGGGCGCCTTGCCCTACAGCGTCGATAGGCACTGGCGCCGGGCCGGGCGGCCTGCCAGAGTTGCCCGGGGATGCGGGGAGGAGCGATCGAGGTGGTGTGCGGATCGGTGGGGACGTTTGTCCACTGAGCGCCAGGACGATCTCGTCTGGGGGGCGATCACCGAGCGAGCGCGTGCCGACGGGACCGACCCGTCCCTCAGGCACGTGCTGGATGCCTGCGCCGCGACGGTCGAGGCGGACGGGTGCGGGTTGTCGATGGTGGGTGCGACCGGCGCCCGCGAGCCGGTCCTGGCCGTCGGCGAGCACAGCGACGAGCTGGAGGAGCTCCAGTTCACCCTTGGCCAGGGGCCCGGGGTCGACACGGCGGCCGGCGCCGGCGTGGTGCTGGTGCCCGACCTCGCCGCCGGACCGGCCGTGCGGCGGTGGCCGATGTTCGCCCCCGCGGCCACCGAACGGGGTGTGCGGGGGCTGTTCGCGTTCCCGGTAGCCGCCGGCGCAGTCCGCATCGGGGTCCTGGACGTGTACCGTCGCGACCCTGGTGCTCTCGGCGCGACGCACCTGGCGACGGCGCTGGCGTTCGCGGACGCGGTGCTCGTCATGGTGCTGGACCAGCGTGGAGCGGTCCGGGGTGGTACTGACCACCCCGAGGGCGCGATGCTGCCGGAGCGGCGGGCCGAGGTGCACCAGGCGGCGGGCATGGTGAGCGTGCAGCTCGGCGTCCAGGTGAGCGAGGCGCTGGTCCGGTTGCGGGCCTACGCCTTCGTCCACGACCGGCGATTGGCCGACGTTGCGGCTGACGTCCTGGCGCGGCGGCTGAGATTCGGTCCGGACCGGCGCGGCATGGACGAGACGGAGTGGGGAAACGAGATGATGGACGCGCCTCCGAACAGCGACCCCGACCACCCGGAGAGCGGCGCATGAGTTCCACCGACCGGCGAGTCCGCGAGACCTTCGTCGAACTGGCCGACACGCTCGTCGACGACTACGACGTGCTCGGCTTCCTCGACCTGCTCGCGCACCGGGTGGTGGAACTGCTCGACGTCGACGCCTGCGGCGTGGTGCTGGCCGATCACCACGGCACGCTCAATCTCGTCGCGGCCTCCAGCGAGGAGACCCGCATGCTGGAGCTGTCGCAGCTGCAGAACTCCGAGGGCCCGGGCCTCGACGCGTTCCGCGCCGGCCTGCCGGTGACCTTCGACGACCTCGCGGCCGGCGGCGACGAGCGCTGGCCGCGGTTCGCGCCGGCCGCCCGCAGTGCCGGGTTCGCCGCCGTCCACGCGCTGCCGATGCGGCTGCGCGAGATGGTCGTCGGCGCGATGAACATGTTCGGCCGGGCGCCGGGATCGCTGGCCGGCGAGTCGCTGGCGCTCGGCCAGGCGCTGGCCGACGTCGCCACCATCGGCATCCTGCACGAGCGCGGCGCCCGGCACCACGAGGTGGTCGCCGGGCAGTTGCAGTCCGCCCTCGACAGCCGCATCCTCGTCGAGCAGGCCAAGGGCGTGCTGGCCGAGCGGCTCGCCGTTTCCGTCGACGACGCGTTCGCCCTGCTCCGCGGCCACGCCCGGTCCACCAACAGCAAACTGCGCGACGTCGCGGCCGACGTCGTCGACGGGACGATCACCGACCTCGGAAACGCCGGGCACTGAGCTCTTGACCACGCCCGTCACCCCAGCCCGGAGCGCAGGAACGCGTCGGTCACCCGGCGCTGGGCGAACGCGTACGCCACCACCAGCGGCGCGGCCACCAGCGTGGCGGCGGCCATCAGCGGACCCCACGCCGTGCCCTGCTCGGTCTCGAAGATCCGCAACCCCACCTGCACCGTCGCCCGCTCCGTCCCGCTGGTCGCCAGCAGCGGCCACAGGTACTCGTTCCACGTCTGGATGAACACGACGATGCCGACGGCGACCAGCACCGGCCGCAGGTTCGGGACGACGATGCGCCACAGGATCAGCCGGTCCGTCGCGCCGGCCAGCTGTGCGGACTCGATCAGCTCGGCCGGGAACGCCGCCAGCTGCTGGCGCAGCAGGAACACCGCCAGCGCCGACGACGCCAGCTGCGGCAGCACCAGCCCGGCGTAGGAGTCCAGCAGCCCCAGCCGCGACACCATCAGGTAGTGCGGCACGACCAGCGCCTGCTGCGGCACCAGCGCCGTGCCGATGAGCAGCCCGAACGCCAGTCCCTTCGACCGGAAGCGGTACCGCGTCAGCCCGTACGCCGCCAGCGTCGCCACCGTCAGCTGGCCCAGCGCGACCGCCAGCGACATCACCGCGGTGTTCAGCACCAGCCGGACGACGGGGAGCGCGTCCAGCGCGCCGCGGTAATGGTCCAGCGTCGGGGCCGCGGCCAGCGGGTTCAGGTCGTACAGCACGGCGGTCGGCTTCACCGACGTCACCACCGCCCACAGGACGGGGAACGCGATGGCCAGCGCGATCAGCAGCAACGGGACGTGTGCCAGCGCCCGCAGGCCGGGCCGCCGGCTCACCGGGTCGCCCGCAGCTGCAGGGCGACGATCGCGCCGAAGCCGACGGTGATCAGCACCGACAGCGCCGCCGCCGGGCCGCCGTCGAAGAAGCCGAACCCGTACTGGTAGAGCAGGTAGTACACGTTCGACGTCGCACCCGCCGGCCCGCCCCCGGTCAGCACGTCGATGACGCCGAACGTCCACGGCCCGGCGAACACCACCGTCGCGAACAGCACGACCGTCGTCACCGGGCGCAGCAGTGGAAGCACGATGTGACGCACCAGCTGCCACTCGCCGGCCCGGTCCAGCCGCGCGGCCGCCATGACGTCGTCGTCGATCGTCGTCAGCCCGGCGGTGAACAGGATGAAGCTCAGCCCGAACACCTTCCAGCCGCTGACGACGGTCACCGCGGCGAACGCGCCGGCGCCGTCGGACAGCCAGTTCACCGGCTCGAACCCGAGCAGCCGCAGCGGCTCGTCGGTGATGCCGAGCACCGGGTTGAGGATCCACTCCCACATGACGGCGCCGACGGCCGGTGGGATGAGCACCGGCAGGAAGAACACCGTCCGGTAGAAGCCGACCAGCGGCCCGCCGAGCCGCCACACGGCGATCGCCGCCAGCGCCGGCGCCACGACCGACAACGGCAGGATCGCCACCAGGTAGCCGAGCGTGTTCCACAGCGCCCGGGCCGCGTCGGGGCGGGCGAACACCTCGGCGTAATTGGCCGTGCCCACCCACTCAGGCGGGCGCGTCGTCAGGTTGAAGTCGAACAGGCTGAGGACGGCCACCGCGAGCAGCGGGCCGTACACCGTCAGGACGACGGCGAGCAGGGCCGGGGCCAGGTACGGCCCCGGCCGCGCCCGGGTGAGTGCCGTCATGGCGCGGTTGCTGTCGCGGTCATGGCTCGAGCAGCTCCCGCATCTGCCCGGCGATGTCGGGCAGCGTCGTCGCCGGGTCGGCGCCGGACACCATGATCGGGGCGATCGCGTTGTCCTGCATGAGCAGCAGCGCCTGCTGGCCGTTCTCGCCGGGCAGCACCTGGTAGGGCACCACGGCCTCCAGCTGCTCGACGGTGGGCAGCAGCCGGTCGTCCGCGGCGAAGAAGTCGGCCAGGTACTCCGGGTCGTCGATGATGTCCGGCCGCAGCGGCAGGTAGCCGATCGTCGACGCGAGGATGGTGTAGCCGCGCTCGCTGGTGGCGAACTTCACGAACTCCCACGCGGCCCGCCGCTTCTCCTCGTCCTGCGAGAACACGAAGATGCCGGCGCCTGACACCGTCGGTGCGAGCTCCTGCCCGTCGTAGGCCGGCAGGCCGGCGGTCTCCAGCTCGAACACGCCCTCGGTGTCGGCGGCCATCCCGGCGAGCAGCGCGCTGCTGGTGACCAGCATGCCGAGCTGGCCGGCCTGGAACATGGCGATCGCCTCGGCCTCGCCGACCCGCGGCTGCGCGCCGCTGGCGCTGAGGTCGGCCAGCATCTCCATGGCCTCGACGGACTCCGGCTGGTCCAGCTGCAGCGACCCGTCGTCGCCGAGCAGGGCGCCGCCGTTGGAGTTGATCAGCGACTGAGTCAGGAAGTCCGACTTCGCGTCGCCGGCGGCGTCGACGAAGATGCCCTGCGCGCCGGTGTCGACGATCGCCTGCGCGGCGGCGTTCGCCTCGGTCCACGTCGTCGGCGGCTGCGCCGGGTCCAGGCCCGCGGCGCGGAACAGGTCGGCGTTGACGAACAGCGTCGGCGTCGAGACCGTGAACGGCAGGCCGGCCAGTTCGCCGTCGTGCCGGGCCAGCTCGACCGCGGCCGGGTACATGCCCTCGAGGTGCTGGTCCAGCTCGCCCTCGGGCGCGACCTGCTCGATCGGGACGTAGGGCAGGTTGTCCAGCAGGAAGCCGAACTTGCTCCAGCCGATCTGCGCGATGTCGGGCGGGTTGCCCGCGGCCGCCTGCGCATGCACGCTGGTGTGGATCTCGGCCGTCGGGGTGCCCTTGGGCTCGATCCGGATGTCCGGGTGCGCGGCCTCGAACTCGTCGATGAGCTGTTGCATGCCCTCGCCGCCGATGCCCTCCGTCCCGTAGTTGTACGACTCGAAGACGAGGGTGACGGGCTCGCCGTCGCCGGGCTCGTCGGCCGCCGTGCCGGTGCCGCCGCAGGCCGCGGTGACGAGGCCGGCGGCGACCACCAGGGTGAGCAGGGTGGAACGCATGTCAGTGCTCCTGAGTGTCGGTGTCGACGTGGAAGGTGTGGTCGGGTACGGCGACGTCGATGCGTCCCCGGTAGTGCTCGCGGGCGCGCTCGACCTGCGCGTCGATCCAGGCGCGGTCGGTGTAGGCCCAGTGGGTGAGCAGCAGGGCGCGGGCGCCGAAGCGGGCGGCGAGCTGCCCGGCCTCGGCGGCGCACAGGTGGCCGTGCCGGGTGCGGTCCGGCTGATCCAGCGTCGCCTCGGCCACGAGCAGGTCGACGCCCGCGACCAGCGGCTCGAAGGCGGAGCCAGGCCCGGTATCGCCGGTGTAGGCGAGCGTGCCGTGCGGTGTCGTGACGCGGAAGCCGCAGCACGGCTGCCTGTGCGCCATCGGGACGGGGAGGACGGTGGCGCCGGCGGCCCGGATCGGCCGGAGCGGCTCGTACTCCACGACGTCGAACACGTCGCGGAAGACGTGGTCGGTCGGGTGCGCGCCGGGACCGTCGGTGCCCAGCGGGAACAGCTCGTTGAACCGGCGCAGTGTGGTGGCCGCGCCCGGCGGGACGTAGAGCGGGATCCGCGTCTCCGGTGCCGTCGTGTCGTCGGCGTCGAGGCCGCGCAGCGCCAGCGCCTTGCCGAGGATCAGCAGGTCGAGGCAGTGGTCGGTGTGCATGTGGCTGATGAAGACGGCGGACAGCTCGGCGGCGCGCGCGGCCGCCTTCGCGGCGACCCCCGGGCCGCAGTCCAGCAGGATCGCGCCGTCCGGGGCGTGCACGAGATACCCGGAGCTGGGCCAGCCGGGTTCGGGCATGCCGGCCCGGCAGCCGAGGACGGTCAGGCGCAGGTCCGCGTCGTGGTCGGTGGTCGTCACAGGAGGCGACGCTAGGTAGCGCAGGCATGAACGATCTGTCGCGACGGCGACCGCGGCCTGAACGATCGTCCCTCGTTCGGCCGGGATCGTCCCGCGGCCGTTCACGGCCGTGTGTTGCCGGGTTAGGTTGTGCGGTGATGGACCCCAGGCTCAGCTGGCTGACCTCGTTCGTCGCCGTCGCCGAGGAACTCCACTTCGGCCGGGCGGCCGACCGGCTGCACCTGAGCACGTCGGCCGTGAGCCGGCACGTGCGCTCGCTCGAGGACGAGTTCGGGGCGCCGCTGTTCGACCGGACCAGCCGGTCGGTGCGGCTGACGCCGTCCGGCCGGAGCCTCTACGGGGAGATCGCGGTGCCGGTGGCGGCGCTGCGGTCGGCGTTCGTGCGCGGCGACGGTGCGGCCGCCGGGCTGTGCGTGGCGTACGTGAGCGCGCCGGGCGAGCGGATGGTCCCGGAGGCGGCCGCCCGGTTCGGCGCCGACCCGCTCGCCCTGCCGCTGCGGCTGCTGCCGGCCAGCTCCAGCGAGCAGCGGATCGGGCTGCTGGACGGCCGGGTCGACGTCGGGATCCAGTGGGTATTGCCCGGGTCGCCGGCCCCGGCCGACCTCGAGATGACGCCGATCCGCAACGAGCCGCTGGTCGCCGCGCTGCACCTGGAGCACCCCTACGCGTCGAGCAGCGGCCTGCGGCTGGTGGACCTCGCCGGCGAGTACTGGCTGATGGCGGTCGACTCGTCCGACCTCGTCGTGCGGCAGGGGCTGATCGCCGCCTGCCAGCGGGCCGGCTTCCTGCCCCGCATCCGCAGCGAGGCGAACGGGTTCAAGGCCCAGCTCAGCCTGGTCGCGGCCGACCGGGGCATCTGCTTCGCGCCGGCGGTGGCGCGCGACTACGGCGACTTCGAGGTCGCCTACGTCCCCGTCCACGACCTCTCGGTCGACCTCGTCGCCGTCACGCGGCCGGCGCCGGACCGGCATCTTCGGCGCTTCATCGAGCTGCTGCGGGCGATCGCCTAGGCGTCGCCAGCAGCCGATGATCATGGAGAAGGTCGGGTTTGCGGCGCGCTGGGAGCCTCCTTTCTCCATGATCAACGGTGAGGGGACCGCCGCCGACCACCAAGGATCGGACCCACTCGCCTAGGGTTGGCGTCCGTGGACTTCGTGTGGGGGCCGGCGACGGCGACAGGTATCGGATCGCTGCCGTTGGACGACCGCGACGAGGCCGCGCGCATCGTCGTCGGCGAGTTGCCCGACTTCCCGCACCTGCCCGAGCTGCCCGGGCGCGGGGCAGGGGCGGACATGATCGGGCGGGCCGCGTCCCTGCTGGTGGACCTGCACGTCGACCTGCAGCCGTCGGGCTGGCGCCTGGTCGACCGCCAAGGCGCCGACGAGCGGCGGGCCGCGTCCTTCCTCGGCGCCGACCTCGATGCGCTGGAGATCGCCGCCTTCGGGTACGAGGGGCCGCTGAAGGTGCAGGTCGCCGGGCCGCTGACGCTTGCGGCGTCGGTCGAGCTGAACCGTGGCGGCCCCGCGGTCTCCGACGCGGGCGCGCGGCGGGATCTCGCGGCGTCGCTGGCGGAGGGGATCGCCGGGTTCGTGGCCGACGTCGCGCGGCGGGTGCCGGGCGGGTCGGTGGTCCTGCAGCTGGACGAGCCGTCGCTGCCCGCCGTCCTGGCCGGCTCGATCCCGACGGTGAGCGGGTTCGGGCGGCTGCGTGCGGTCGATACGCCCGAGGCGTCGGCGCTGGTGGGCGCGGTCGTGTCGGCGGTCGGTGACGTGCCGGTGGTGGTGCACTGCTGCGCGCCGGCCGTGCCGGTCGACGTCGTGCGGTCCGCCGGCGCCGTCGGCGTCTCGCTGGACGTCGCGCTGCTGACGTCGTCCAAGGAGCTGGACGCGCTGGCCACGGCGGTGGACGCCGGGCTGGCGGTGTGGCCGGGCGTGGTGCCGTCGCTGCGCCCGTCGACGCCGCCGGCCGACCGCGAGCTGGCCCAGCGCATCGTCGGCCTCTGGCGGCGGCTCGACCAGGACCCCGCCGCCATGGCCGCCCGCACCGTCGTCACCCCGTCCTGCGGCCTCGCCGGCGCCGACCCCGCCTGGGCCCGGCGCGCCTACACCCTGGCGAGGACGACGGCGCGCGCCTTCGCCGAGCTGGCCGGCACCTCGTAGGTCGTCAGGCCGGCCTCGCCTCCACCTCGATCACGCGTGAGTACGTGGCGCGCGAGGCCAGCACGCTGAGCCGGACCGCCTCGGCCCGCACCGCGGGGAAGGTGACCTCGACGAGACCCTGGTCGTTGCCGCGGATCTGGCCCGCCGTTCGCCACGACCCGTCGACGAGCACCGACACGTCGGCGTCCATGATCCCGAACCGGGCGGCCGGGTACTGGGCGGAGTCGAGCGTGAACACCCGCACCCGTCCGACGGTGGCCGGCAGGTCGAACGTCACGGTGAGATCGTCGGGGTGCGCGTTCGGGGTGTTGTCGTTCCACCCTTGCCCCCACTCCCACAGGGTCGAGTCGACGATGCCGTCGATCGCCGTCGCCGCCGGGTGGGCGGGATGGGTCGACGACGCCGTGGCCGTGCCCAGCCGCGTCGCCGGCACCAGGGCGACGGACAGCCGCCGCTCGACGCCCTCGGCCCGAACCACCAGCGTCGCCTGCCCGGGCAGCGGCGAGTCCAGCGGTGCGTCCAGGGTGATCTCGGCGCTGCCCACCCCGCTGCGGTCCAGCCGCACCGGCACCGACGCAGGCGACACCGCGAGGCCCTCGCCGGAGACCTCCAGCGTGACGTCGCCGGACCGCCGGGAGAGGTCGCTGACGCGCACGGTCACCGGTCGCGGCTGGCCGGGTGCGACCGCCGGCGCGGCCGCGTCGACGTCCAGGACGCGCCCGCGGACGGAGGACAGCGGCACCTCGACCAGAACGTGCGGCCGCAGGATCACCGGTCCGAGCAGCCCGGACGCCAGCGCCTGGCCGCGCACGTTCGCGCCGGTGTTCGTGACCCGGACCCGGACGGCGTTGCGCCCCGGCCGCAGGAGGTCCGTGACGTCGGCCCGGTAGGGCGCCCACAGCATGGTGGCGACGGACTCGCCGTTGACGGAGACCTCGGCGACGTCGAGGACCGAGCCGAGGTCCAGCGTCCAGGACCGTCCGCCCAGCGTCGCCGCGTCGAGGTCGATCTCCGTCTCGTAGGTGGCCGAGCCCGAGTGCCGCGGGTCGAGGTCGGTCCAGGACCCGAGCGGCCGCGGCACCGCTGTGGCGCCGTCGCGCTCGAACCGGAACGTCCAGTCGCCGTCCAGGGCCACGGCGGCGAGCGGGTCCTCGACGGTGACCTCACCCCGGTAGAGCCGGCCGCTCACCTCGGCGACGACGGAGACCGGCCCCGGCGCCGCGGCCGACACGGTGGCGAGCGGACCGGCCGCGTCGCGGCTCACCTCGACGACCGGGGCGGAGGCGTAGACCGCGTGCGCGACGTCGCCGCCGCTTCCGTCGCGGAAGACGACCAGGACCGTCGCCTTCGGCCCGAGCCGGAGCGGTACCGCGGTGCCGCCGCGCGGATCGGCGGGGAACGGCGCCAGCCGCCACACGCCGGCCATGACGGCGTCGCCGGTGTCGGGGTCCCAGACCTCCGGGACACCCGTCGCGGGGAACGTCGCCGTGACCGCGACCTCCTCGGCCCGCTCGTTGACGACCAGGAAGCCCGGTTCGCCGCCGCGGTCCAGCCGCAGGACCCGGACCTCGCCCACGGGCGGGAACAGGGCCGCCGCGGCACCTCCGGCCGCGGCGACCGCCGCCGCGGCCTCGGCGGCGTCTCCGGCGCGCGTCGCCCGGCCCGCGCCCGGGTCGGAGAACAGCCGCTGCAGCGCGCGGCCGAGCCCCGCGTCGTCGCCGCCGGCCTCCTCGGACGGCAGGTCACCGACGGCCACGAGGACGCCGCCGCCGCGGACGAAACCGGTCAGCGTCCGGACGGCGCCGAGCGACAGGATCGGCGTCTGCGACAGGACGACGATCCGGTACTCCTGGCGCCCGACCACCAGGCGGCCGCCGCGGGCCTGCGCGTGCTCCAGCAGCGCCGGATCGGCGTCGAGGGCGCCCTCGTCGACCAGGTCGAAGTCCACCTGGGCGTCCTCCAGCGCGTGGACCGCGCCGACGAAGGCGGTGTCGAGCTCGGCCATGGCCGGGGTGTCCTGCGACGACTCGGCCGCCCGCTGGGGCTGCAGGAGCGCGGTGCGCGCCGGTGCCGTGGCGCGGCCGGCCTCCATCGCCCGTCCGATCCACTCGTTCAGCGGCCGCGAGAGGTTCCACCACGGGTTGACGGGCTGGAACGGCGGCGGGTAGAAGATCGTGGCCGAGTCGGTGAAGGTCGCGTGCAACAGGGTCTGGTTCACCCCGCGGGCGGCGAAGGCGCCGATCACCTCGCGGACGAGCGACGGCGTGACGCCCCAGCCCATCGCGCCCATGCCCTCCAGGTAGACGCGTTCCAGGCCGAGCTGGTGCGCGGTGCTGGCGGCCCACCGCGACAGCGTGCGGTGGTACCCGCGCTGGTAGTGGTCGAAGACCAGGTCGGTGCCGGGCACCTGGGCCCACTGGTTGGCGGTGTTCAGATTCCCCGTGCTCTTGAGCTGCTCCGCCGGGCCGTACTCGTCATAGAGCGGGTTGGAGATGAACGCGACGTCGTGATCGGCCATCCACCGGCCCTGCTGCTCGTAGTACGCCGACGCGAAGCGGTTGGACACCGCCCGCCAGAACACCCCGCGCAGCCGCCGTCCCTCCCGGCCCAGCTCGTCGTGCACCGCGCTCAGCGCGACGGCCGGGGTCGTCCCGAGGCGTTCCAGCTCCGCCTCCAGCGACCGCGACCAGGGGACCAAGTGGAAGTGCGCGTCGGCCGACGCGATGAACGGCTCGTCGTCGGCGAACCCGCGCAGCACCCCGCCCACCGCCCACCCGAACCGCCGCAGGTACTCGCCCGGCACGATGTCGAGGAACAGCCCCATCGCCTCGTCGTCCAGAACGTCGAGGTAGTTGCGGCGGAAGTTCCCGCTGTGGTCGGCCAGCTCCCGGCCGGTGAAGACGTCGACCTGCCACCGACCGGCCGGGGCGTCCCAGCCCCGGCCCTCCCGGGCGAGCGCGGTCAGGTCGACGACGGCGGCGGCGTCGGACCCCGACTCGGGCCGGGCAGCGACGGCGACCAGCGGCGTCTCGTCGGGCGGCAGGTCGAAGGCGTCCAGCGCCGAGGCGTCGTCGAACTGCGATGCGTAGAGCTGCGCGCCGTCGGCGCCGGTGACCGCCAGCGCGTCCCACAGGGAGTGCTGCGTGGCGGTGGCCCGCACCCCCACGCGGCCGCGGGCGAACGTCGCGTCGACGACCTCCGGCAGCGCCCTCCCGTCGAGCGAGGGCAGGATCCGGTCGCCGCGCACCTGGACGCGCAGCACGTGGTAGGCGGCGGGATCGTGGCCGCCGGCCGCCTGGCCGACGCGCAGCAGCGTGAAGCGGCCGTCGACCTGCCGCCAGACGTCGACGCCGCCGTCGGCCCGCAGGTCCGTCAGGTAGCCGTTCGCCGCGTCCGCGCACCGGACCAGCAGCCCGGCGTTGTTGTCGACCGTCCGGACCGTCGCGGTGACGTCGTAGTCCTGCCACTCGGCGCCGTCGCGCAACACCGTGACGCCGTCGCGCCGCCGGGCGTCGACCACGAGCTTGCCGTCCTGCACCGCGAGGCCGCGGTTGCGCAGCGCGTCCAGGTCGACCGGGCCGCCGCCGTCGACGACGGTGGTCGCGCGGACGATGCCGTTCGGGCGCAGGTCCGGCCGCGGCTCGTAGACGCGGTCGCCGACCTGCCCGCCGTTGACCACGAACCCGCCGGCCCGGCCGCTGGGGAAGAGGTCGTCGTTGAACAGCCAGATGTGCATGCCGTGCCGGTCGGCCTCACGCAGGGTGTGCTCGATGATGGCGAACCACTCCTCGGTGAAGAAGTGCGGCCGCAGCGCGGTGGTGTCGAACGGGAAGACCAGCACCTCCTCCACGCCCTGCGAGCGCATGTCGGCCAGCTGCGCGTCCACCAGGGCGGGCGTGACCGGGCCGTTCCAGAACCACAGGATCACCGGGCGGCTGTCGGCCGGTGGGTCGGCGAACCGGCCGGCGTCGAAGCCGGTGCCGGGCTCGGGCGGCGCCGCGAAGACCGGGATGAGCGTCCCGGTGCCGAGGCCGGCGGCCGCCGCGGCGGCGGTGGCGATGGCCAGCACCGTCCGCCGCGACACGACGACGCCGGTGCTGGGGTCGGGCAGGTTGTCGTTCATGTCGACTCCTCAGGAGTAGGCCTCGAGCTCGACGACGCGGGAGAAGGCGCCGTCGTTCGTCCCTTGGATCACCAGCCGCAGCGCCGAGACGGCGACGGTGCCAAACGTCGTCTCGGCCGTGCCCAGCGTGTTGCCCCGCACCGAAGCGAGCCGCACCCAGGCGCCGTCCACCAGGCCCTCGACGTCCCAGTCGCGCAGGCCGAACCGGGCGGCCGGGTAGGCGGCGGCGTCGAGCGTGTGGACCCTGACCCTGGAGACGTCCTGCTCCCGCTCCCAGGTGGCGGTCAGCGTGTCGGGGAACTGCGAGGCGGTGTTGTCGTTCCAGCCGCCGCCGCTGTCCCAGCGGGCGAAGTCCGTCGACGGCGCGGTGTCGCCGTCGTTCGCCTTCGCGGCGGAGAACCGGGGATAGGTGCTGGACGCGCTCATCGTCGCAATGCGGGCGACGTTGTCGGTGCGCTCCAGCCGGATCGTCGTCGCCCGGCCACCGACGTCGACGACGACGCTGCCGCTGGTCGCCGCCGGGTCCACGGCACGCACGGTCAGCTCCAGCGTGGCGGTGCCGCCGGCCGGCACGACCAGCCGCGACGGTGCCGCCGACGCCACGAAGCCCTCGCCGGCCGTGACCCGCACCGGCACGGACACCTCGCCGGCCTCGATGCTGCGCACCGTCAGCGGGACCACCCGCTCGCCGTCGCCCACCACGGCGACCTCGGCCGGGGCGGTCAGGAACAGCATCGGCGCGGGGTCGGCGGCCGGCTCCGGCAGCCGTGACCGGAACGTCCACGATCCCGAGCCGACCTCGAAGACCGCGCGGTCGCCCTCGATGCCGGCGAAGCGCGCCCCGGGTGAGGCGATCGGCTGCCAGCGCGGGTCGTCCGGGTCACCGAAGACCGGCACCAGCACCCGGGCGGTCGACCCGACGGGCACCTGGACGTCCAGCTCGAACAGGCGGTTCCGCTGCTGCCAGCTGGAGACCACCTCGCCGAACGGCGTCGCGTACCGGCCCTCCACCTGGGTGAGGTCGCCGACGACCGAGGGCGCGATCTCGAGGTCGCGGTACGACGTCGACCCCTCCCGCTGGCCGATGCCGGCGAGCGCCCCGGTGAACCACTCGTCGATGGCGCCGAGCATGAAGTGGTTCTGCGAGTTGCCTGACGTCGGCCCGTCCCAGTTCTCCGTCAGCGACGTCGCCCCGTTGAGCACCTGGTACCCGTAGCTCGGGCTGGTGACCTGGGTGGCGATGCGGTACATGACGTCGTCGTGGCCGTTCTCGTGCAGGACCCTGATGACCGACGGCAGGGCGATCTCGCCGACGGTGAGGTGGTGGTCCGCGGCCTGGATCGAGGCCAGCAGGTGCGCCAGCACCCGCTCGCGGTCGGCCGGCGGGACGACGCCCATGTCCAGCGCCAGGGCGTCGCTGGCCTGGCTGCCGCTGGCGTACGTGCCCCGCTCGGCGTCGAAGTACTCGGCGTGGAAGGCCGCGCCGATGTCGTCGGCCAGCTGCGCGTACCGCCGCGCGTCGTCGTCCTCGCCGAGCACCTCGGCGATCCGGGCCATGGTGCGGGCGGCCTGGTGGTACCCGAAGGTCGCGGTGACGCCGACCGGCGTCGACGGGTCGAAGGTGATCCAGTCGCCGAGCCCGTAGTCCAGCAGGTGTTCCTCGGCCTTGCCCGCCAGGTAGTCCAGGTAGCGCTGCATGCTGGGGTAGAAGGGGCGCAGGCCGGAGGCGTCGCCGTAGCTGGAGTACATCTTCCACGGGACGTGGATGATCGCGCTGCCCCAGTTCGGGTCGTCGCGGAAGCCGCCGCTGAACACGGTGTACTCGGGCGCGATGTCGGGCACCAGGCCCTCGGGCGTCTGGGCGTCGGCCATGGTGCGGGTGAGGTCGCGGCCGTAGGCGGCGACGTCGTAGCCGCGCGCGACCGTCTCCCACACCAGGTGGGTCTCCTCCAGCCAGCCGAGCTTCTCGCGGTGCGGGCAGTCGGTCAGGACGCTGTACATGTTGCCCTGCACCGCCCGGTCGATGATCCGGTGGATGCCGTTGAGCAGCGCGTTGGAGGACGTGAACGAGCCGGCCTCCTCGTTCGCCGCGCGCAGCACCAGACCGGCCACCGTGTCCAGCGGCGGCGTGGCGCCGGCGGGCCCGCGCACCTCGACGTAGCGGAACCCGTGGTAGCTGAACTCCGGGTGCCAGACCTCCCGGCCCGTGCCGGCGGCGGTGTAGGTGTCCCAGATCGGGGCGCCGGTCGTCGACTGGCTGACCCGCCCGTCCGCCGTGAGCTGCTCGCCCGGCCACAGCTGGACGCTGGTGCCGGCCGGCACGTCGACCGTCAGCTCCGGCCACCCGGCGATGTTGACGCCAAGGTCGAAGACGTGGACGCCGGGAGCGGGCGTGGTCACGGACGCCGCCTCGATGCGATCGACCACCTCGATGCCCGGGCCGTAGCGGGCGGACAGCTCGGTCGTCTCGGCCGGCGGTCCGGTCAGTTCGACCTGCTCCCAGTCGCCGCGGTCGGTTCCCGGCACGTCCCAGCCGGCCGGCACCTTGCGGGCGTCGAAGTCCTCGCCGCCGTACCAGCCGGAGAACGTCGTGCCGCCGAAGGTCGTCGACCAGTCCTCGCCGGAGTCGACCGTGATCACCCGGCCGTCGTCCAGCACCACCTCGAGCTGGGCGATCAGCTTGGGCGGGCCGTATGAGGCCACCAGCTTCTGGTACCGGCCCGGCGTGCTCGGGACGTTGTAGATGCCGTTGCCGAGCCTGACGCCGAGGACGTTCTCGCCTTCGCGCAGCGCGTCGGTGACGTCGAACGTGCTGTAGGTGACCCGGTCCTCGTAGTCGGTGTTGGCCGGGTCGAGGACGGTGTCGGAGACCGGCTCGCCGTTGAGGCTGGGCGTGAAGACACCGAGGCCGGTGACGTACAGGCGCGCGCTGGCGACGTCGCCGGGCAGGTCGAAGCCGCGGGCGAAGATCGGCATCGTGGCGGGCTCCGGCGCGCGCGGCGCGGGCGGTTGCTGGCCGGTGACCGCCGCGACGACGACGGCCCCCGTCCCGCCGGGCGCGTCGGCGGCCAGGACCCGGTAGTCGACCGGGAAGTTCGGCGTGCGGCCGTCGGCGGTCAGCGTGTCCGTGCGGGGATACAGCACGATCTGGTCGAAGGCCCGCGTCGCGCCGAGGTCGATCTCGACCCACATCGGGTCGGCGCCGACGTCGGGGTCACGCGTCTCCAGGCTGGTGTAGCCCAGCGGCGCCCCGTCGGTGTCGAGCTTGCCGTCGGTGAGGAACCGCGGCTCCCAGCTGCCCGCCACGACGTACGAGCGGTTCGCCGTCACCGGGCGTCCGGCCGCGAGGTTGGTGTCCGGCGCCGCGGCCTCGCGCACCCGCAGCTCGGCCAGCTGGAGGCGCGAGACGTCGTACGGGAACCCCTCGCGCAGCGGCAGCCCGAGCCGGCTGACCTCGAGCCGGACGTACCGGGCCGACGTCGGTGTTGTCGGGACCACGACTGGGGTGGCTGACGGTGGGTCGAAGCCGGGATGCATCACCCAGTCGGCGCTCCAGTCCGACGGCTCCAGCAGCCCGACCTCCCAGCTGCCCGGGGCGCTCCACCGCGAGACGCCGCCGTCGCCGTCCCAGACCCGCACCCGCCAGACCGCGCGGTCGCGGCTGCCGAGCGGCTCGCCGCCGAAGGTCACCGACTGGGCCGGGCCGATCACCCGGCCGCTGGCCCACAGGTCGGGCTCTCCGCTCGTCAGCAGCTCCTCGGTGGAGGCGACCTGGATCTCGTAGGCGGACTGCCGCTCGGAGCGCCGGTCGGACTCCAGCCGCCAGCTGAGGGTGGGCGCGCCCACCCCGGTGCCGAGCGGGTCGGCCATGCCGTCGACCTCGAGGCCGCCGACGGTGACGTGCGACCGCGGCGCCGCCGTCGCTTCCTCAGTGGCCGGGACGAGCAGGCTCAGCAGCACGGCACCCGCGGCCAGGCCCGGTAGCGCGCGACGACTGAAACGGTTCATGAGCAGGCACTCCAATACGGCGGTGGACTGGAAGTGTGTGGCTGTCCTGCTGGTCGCGTGCGCCCGGGCCGCGGCCCGCGCGCACGTCTGGTGCGAGGCTCAGACCTCGCGGAACTCGAGGTCCAGCAGCTCGGCGACGGCACGCAGCTCGGCCACCCGGTGGCCGGTCCCGAGGGCCCAGTGGTGGCCGACGCCCGACGCCGACCACGCATCGGCCCACTCGCCCGGGTCGCGGCCGAAGTCGACCCGGGACGTCGTGTTGCCGATCTGGAGCAGCGGGCCGTCGACGACGCGGCCCTCAGCGGCGATGAAGCGGTAGGCGCCGTCCCTGCCCTGGCCGACGCCGAACGCCGTGACGGCGCCGTGCGCGACCGCGGTCTCGACGGACACGCCCCAGCCGCGCTTGCCGTGGTAGACCCCCAGCCCACGCAGGAGCGGGCGGCCCGAGCCGATCGCCAGGTGCGCCGGCCCGTCGTGGCCCATCTCGACGACGCCGTCGCGGAAGTTCAGCGCCTGGAACTCCGTGAACGACCCGCCACTGCCGAGCCGGTCCATGACCAGCATGGCCAGCGATGTCCGCAGCTCGTACTCGCCCGCGGCGGGGATGCCCCGGGCCGTCAGGAGGGACGCGCCGAGGATCAGCCCCGCGCCGAGCCGCTCGTGCGTCTCGCCGTCGAGGCCACGGTGGTAGTAGGCGAGGCTGTCGAGGGCGAAGTCCTCGACCATGCGGTCCATGCCCACCGACACCCGCGCCGCCCAGCGCAGGTCGTCGCCGTCGACCGAGTCGTCGAGGGAGAAGATCGACTTCGTCAGCTCGACGCGATCGTCGGTCTCCGCGTCGGTGACGTGCTCGACGCGGACGCGCAGGTCGTCGATCTCGAGGACCTCCATGTGCCCGCCGAGCTGCGCGGACACCGAGGTGAGGTCGGTCGAGACGTCGAGCATGCCGGGATAGAGGTGCCCCATCAGCCCGTGCCGGCCGTGGCGCAGCGCACCCCGCACACCGGCCGCGTCGACCCAGCGGGCGATCCGCGCCCAGGCCCGCTCGTCCTCGACGTAGCCGGAGACCGACCGGAACGGGATGCCGCACCGTTCGAACGCGTTGGCCATCTCCGGCAGCGGGCAGGCACCGCAGTAGGCGAGCCACGCCCCGGTGTCGAATGTCGCGTGGTCCATCGCCTCGGTCGGCTGGAGGTTGATCAGCAGCACCGGCGCCCCGCTGCGCTGGGCGACCGGCACCAGCATCGTCGCGGTCATGTACGTGGTGAGGAAGCCGACGATGATGTCGCACCCCTCCACGCGCAGCTGCTCGGCCGCCTTCGTGCCGTCCTCCGCGTCGGAGATGAAGCCGGCGTCGACGACCTCGTGGCCGAGTCCGCGCAGCCGTTCGGCGACCCGGTCGGCCGACCTTCGCAACTGGGGCAACAGGTCCGGGAACTGGGGCCAGTAGGCGCCCAGCCCGCCGGACACCAGCCCGACCCTGGTGGGACGTGCGGCGATACGGGGAAGAAGCGGGCTCACCTCGGGCGAGCTCTCGATCGGCGTCGGCATGTCACGGACCTCCCGTTCAGTTCGTGAAGTCCGCGAGGTTCTCCGACGTCACCAGGGTGACCTCCTGGTAGACCTCCCGCTCGGCCTCGTTGTCGAAGTCGGGCGTCTCGCCGTTCGCGAGCTGCTCGGCGAGGTCGACCGTCAGCGCGCCCATGCCGGCCGGGTCCTGTGCCACGGTGGCGGAGAGGCCGCCGGACTCGATCGCCGTCAGCGCCTCGGGGTCGCCGTTGAGCCCGACCGTGACGATGTCGTTCACCGGGTCCATCCCCGCGTCGATGATCGCGTTGCCGGCGGCGACGGCCATGGGGTCGTTGCAGGCGAAGACTCCGGCGACGTCGGGGTCCCGGGCGAGGGCGTCGTTCATGATGTCGTAGGCGTCCTCGGCCCTGGAGTTGCCGGACAGCTCGGTGACGACCTCGTAGCCGGCCGCCTCGATCGCGGTCCGGAAACCCTCGTTGCGGCGGGCCGCGTAGAACGCCGACGGCTCACAGGTGATGGAGACGACCTTCCGGCTCGTGACGCCGTTCGCCTCGATCTGCGCCGCCATGTACTCGGCCGCCTGGACGCCGCCGTCCTCGTTGTCGGAGATGACGATCGCGTCGTAGGGCGTGCCGCCACCGCCGATGTCGTCGACGACGACCGGGATGCCCATCTCCTGGGCCTTGTTGACGATCGGCCCGAGCGCCTCGGGGTTGACCGGGCTGATGATGAGCACGTCGATGTTCTGGTCCAGGAGCGCCTGCGCACCCGTCACCATCTCGTTCTCGTCGCTGCGCTGGTCGTGCAGGACGAACTCCCACCCCTTCTCCTCGGCGGCCTCCCGGGTGCCTCGCTCCATCTCCTGGAAGAACTCGAACTGCATGTCGTAGACGGAGAACCCGACGGTCAGCGCTTCGCCGTCGTCGGCCCCGCTGGTGGCCGGCTCCTCGGACTCCGAGCAGGCGGTGGTCAGGGCGATCATGGCCGCCAGTGCGACGGCGGAGAGTCGTGTGCGGTTCACTGTGGTGCCTTTCCGGGGCCGGCGGCCGCCTGTTCGGGGTCGACGTGATGACGGACCTGTGCTGCGGATGTGGCCCGGGACGTGCCCGCCCGGCAGAACGATCAAGAGGACGACCTCACCTCCGTGGAGCGGCGCAGGACGGCGCGGCGGAAGGATCCAGGGGCCGCGAACCGGGTCCGGAGCCCGTCGATCGCCAGAGCCGTGATGAGGACGGTCCCGAGGACGATGCGCTGGTAGGAGGCGCCGACGCCCTGGCTGACCAGGATGTCGTTGAGCACGGCGACCAGGAGCACGGCCGAGAACGTCCCGATCAGCGTGCCCTTGCCACCCTTGAGGCTGGTGCCGCCCAGGACGACGACGGTGATGACGCTCAGCTCGAAGCCGTCCTGCGCCGAACCGTCCGCAGTCCAGACCCGGGTGACGTAGGTGAGTGCGGCGATGCCGACACACAGGCCCACCAGGGTGAAGACGAACAGGCGGACGCGGGTCGCCGAGACACCGCAGAACCTCGCCGCCTCGGGTGACGAGCCGAACGCCACGACCTGGCGGCCGGTCGTCGTCCGCCGGAGCACCACCCAGGCCGCCGCGTAGACGGCCAGCATGATGACGAACGGTACCGGGATGCCCGCCAGGTTCAGGCTGCCGATCTTCACGAACGACGAGTCGGCCTGGTCGTAGGGCAGCGTCTTCGGCCCGTCCTGGGTGAAGATGTACGCGATGCCGCGGAAGACGAACAGCATGCCCAGCGTGGCCACGAACGGCGGCACCCGCAGCGCCGTGACCAGCGCCCCGTTCACCAGCCCGCACCCCACGCCGGTGGCCACCGCGGCCGCCACGGCCAGCAGCGTTCCGCCGGCGGAGAAGCCGGCCAGGGTCGCGACGCTGACGAGGGCGAGCTGGCCGCCCACCGAGAGGTCGAACGTCCCGTTCATGATGGCGAAGGTCATGCCGGCCGCCACGATGCCCAGGTAGGCGCTCTCGCGCAGCACCGACTGCAGGTTCGCCTGCGTCAGGAAGTCGGGCGCGATGAGCGGCGAGAGCGCCAGCAGCGCGATCAGCACGACCGTGATGCCCCAGGTCTCCCAGAGCCGTCCGAGCGTCGGCCGCGGCCTGCTTCGGCGAGGTCCGCCCTGGTCCGCGCCCGAGGGGCGCAGCACGGTGTCAGACGTCATCGAGGGCCTCCGTCGGCGCCTTCCGCCGGATGGCCTGCACGGCGAGCGCCGCGACCAGCAACAGCCCGACGCTGATGCGCTGGTAGGCGGCCGGCGTGTTCAGCAGGTTCAAGCCGTTACGGATGGTCTCGATCAGGATCGCCCCGAGCAGGGTGCCGATGACCGAGGCGCTGCCGCCCAGCAGGCTGGTCCCGCCGATCACCACGACCGTGATGGCGTCGAGCTCGAAGCCCGCTCCGAGCTGCCCCGACCCCTTCTGCAGCTGGCTGGAGATCAGCACGCCCCAGACGCCGCCGGCCAGGCCGACGAGTACGTAGACGGCGATGCGGATGCGGTCGACCGGAAGGCCCGAGATGACGGCCGCCTCGCGGTTGCTGCCGATGGCGCAGACCCAGCGGCCGAACCGCGTGCGGTTGACCGTCCACCACGCGAGCACGGCCGCGAGCACCGCGAGGACGATCGGCATGGGCACGCCGAGCGGCCGGCCGGCCACGAGGTACTTCAGCGCTTCGTCGTTGACGATGACGTCCCGGCCGTCGGTGTATACGAGGGACAGCCCGCGGACGATGACCAGTGTTGCCAGGGTGGCGATGAACGGCGTGACGCCGAGTTTGGTGATCACCAGCCCGTTGGCCAGGCCGACGGCCGCGCCGACGACGAGGCCCGCCACCACGGCGACGAGCGTGGGCCGGCCGTCGACCAGCCAGGTGCAGGTGACAGCCCCCGTCAGCGCGACGGTGGAGCCGACCGACAGGTCGAACTCGCCCATGGCGATGCACAGGGTCATGGCCAGGCCGGGCAGCGCCACGATGCTCGCCGCGACGAGGACGTTCTCGAGGTTGCCGGTGGTCAGGAACCGGTCGGTGGCCAGCGTCAGGACGAGGCACACCAGCAGCAGCGGCACGGCGAGCGGGGCGGCGACCAGAGCCTGGCGCACGCGGTCGGCCGGGGCGCGACGCGTCCCGCGCGCCTCGGCCGGCGCCGGCCCGGGGGACTGGCCGCTCATGCGTCGACCGCGATCTTGCGGCCCATCGTCGCGCAGGCGATGACATTCTCCTCGGTGCGGTCCGCACCTTCGAGGCGGCCGACGACGCGGCCACCCGCGAGGACCACGATGCGGTCGCTCATGCCCAGCAGCTCGAGCAGGTCGCTGCTGACCAGCAGCACCGCTACACCGGCGGCCGTGAGCTCGTTGACGAGCTGGTGGATCTCCGCCTTGGCGCCGATGTCGACGCCGCGGGTCGGCTCGTTGAGCACGAGCAGTCGTCCACCCGGGGCCAGCGCCCGGCCCAGGAGGACCTTCTGCTGGTTGCCGCCGGAGAGCTGGCTGATGAGCTGGTCCGCGCCGCTGGCCTTGATGCGCAGCCGGTCGCTGTACTCGCGGTAGACACCGCGCTCCGCCGCCGGCGACAGCAGCCGCAATGGCCCCGTCCGCAGCCGTCGCAGCACGGACATGCCCAGGTTCTGCAGCACGGAGAGGTCGGGCAGGATCCCCGCCGCCTTACGGTCCTCGTGCAGGAAGCCCACGCCCGCGGCGATGGCGTCGCGCGGGCTGGACGGCGCGTGGTCGTGGCCGTCGAGCCGCATGCCGCCGCTCTTGAGCCCGATGGCTCCGAACACGGCCTGGGTGAGCTCGGTCTGACCGGCGCCGGCCACGCCGCCGATGCCGAGCACCTCGCCGGCCCGCACCTCGAGATCGACGTCGCGAAGGTGCCGGCCGGCCGACACGCCGTCCAGGGCCAGCACGACCGCGCCCTCGTCGGTGCTCTCGCGGTGGAAGACGGACTCGACGTCGCGGCCCACCATGAGCCGGACCAGGTCGTCCTCCGTCGTCTCCGTGATCACCTCGGTGGCGACGTGCCGGCCGTCGCGCAGGACCGTGGCGCGGTCGGCGACCTCGAAGACCTCCTCGAGGTGGTGGCTCACGTAGATGACCGCCTTGCCCTCCTGGCGCAGCCGCCGGACGACGTCGAGCAGCCGGCGGACCTCGGTGCGCGCCAGCGCGGCCGTCGGCTCGTCCATCACGATGACCCGGCCGCCCACCGACAGCGCCTTGGCGATCTCGACCAGCTGTTGTTCGGACACCGCGAGGTCGCGGACCCGCGCGTCGGGGTCGATCCGCACGCCGAGCACGTCGAAGATCTCGCGGCACCCGCGGCGCATCCGGGCGTAGTCGAGGCCACGGGTCAGCCGGCCGTGCGGCTCGCGGCCGACGTAGACGTTCTCGGCGACCGAGAGGTCGGGGAAGAGGTTGAACTCCTGGTAGATGACGGCGATGCCGGCGGCGATGGCGTCGTGCGGCCGATGCGGGCGGAACGGCTCGCCGCCGAGGGTCAACGACCCGGCGCTGGGGGTGTTCACGCCCCCGAGGACCTTGAGTAGGGTCGACTTCCCTGCGCCGTTCTCGCCGACGATCGCGTGCACCTCGCCGGGGCGAACGTCGAGGTGGACACCGTCCAGTGCCCGCACCCCCGGAAAGTCGACGGTCAGGCCGACGACTTCGAGGAGCGGGCTCGACTTCGCTGTCGCGCCGTCCAAAGGACCTTCGCAATCGTGAATCGTTTCAAGGGTGCGCATACCGTATGACACCGGTCACAACGTGTCAAGGTCGCCGTCGCGCGCCACCGACTCGCCCCTGCGGCCCTCGTCGGTGCCTCGCAGTACCGCCTGTGCGTGATGGCGGTTGTCGCGCTCGGGTCAGGCGGGAACGATCCAGTTCGGGTCGAACCGGCGGAGCGCCACGGCACACGGTGAGTTGTGGTTCACGTCATAAAGTGACGGGTTGTCGTACTGCAACCTGCGCGCCTCGACCAGCGCAAGAATGATGCCGCTACCGGTAGAGGCCAACGCCGAGTAGCCGCCCTCGCGCAGATCGCCGGCCAGATCTCCTTCGTTCGCCAGCGGGGCATGGCTCAGCGGTCGCTGGTATGTGCTCCACGTCTCGCCGTCGTCGGCACTTGCGCGCAGCGTCATCGCGTAGCGATCGTCCCGCTCCGGGCTGTTGGAGTTGAGGTGGACCAGGAACGGGTTGCCGTTGATCGAGTGGGAGATCAGCGCGGCGTGCGAGCCAGGGTCGATGATCTGGGTGCGCCAGTGCTCGTCGCCGAACAGCCGCCAGCTGCCCGGATTCCCGATGGCGATGCGGCGGGCGGCGGGGAAGCCATTGTTGAGTTCCGCGTTCAGGGCGCGGTAGTTCAGGATCAGCTGCCCGTCCGAGCGCTCCGCGACAGTCCCTTCGCCGTACGGCAGCCGGTTCCCGTTCTCGACCTCATACAGCCCGTCGGGGACATCATGATTGGCCCAGTCGCCGCCCAGCTCCTTGATGATCAGGCGGCCTTTCGCCGGGACCACGAGGGCTCCGCCGGAGCGCTGGATCCCGTTGCCGGGCCCGATGAAGTCGTTGGTCGTGCCGCCGCTGGGGAGTCGCCGGTTCAGATCGTTGCGCACGACCGGGTCGGTCCACGTCGCGCCGTTGTCGTCCGATGTCGCGAGGTAGACCTTGGGATCCTTGTCGTGAAGGTCTCCGGGCTGCCGACGCAGCATGAAGCAGTACAGCCGGCCCGTGGTCCGGTCGTGGACCATGGTCGGGTTCGCCCAGCTGTAGAGGGTCGCCGCGGCGAGCGAAGTGGCGGCGCTCCAGGTCAGCCCGGCATCCGTCGACCGGCGCATCAGCAGGTTGAAGTTCCCGGAGGCATCACTGACCTCATCCGGTCGGCCCTCCACAACGGCCATGACGACGCTCGAACCCGGGACCGCGAAGATCGACGGGATCCGGCACGAGTGGTAGTTGCCGTTGCCGCTCGGCTTGGGGACGGCTGCGGGCCCGGCCTGCGCGTCCCCGAAGAGCATCTTGCTCTCCATCACGAGGGGACCGAGGGCGAACGCCCGTTGCGGTGACGCCACCCCCGCTCCCGTGAGTCCGAGCGCGGCCACACCGGCCGCTCCACCGAGAAACATCCGACGCGACGACGTCATGACCCATTCCTCACAGACCTCGTAGGACGGCCGACTCAAGCGGGTCCTGCCCCGTCGGCCGCGGTCAACGTAGCCAGGAGCGCTCATTCGCGTCAAGGTAAGGCGCGGGGCAGGTTCCGGCACATCGTCGGTGGTGGGCGCTACCGTCTGTGCTGTGACCGAGCCAGCCGACATCAACGACGTCCCGGGTGACGTTCGCGAACGCCACGCCACGCTCTCGCAGGAGATCGAGGACCACCGCCAGCGCTACTACTTCGCCACGCCCACCGTCAGCGACGCCGAGTTCGACCAGCTGATGCGCGAGCTCGAGGGCATCGAGGAGCAGTACACGTCGCTGCGCACCCCCGACTCGCCGACGCAGCGGGTGGGCGCGCCGGTGGCCGAGCCGGGCGCGGGCGTCGAGGCGTCCTGGCCGCCGGTCGAGCACCTCGAGCGCATGCTCAGCCTCGACAACGCGTTCTCCGCCGACGACATCGCCGAGTGGGCCGCCCGGGTCGAGCGCGAGGTCGGCACCGGCGCGCGCTACCTGTGCGAGCCGAAGGTCGACGGGCTGGCGGTCGACCTCACGTATCGCGACGGCAAGCTGGTCACGCTGGCCACCCGGGGCGACGGCCGCACCGGCGAGGACATCACGTACAACGCGGCCTTCGTCGACGCCATCCCGGCCGAGCTGACCGGCACCGACGAGTACCCCGTCCCGTCCGTGGTCGAGATCCGCGGCGAGGCGGTCTTCCCGACGGCCGAGTTCGAGGCGGTCAACGCCGAGCGGGCCGACCTCGGGCTGCCGCTGTTCGCCAACGCGCGCAACTCCGGCGCCGGCGTGCTCCGTCAGCGCATGGACCGCCGTCGCGAGAAGCTCGACGCCGCGAAGGCGAAGGCCGACGCCGCGGGCAACGAGGGCCGGTCGCAGGTCGCGTACGAGAAGGTGCTCGAGGAGCACGAAAGGGCCCGGCGCAACCTCAACCGGATGATCCTGGTCTGCCACGGCATCGGCCGGCGCGACGGCTTCGACATCAGGTTCCAGTCCGAGGCGTACGAGGCACTGCGGGCCTGGGGACTGCCGGCCAGCGACCGGCCGAAGGTGGTGCCCGACCTCGAAGAGGTGCAGAAGTACATCGACCACTACGGGCAGCACCGCCACGACATCGGGTTCGAGATCGACGGCGTCGTGGTCAAGGTCGACCAGGTCGACCTCCAGCGCCAGCTCGGCTCCACGTCGCGCGCGCCGCGCTGGGCCATCGCGTTCAAGTACCCGCCCGAAGAGGTCACCACCAAGCTCCTGCGCATCGAGGTCAACGTCGGGCGTACCGGCAGGGTCACGCCCTACGGCGTCATGGAACCCGTGAAGGTGGCCGGCTCGACGGTCGAGAACGCCACGCTGCACAACGCGTCCGAGGTCAAGCGCAAGGGCGTGCTCATCGGCGACACCGTCGTGCTGCGCAAGGCCGGCGACGTCATCCCCGAGATCCTCGGCCCGGTCGCCGAGCTGCGCGACGGCACCGAGGTCGAGTTCGTCATGCCCACCGAGTGCCCGGCCTGCGGCACGACGCTGGCCCCGGCCAAGGAGGGCGACGTCGACATCCGCTGCCCGAACAGCCGGTCCTGCCCGTCGCAGCTGCGCGAGCGGCTGTTCTACCTGGCCGGGCGCAGCGGGTTCGACATCGAGGCGATGGGTTGGGAGGCCGGCATCGCGCTGATCGAGTCCGGCGTCGTCGTCGACGAGGGCGACGTGTTCGCGCTCGACGCCGAGAAGCTGCGGCGGGTGCCGCTGTTCACCAACGCCGACGGCGAGCTGACGGTCAACGGCCGCCGGCTGCTCGACAACCTCGAGAAGGCCAAGCAGCAGCCGCTGTGGCGGGTCCTCGTCTCGCTGTCCATCCGCCATGTCGGCCCGACGGCGGCGCGGGCGCTCGCGGGGGCGCTGCTGTCCATGGAGGCCATCAGGGCGGCGAGCGAAGAGGACCTGGCCGGCACCGACGGCGTCGGCCCCACCATCGCCGCGTCGGTCACCGAGTGGTTCGCCGTCGACTGGCACGTGGCGATCGTCGACAAGTGGGCGGCGGCCGGCGTCCGCATGGTCGACGAGCGCGACGAGTCGACCCCGCGCACGCTCGAGGGCCTCACCGTCGTCGTCACCGGGTCGCTGCAGGAGTTCTCCCGCGACGACGCCAAGGAGGCCATCCTGGCGCGCGGCGGCAAGGCGTCCGGCTCGGTGTCGAAGAAGACGTCGTTCGTGGTCGCGGGCGAGAACGCCGGGTCCAAGCACGACAAGGCGCTGGAGCTGAAGGTGCCGGTGCTCGACGAAGCGGGCTTCCGGGTGCTGCTCGAGTCGGGGCCTGATGCGGCCGCGGAGGTCGCCCAGGTCGGCGCCGGCGACGAGGGCGACGACGCCGGCGAGGCGCAGGAGTAGTCGCGGGCCGCGGACGCGCGAAGGGCCCGGCGAATGCCAGACCCTTCGTGTCCATGGACGTTCGCCCGCCGCCCGTGGGCGTCGTGCGAGCTGCTCCGTGGAACTGGAGACAGAGGACGCCTCACGCCCGAGCCGAGAATCGGCCCGCGACCGCGGCGTAAGCCTGCAGCCGCAACTTGGCGAGGTACCGGCTAGCTCGTAGCCGGCTGAGGTGTCTCCGTCCGTGCTGACGACTCATGGGGGGTCCTCTCGCTTCTACGAGGTTCCGCACAGCCGTCATACGACCGCTCGGGAACCACATGACGTGCCGGTGCCCCGAGCGGGACTCCAGTGTTCAGTTGTCCCTCCATGATCGATCCGTCCCGGAGGGTGGTCAAGTGGGTCTCCTGTATGCGTCGTATAGCCGGTTTGAGGTGCGGTTTCACCTCCGCGAGGAAAGTCCGCTCCGTCCGAACCAATCCATCGGCCCGGTTCGGCCGTAAGATCAGTCAGCCACCCGACAACTCCACAAGGGCCGAGAGACCCCGGGGCCGACGCCCCGGGGCCAGGAGCGCGTGTTCCTCCGATCACCGACAAGGAGACTGCGGTGAAACACGTCACCTGGCGCCCGCGCACCACGCGCACCCGCGCCATCGCGCTGCTCGCGGCCGGAGCCCTCGCGCTCCCGCTCGTCGCGGCGATCCCCTCCGTGGCCCAAGAGATCGAGCCCCAGCAGGAGGACGAGGACTACTCGATCCTGGTGGTGGGCCGGACCCTCGGCTTCCGGCACGGCAGCATCGTGCCAGGCACCACGGCGATCATCCAGCTCGGCCAGGAGAACGGCTTCGACGTCGACGTCTGGGACCCGGCCCAGGCGGACCGGACGCTCCCGAGCACCCCCTTCACGTCGGCGGCGAACCTGGCCCAGTACGACGCCGTGGTCTTCCTGTCGCCGGTCGACGGCACCAACAACCCGGCCAACCCGCCGCTGCTGAACGACACCGAGTTCGCGGCCTTCCAGGGCTACATCCGCAACGGCGGCGGCTTCGCCGGCATCCACGCCGCCAGCGACACCATGCACAACCGGCCCTGGTACGGCCAGCTGGTCGGCGCGTACTTCCGCAATCACCCGGCGAACCAGGACGCGAAGCTCGTCGTCGCCGACAAGTCGCACCCGTCGACCGCGCATCTGGAGACGGTCTGGAATCGTCACGACGAGTGGTACAACTTCACCGCCAACCCGCGCGGCAACGTGCACGTGCTGCTCACCATCGACGAGAAGTCGTACAGCCCCGGCGGCGGCACCATGGGCACCGACCACCCGATGGCCTGGTGTCACGCGTTCGAGGGCGGCCGGTCCTGGTACACCGCGCTCGGCCACACGAACCAGTCCTACACCGAGCCGGCCTTCCTGCAGCACATCCTGGGCGGCATCGAGTGGGCGGCCGGCGCGGCCGGCGGCGACTGCGGCGGCACGGACTGGGAGCACTTCGAGAAGACGACGATCGACGCCGACACCCGCTTCCCGAGTGAGCTCGACGTCGCCGGCGACGGCCGGGTCTTCTTCATCGAGATGGGGGAGCGGCGGCTGGCCACGACCCCGGCGAACCTCAAGGTGATCGACCCCGCAACCCAGGCGACCACCGTCGTCGACACCCTCGACGTCTACACCGGCATCGCCACGGGCAACGCCCAGGAGGACGGGCTGCTGGGGCTGGCGCTGGATCCGTCGTTCGACACCAACAACTGGCTGTACCTGTTCCGCTCCGTGCCGGGCCCGGTGGCCTGTCCGCTGAGCGATATCACCGGCGGGAGCTGCGGCGTCAACCGGCTGTCGCGGTTCACGCTGGGCGCCGAAGGGCTGACCGAGGAGAAGGTCATGCTCGACGTCACCGTGCAGCGCGAGCAGTGCTGCCACGAGGCCGGCTCGCTCGAGTTCGACAAGGACGGCAACCTCTACATCTCCACCGGCGACGACACCAACCCGTTCGAGTCGCAGGGCTACACCCCGATCGACGAGCGGCCGGGCCGGCAGCCGTTCGACGCGCAGAGATCGTCGGCCAACACCAACGACCTGCGCGGCAAGATCCTCAAGATCACACCCACGGCGTCGGGCGGCTACACGATCCCGGCGGGGAACCTCTTCCCGCCGCGGACGCTGGGTGCCCGGGCGGAGATCTACGCCATGGGCTTCCGCAACCCGTACCGGATCCAGGCCGACCCCGAGACGGGGCAGCTGTACGCGATCGACTACGGGCCCGACGCCGGCGGCCCCAACGCCGACCGCGGTCCTGAGGGGCGGGTCGAGTGGAACGTCATCACCCCGAGCAACTATGGCTGGCCGTACTGCCACGGTGGCGCCGCCTACCGCGACTGGGCCTACCCGAGCGGACCGGCCGCCGGGACGTTCGACTGCGCCAACCCGATCAACGAGTCGCCGAACAACACCGGCATGACGGCTCTGCCCCCGGTGGTGGACCCGGAGGTGTTCTACGGACGGCTGCCGTTCGCCAGTGGCGGCGCCAACCAGCCGGACATCGGCACCGGTGGAGCGCCGACGGTCGGGCCGGTGTACCGGTACGTGCCCGACGAGACGCCGGTGCTGTCCGGGAGCCGCAAGTGGCCGGAGTCGTACGACGGCCAGGCGTTCTTCGGCGAGTGGGGCCGCACCAGCAACAACATGTACAACTTCATCCTCGACGAGGACCAGCAGGTGCAGGAGATCAGCCCGCTGTTCCACGGGGTCTTCAACCCGTGGACGCGGCCGCACGAGATCGAGTTCGGTCCGGACGGCGCGCTCTACGTCATCCAGTGGGGCCACACGTTCGGGACGACCGGCATCTCGACCATCCAGCGGATCGACTACACCGGCGGGCCGACCTGTACGGCGCGTGACGTCGGGGCCAGCACCGTCGTGATCGGCGAGGTCGACTCCGGCGTGCCCAACCGGGTGGCCGGGGCGAGCTGCTCGATCAACCAGCTCATCGACGACGACCCGGACTCCTGGTCGAGCAGCGGCGACTTCGTCCGCCACGTCGGTGAGGTGGCCGACTACTACGTCGAGCGCGGCGTGATCACCACGCGGCAGAAGGGAACGATCGTCCGAGCGGCGACGCAGTCGGGCGTCGGCTGATCCTTTGGTTCTGTGCCGATAGGAGGCGGCCCGTCGTCCCCGTGTGGGGGCGGCGGGCCGTCTCGCTGGGTGCTGTCGTCTGTGGCCGGGCGAGGAGTCGTGTATCGCCAGTATTCATTCCCGCGTGGTGGCTTCGGTTCCGCGGTGACCGCTAGCCTCGCACCCGTGAATCCGGTGAAGCGGCTGCTCCTCGGGTCCGGGCGGATCTCCGACGCACTGCGGGGCGAGCTCGCCGCCGAGGGCATCGTGTTCGCCGAGGAAGGGCTGGCCGGATCGGTCCGGTACCGCGACTACCGCGATCACCGGATGAACCTGGGGAACGAGATCGAGGGCACGGCTGGCGCGATCGTGCTGACGGCCGGCCGTCTCGTCGTGTGGATCAGCCGCGGCCCGCATCGCGGCAAGCACATCGACGTGCCGCTGAGCGACGGGCGGCCGGCGGGCATCGACGTCCGCGCCGAGCTCGGGCGCGTCGTGTTCGGCTACGACCCCGGACGGTTCCATCCGGACCGGTCCGGGCGGGTCGAAGTGCACCTCAAGACGCCGTCGGCGCCGGAGCTGGCCCAGCGGCTCGGGTGACCACGTCACTCCACTCGAAGTTGATCTTGGAGTTGTTCGGCCTATCCGGTCCGATTCGTCCGATAGATGGCCGAACAACTCCAAGATCAACTTTGTCGGGCGGGACGGTTCGTCGGTCCACAGGGCCGGCGAGTTCGGGGAGTTGTCCACAATCGAGCCGAGCGCGGTGGCGGGCTGTCGGCGCCGGGGGCTAGCGTCGCGGACATGGTGGAACTGAAGGACGAAGCAGAAGCGCTCTTGCGGCGGCTGGTCGGCAACGACACGGCCGAGTTCCGTGACGGCCAGTGGGACGCGGTACGTGACCTGGTGGAACACCGGCGTCGTGTGCTGGTCGTGCAGCGGACCGGCTGGGGCAAGTCGGCGGTCTACTTCGTCGCGACGGGTCTGCAGCGGGCGCGCGGCGCGGGGCCAACCGTCATCGTGTCGCCGCTGCTGGCGCTGATGCGCGACCAGGTCGCGGCCGCCGGCCGGGCCGGGGTGCGGGCCGTCACCATCAACTCCGCCAACGCCGACGAGTGGGGCGAGGTCGCCAAACAGCTCGCCGACGACGCCGTCGACGTCCTGCTGGTCAGTCCCGAGCGGCTGAACAACCCGCGGTTCCGCGACGAGCAGCTGCCCACGCTGGCGGCCAGCGCCGGGCTCATCGTGGTCGACGAGGCGCACTGCATCTCCGACTGGGGCCACGACTTCCGGCCCGACTACCGGCGCATCCGCGACCTCCTCGGCACCCTCCCGGCCGGCACCCCGGTGCTGGCGACGACGGCGACGGCGAACGCCCGCGTCGTGGCCGACGTCGCCGAGCAGCTGGGCGCCGGGGGAGCCGAGGTCACCACCATCCGCGGTTCGCTGGCGCGCGAGAGCCTGCGGCTGGGCGTGCTGTCCCTCGACGACGCCGAGCACCGGCTGGCCTGGCTGTCCGCGCACCTCGGCGAGCTGCCCGGCAGCGGAATCGTCTACGCGCTCACGGTGGCGGCGGCCGAGGACACCGCGGCGCTGCTGCGCGAGGCCGGCCACCACGTCATCGCCTACACGGGCCGCACCGACCCCGCCGACCGCGTCGAGGCCGAGCGGGCGCTGCTGCACAACGAGGTCAAGGCCCTGGTCGCCACCAGCGCGCTGGGCATGGGGTTCGACAAACCCGACCTCGGCTTCGTCGTGCACCTCGGCGCGCCGTCCTCGCCGGTCGCGTACTACCAGCAGGTCGGCCGTGCGGGCCGGGCAACCGAGCGGGCCGACGTGCTGCTGCTCCCGGCCGCCGAAGACCAGGCCATCTGGCAGTACTTCGCCACCGTGTCGATGCCGCGGCAGGAGCAGGCGTCGGCGGTCATCAGCACCCTGTCCGCGGCCGGCGACGCGATGTCTACGGCGGCGCTCGAGACCGTGGTCGACGTCCGGCGGACGCGGCTCGAGCTGCTGCTCAAGGTGCTCGACGTCGACGGCGCGGTGCAGCGGGTCCGTGGCGGCTGGCAGGCCACCGGGCAGGAGTGGGTCTACGACGCGGAACGGTACGAGCGGGTCGCCGCCGCCCGCGATGCCGAGGCCCGGTCGATGCTGGCCTACCAGCGCGGCGAGCAATGCCGCATGGCGTTCCTGCAGGCGGCCCTCGACGACCCGAGCGCGGCGGCGTGCGGCCGCTGCGACGTCTGCACCGGGCCCTGGTTCACCGACGAGGTCCCGGCCGGTGCCCGGGCGGCGGCGCGCACCACGCTGGCCCGGGCCGGGGTGCTGCTCGAACCACGCGTGCAGTGGCCGTCCGGCATGGGCCGGCTCGGCGTCGACGTCAAGGGCAAGATCGGCCCCGACGAACGCCTCGAGCCCGGCCGTGTGGTCGCCCGGCTCACCGACCTCGGCTGGGGTCAGCGGCTGCGGTCCCTGCTCGACGCCGACGACGCGCCCGCGCCCGAGTCGCTGCTGGAGGCGTGCATCGACGTGCTGCGCGAGTGGCGCTGGGACCGCCGCCCCGACGCCGTCATCAGCGTGCCGTCGCGGCGGCATCCCCAGCTCATCGGTTCCGTCGGTCGCTACCTCGCGGCGCGGGGCCGGCTGGCCGACCTCGGCGAACTCGAGGCGACCGGCGCCGGTCCGGCCGAGGGCGCCGAGCCGGGCGGCAACAGCGCCTTCCGGCTGGCCTCGGTCTGGGGCGGCTGGCGGGTGGGCCCCGCGGCGGCCGAAGGACTGGCGGCGCTCGGCCCCGATCCGGTCGTGCTCCTGGTCGACGACCTCGCCGACTCCCGCTGGACCCTCACCGTCGCCGGACGGGAGGTGCGCCTGGCGGGCGCGGGCCAGGTCCTGCCGTTCGCCCTCGCCAGCGTCGGCTGATGCGCTGAGCCGGCCGCGGATGGTTGGGGGATCCGGGTAGCCAGGGCAACCCGCATCCCTCAACCACGAGGTGTCGTTACTCGACTGTGGCGACGAGCGCGGCGATGTCGGCGGCGATCTCGTCGGGGTGCTCGCCGTTGACCGCGTGCGAGGCGTCCGGATACACCCTGACCATGGCGTCGGGCAGCGCGCGTTCGGCGGTCTCGGCGGCGGCCTGCGAGTCGTGCATGACGGAGCGGCCGGCGATGATCGCGAGCACCGGCAGCTCGATGGTGGCGAGCCGCTCCTCGCTGATCCGGGTCGGTTGGGGGAGCTTCAGGCGGTAGTGCTGCATGCCGGCCTCGATCATGTCCGCGACAGGCTCGTCCTCGACCGGCGCGCCGCCGGCGGTGTAGGAGTTGAAGCTGTCGCGCCACGACCTCGGCAGCCACGACACCGACGCCGGCAGCGACCGGACGATCGTCTCGAACGGCATGCCGGCGAAGACGTAGACCGGGTCGATCAGCGTGAGGCTGGCGACGTGGGCGGGCTCGTGCAGCACGAGGTTCGCCGCCGTCCAGCCGCCGATGGACAGCCCGACGAGGTGGAACGACTCCTCCGGCAGCGCGTCGAGGGTCTGGTGCAGCCAGGCCGCCTGGTCGGCGTCGCTGGTGATCGGGCGTTCCTGGACGCTCATGCCCGGTTCGCCGAGCAGGTCGATCGTGTAGACGTCGCCGATCCGCAGCAGCGAGGGCAGGTTGTCCGCCCACACCGGTGAGGCCGACGCGCGGCCGGGCAGCAACACCAGCGGCGGCCGGGCGGTCGCGGCGCCGGTGCCGGCGAACCGGTACACCCGCACGATCCCGAACTCGGTCCGGACGTCGATCGTCTCGGCCGGCTCCGGCAGGTCGGCGAACGCCGCGTCGTAGGCGGCCAGGAACCGGTCCTGGCCCTCGGCACTGTCCCAGTGGCCGACCGGCGAGGGCGAACGGAGCGCGAACGCCGCGGCCACGACGACGCCGCCGACGATGACCAGGGCGATGCGGACGCGCCGCCAGCGCCGCCGACGCCGCGGCTTCCGGTCGCCGGACTCGTCGGCCTCGGCCGGCTCGCCGCCCTCGGCAGGAGCACTGACCTCGTCGGGTGCGAGGGCCGTGGTGGTCTGGGCGTGGGCGTGGGCGTCGGGGCGGTCGCGGTTGGCCCCGGAAGTGATGGCCATGCGGACTCCTAACCGATCGGTAAGTATTTCTACCGTACGGTAGGATGGCATCCGTGGCAACGCGAAGGGGTTCCGGCGGCGACGAGCGCCGGCTGACGCTGACCGAGCAGGCGCGCAGGGGGCAGCTGATCGAGATCACGATCGAGCTGGTCGCCGAGAAGGGCTACGGGGGGACGTCGCTGGCGCGCATCGCCGAGGCCGCCGGCATCACGAAGGCGGCCGTGCTGTACCACTTCCCGACGAAGGACGCGCTGGTCGAGGCCGCGTACGAGCACGTGCTGGTGGCGCTCACCACCGAGGTCGGCGAGGCGGTCGAGGCGGCTGACGCGGCGGGCGGGCCGGGCGCCTACGTTCGCTCGATGATCGGGCACCTGCACGAGCATCCGCGGCACACCCGGATGATCGTCGAGGCGCTGGTCCACGGCGGCGCCGACCACGCCCCGGAGGCGCGGTGGGGGCCGTTGGCCCAGCTGATCGAGGCGGCCGCCGAGGCTCGCGCCGGTGGAGAAGTGGACGCGCGGACGCTGGCGATCATCGTCGGCGGCGGGATCGACGCGATCGTGTCCGAACGGCTGCACGACCCGCGGTACGACACGAGGGCGGCGGCCGACCTGCTCACCGAGCTGCTGGAGGCGGCGCTGTCGCGCTGATCGCACCGACCGGCCGGCGACGACGTCAGCCGGTGGCGGCCTCGTCCGCCTCGGCGGCCGGGGCGGCGCGCCGGATGGCCTGGGCCAGCGCCACCAGGTGAGCGAGCCGGGCCAGTTCGGAGTCGAGGATGCGCGGCCCGCCGTCGCGGCCGAAGATGATGGCCTGGCCGGTGTCGTCGACCGGGACGCCGACCGCGACGACGTCCTGCCAGGGCTCGGGGGCGTCGGGGCCGACGGCGATGCGGGTGGCCTCGGTCAGCGGCAGCCAGGGCGCCTCGTAACCGTCGTCCTCGGGGGCGCCGCCGCTGGCCCGCTGCACCTTCAACGTCGACCCGGACGCCGGCAGCAGCAGCCCCCAGCCGGACCGGAAGATGCCGGGCACGAGATCGACCAGGATCTCCTCGGCGCGGTCGGGCTCGTCGGTCATCGCCTCGACGGCCTCGAGGTCGCGGTGCAGGCTGGCGCCTGGCGAGTAGTGCCCGATGAACTCGACCGTGACGTCCTCGACCGTGCGGCACGCCGTCACCAGCGAGTCGGGCAGCCGGCCTCCCGGCAGGTCGACCAGGAAGTCGTCGACGACGAAACCGTCGGCGCGGTGCTCGACGACGTCGACGCCGACGATGTCACCGCCGGCGGCACCGACCGCGGACGCGACGGCGCCGAGCGAACCGGGACGGTCCGGTACGACCACACGCAGGAGAAACGACATCAGAACAGAGTGACACAGATCCTGTCACGAACGTATTGCGCTCTCGCGATGCCTCAGTGTTCGGCGCGCAGCCACGCCAGCACCGCCAGCACCCGCCGGTGGTCGTCGTCGGACGGGGGGAGGTCGAGCTTGGTGAGGATCGACGAGATGTGCTTCTCGACCGCGCCCTGGGTGACCACCAGCAGCCGGGCGATCGCGACGTTCGTCCGGCCCTCCGCCATCAGCGCCAGCACCTCGCGCTCGCGCGCCGTCAGCGTCTGCAACGGGTCGCGCCGCCGCCGGGCGAACAGCTGCGCCACGACCTCCGGGTCGAGCACCGTCCCGCCCGACGCCACCCGATCGAGGGCATCGGAGAGGTCGGCCAGCGCCGACACCCGGTCCTTCAGCAGGTAGCCGACCCCGCCCGCGCCGTCGGCCAGCAGGTCGCCGGCGTAGGACTCCTCGACGTACTGCGACAGCACCAGCACGCCGGTCCCGGGCACCGCCGACCGCGCCGCCAGCGCGGCCCGCAGTCCCTCGTCGGTGAACGTCGGTGGCATGCGGACGTCGACGATCGCGACGTCGGGGCGGTGCTCCTGCACCGACCGCACCAGCGTGTCGCCGTCGCCGACGGCGTCGACGACGTCGGCGCCGGCCTCGCCCAGCAGACGAACCAGGCCTTCGCGCAGCAACAGGGAATCCTCGGCAAGTACGACACGCACCCGCACAGCATGCCAGGTGGCCCCGACGCCAGTACTCGCGGTCAGTCTTCGGGCTCTACCCACACCGCCCCGAACGCGACCGACCCGTACGGCGCCCACGCGTGTGCGTCGCGCACCTGCGATCCCACGAGCCGCAGCTGCTGGTCGAACCGCAGCGGCACGACGACGGCGTCGGCGACGGCACGCGCGTCCAGCTCCGACCACGCCGCGGCCCGGGCCGCCGGGTCCAGCTCGCCGGACGCCGCGTCGGCGTCGGCGGTGAACGCGGCGTCGTCGTAGCGGGACAGGTTGGCCGCGCCGCCGGCCGGCGTGAGCAGGTCGGCGACGGTGGCGCCGTCCATCCACGTCGGCGCCCAGCTGCCGAGCATCAGCGCGTGCGGGCTCTGCGGGTCCTGGATCGCCGGGTAGTACTCGGCCGGACCCATCGGCACGGTGTCCAGGGTGATCCCGGCCGTGCCCAGCGACTGCTGCAGGACGGTGGCGGCGGCCTGGTTCGCGGGGGTGTCGAGGAAGGCGAAGCTGAGCGGCGGCATCGGCGCGCCCGCCTCGGCCAGCAGCGTCTGCGCCCGTGCGGGGTCACCGGCCGGCGGGCCGGCGCCGGGCGAGCCGGACGCCGCGGCCGCGTCCTCGGAGCGCAGGCCGTGCGGCAGCAGCCCGTCAGCGGGCGTCCCGCCGACGTCGCCGCCGAGCGCCTCGTGCAGGGCGGCGCGGTCGACGGCGGCCGCGATCGCCCGGCGGTGGCCGGTCAGCGGGACCCGGGCGGTGTTGATCGCCAGGTAGCGCACGCCCAGCCCGGGCCCGGTGACGGTGCGGTCGTCGAGTGCGTCGTCGCGCGGGAACGCCGAGGCGGCCGCCGGGTCGACGGCGGCCGCGATCGCCGTCCGGTCCGCGCCCGAGTCGGCGATCATCCGCTGGTCGAGCTCGTCCGGGTCGAGGTCCAGCTGCACCTCGACGCGGTCCGGGTAGGCCGGGCGCAGCGGGTCGGTGTCGCGGTCCCAGGCGTCGTTGCGGACCAGCGTCAGGTGCTCGCCGGCGTCCTGGTCGACCCGGTACGGGCCGGACGACACCGGCGCGGTGTCGTAGCCGACGCCGGCCGGCGTGCCCTCCGGTACCGGGCCGAACGCCGGCGTGCTGACGGCGTCGCCGAAGTCGCCGGCCGGGCGGGCCAGCCGGAACGTGACCGTGCGGTCGTCGCCGGAGCAGCTCACCGCGCGGTCGAACGCGGCGACGTCGCCGGGGTCGGTCGTGTACGGCCCGGTGTAGACGGGGTTGCCGTCAGGCCCGGCGGGGACGTCGAGCAGCCGGATCGCCCGCGAGATCCCGCTGGTCAGGATGAACTCCGGGTCGAACGCCCGCGAGACGCCGAACTTCACGTCCGTGCAGGTGATCGCCGAGCCGTCCTCGAACGTCACGCCGTCGCGCAGCGTGAACGACCACTCGGTCGCGTCGTCGTTCGCGCTGCCGGTGTCGGTGGCGAGGTCGGCGACCAGCTGGACGTCGGCCGGGTCGGCGTCGTACGAGTACGCCGTCAGCGTCCGCTGCAGGAACGACGTGGCGAACGCGATGTCCTCGGGCAGGTACATGCGCTGCGGATCGAGGTGGGTGAACTCCGGCTGGCTGCTGAGGTAGTGGAGCGTGCCGCCCGCGGCCGGCTCGTCGCTCTGCGTCGTCGCCGAGCAGGCCGCCGCGACCAGTGCTGTCGCCAGGGCCGCCATCAGCGCTGGCGCCCGTAGCGCGCCCTGCCGCGATCGGACCGGTGTCTGGGCACCATCGATCATCACGTCACGCTCACCCCCTGCACCTAGCCGTCGCGACCGGCTCAGACTGAGCCGCGAGTGTGGCGGCGCGGTTGCGCGCGGGCGAACACCGGGTGTCCTGCGTCGGACATGGAACTACGTCGCCGTGATCTTGGGTGGACCGGGGTCAGGACGCGTGCCGGGCCTTGCTGGGCTGGTCGTCGGCGTCCTTCGCCTGGGCGCCGGGCGCCTGGGCGGCGGGCATCAGCGGCTCTCCGGCGCGCGACTCGACCGCCTCGATCAGCTTGATGTCGGCCTGCGTGTGCAGGATCGCCGCCTCGATGGTGAGCGCCGCGAGCGCGTCGTGCTGGTGCGTGCGCCGGCTGGTGCGCAACGTCTGCAGCTCGGCCAGCCGGGCGTCGTGCTGGATACGGCAGACCTCGCGGATGTCGTCGGGGCCGCGGCGGCCCGCGGCGAGCACCTTGAGGATGAAGTCGTCGCGATAGCCCGACGTGCGCGTGGTGGGCGTGGCCAGCCACTCGTCGAGGTCGCTGCGGCCCGCCGACGTGATGAGGTACACGGTGCGGTCGGGGCGGGAGTCCTGCGGCACCGTGTGCGAGCTGACCATGCCGTCGCGGTGCAGACGGTCGAGGATCTGGTACACGTGGCCGATGTTCAGCCCACCCCACTGGGGTCCGACGGCCTTCTCGAAGTTCGCCTTGAGCTCATACCCGTAGCTGGGTCCGTCGGCCAGCAGGGCGAGAACGGCATGCTGAAGCGGCACCCTCACACTGTACGGGTGAACGGGCCGTTCCATCGACATTCACGGCCCGTAATCCAAGGTCGTGGCGAGTGTCATGTACCGCCGGCAGGGGTCGCGCGGCGTCCAGCGCGGGCGGAAAGCGCATGCTCGACGAGCTGGAAGCCGTCGCCGGCGGCGTCCGGGGGTTGACCCGCCGAGATCCGGGACCCTTGCGCTCTGCTCGACCATCGGTCACGCTTGAGGTCACGCGATGGGCTGTGGAGGTAGGTCATGACGACGCCCGTGATCGAGCCCGATGGTGGCCTGGATCTGGCTTTGCATTCCCCGGACGCGGAATCTCGCGCTGTTCTGGCGCGCGTGGGTGACGTGTTCCCCCTGGATCCGAGCGGGCACCTCCTGATGGCCAGCGGAGAACGTCCGTCGCAGATGCGCCCGTGGGGGCTGAGATTCTCCCGTCAGGCTCAGCCACGGGCCGGTCAGCACGAAGGCCCGACGAACGAGACGTCAGGCCATCCCGACGGCCAGCCCGGCAGCCCCGAAGAGATGTACCGGGACTGACCTCAACCGGTGATCAACGCGCCGACCGACGGTGAACGCAGCTCTGTACTCATCCTGACGCACGACGAAGATCGGACCGCTGAACGCGTGGCGGCCGAGCTTGCCAGCCGTGGTGTCCGCGTCATTCAGATGGACGCCGCCGACTTCCCCACGCGGGTCGCCATGGCCGCGGAGTTCGACCAGGCCACCGCGCTGTGGCGTGGACGTCTGAGCGGGTCCACCCGCGCGGGACGGCCGGTCTCGGTCGATCTCGAGGATGTCGCCGGGGTGTATTTCCGCCGGCCGACACAGTTCGAGCTGGCCGATGGCATGTCCGGTCCGGAGCGGGTCTTCGCCTACGGCGAGGCGCGGCGCGGCCTCGGTGGCGTCCTGATGGGTGCCGGGTGCACGTGGGTGAACGACCCGGCGCACGCGATGGCCTGTGAGTACAAGCCGGTTCAGCTGGCTGCAGCCGCCGCGAGCGGGCTGCGGGTGCCGAGGTCGGTCGTCACCAGCGACGAAGATCACGCCGTCCGCTGGGCGAAACGACTGGGCCGGCCGGTCGTGTACAAGCCGCTCGGCGGCATGTGGGTCCCGGAGGAGGGACAGGTCCGCGTGCTGTACACCACGGTGGTGGACGACCTCGCAGCCCTGAACGAAGGCGGCCTGGGGCTGACGGCTCATCTGCTTCAGGAGTGGATCGACAAGGCATACGAAGTACGCGCCATCGTCGTCAGGGACCGCGTGTTCGCCGTCGCCATCCACTCCGACACACCAGCCGGCCGTACGGACTGGCGGGCCGACTACGACTCCCTGCGCTATGACGTTGCCGACCTTTCCGCAGAGGTGACGGCCAACCTGATCACGCTGCACAGAAGGCTTGGACTGGCCTATGGTGCGTGCGACCTCATCGTCACACCTGATGATGAGGTGGTGTTCCTCGAGACGAACCAGGGCGGCGAGTGGGGTTGGCTAGCTGCCGCGTGCGACCTGCCGATCGCCTCGGCGCTGGCCGACGTCCTGCAAGGAGGCCCGTCATGACGGCCGTTGTCGCCGAGGAGGACTGGCGCCCGCGGGCCGTCCAGCTGGCTGACGAACTGGTCAGGAGTGGTTCACTCACCGACCAGGCGTGGCGGGATGTCTTCGCGGCCGTGCCGAGGCATGTCTTCGTCCCGCACTTCGCCCGAACGGAGCTCACCCCGAACGGAACGAAGTACACACTCGTCAACGGTGACGACCCGGACCAGCGCGAGTCGTGGCTGAGGGCCGCCTACTCCGACACGACACTGCTCACTCAGGTCGACGGACAGCCGGTGGAAGAGGCATTCGCCACCGCGAGCGGATATGGACGACACACCAGCTCGGCGACAGCTCCGGGGCTGATGGGCTGGATGCTCGAGGACCTAGGCGTGCGCGACGGGGATGACGTGCTCGAGCTGGGCGCCGGCACCGGCTACAACGCAGCGCTGCTCTCCGTCCGGCTCGGCGACCAGCACGTGACATCGGTCGACATCGATGCGCAACTCGTCGAGACCGCGCGGTGGCGGCTGGCCGAGGTGGGGCAGCGTCCGACCGTTGAAGTCGGCGATGGTCGCAGCGGGTGGCTGCGCCGCGCGCCCTATGACCGCGTCATAGCGACGTTCGCGCTGCCGTACGTGCCTGAGTCTTGGATCGACCAGACCAGTCATGGCGGGGCGATCCTCACCAACGTGTCCGGATCCGTCGGCGGCGCCATGCTTCTGGCGGAGGTCACCGGCCCGGGAACGGCCACGGGCACGTTCGTGTCGCGATGGGCGGGATTCATGCCGTCCAGACACCAGCCGTTGACCCGTCCGGACTCGGCGGCGGACTACGTCGCAGGGCACACCATGCTGGCGGCGGACGCGCTGGACGACCGTGCGTTCGCGTTCCTGGCGCAGCTCCATCTCCCCGGGGCTCGGGTCTACCACGCGGTCCGAGACGACGGGCGCAGGCTACGCGGCCTACTCGCGCCGGACGGCTCGTGGGCCGAGGTCTACGAGCCCGATCCGGCCGGTGAGTGCGCCGTCGAACAGGGCGGTCCCCAACGGCTGTGGGACGTCGTCGAGACCGCGCACCACCTCTGGATCGACGCGGGCCGCCCCGACTGGACCAGCTATGGCTTCCACGCCGAACCCGGCCGTCAAACGGTCACCCTCGGCGATCACAGCGGCTGGGAGCTCACCGACGGGACGGGCGTCAGAAGGCCAGAGCGGCCTTCGTGACTACGGCGTCAGGCAGACGGCTTCGGGGAGAGCGGGAATGCCCGGAAGATGAGAGAATGTCGGCGGCTGTTTGACTGCGCTGAGCCGAAGGTCATGATGATCACATGAGACGGCACGGTCCCAGCGACGCTGCGGACGTCCGGTCGGGGGGTCACGACCGGTTCCCGGGTGCGCCCATTTCGCTGCACGAGGTCACCCGGTTCTACCGGCAGGGTGGCGCCCACGTACCCGCACTGGTCGACGTCACCCTCGACATCCACGCAGGTGAGACCGTCGCGGTCGTCGGCCCGTCCGGGTCGGGCAAGTCGACGCTGCTGCACGTCATCGGCGGCATGGACCGGCCCGACTCCGGCACCGTCGTGGTCGGCGGCACCCGGGTCGAGCAGCTGTCGCGGCGCGCGGCGGCAGCGTTCCGGCGCGGCGTCGGCGTCGTCTTCCAGCACTACCACCTGCTGCCCCAGCTGACCGCGCTGGACAACGTCGTGGTGCCGCTGATGCCGATCCAGGTCGGCTTCGACCGCCACGAGCGGGCCCGCGAGCTGCTCGACGCCGTCGGGCTCGGCGCCCGGGCCGCGGCGCGCGTCGGCGACCTCTCCGGTGGCGAGCAGCAGCGGGTGGCGATCGCCCGCGCACTGGTGGCGCGGCCGAAGCTGCTGCTGGCCGACGAACCGACCGGCGCGCTGGACTCCCGCACCGGCGACGAGGTGCTCGACCTGCTGGCGCAGGTGCAGTCCGACTACGGCATGACGCTGATCCTGGCGACGCACGAGGCGGCGGTCGCCGCTCAGTGCTCCCGCATGATCAGCCTCCGCGACGGCGCCGTCGTCGCCGACCACGCGGTCTGGGATCCGCAGCCTGACGAGACGCTGCGCCGGGCGACCGGCCTCGGCTGAGCCGGCGGGCGAAAACGGCCTCCTGCCCAAGGGCGGAACATGATCGTACGGTGTCCTGCGGGGGGCGCTGAGGCGTCGCAAGTGAGCGATGCGCCGCGTCCAGGCGAACAGTCCGTGACAGTCCGGTCGGCATGGGTGTCAACTACCTAGGCGCAAGGTAGAAATAAGGACATACCACCAGAAGTTCGACTCGGGGAGCCTGCCATGGCCACCATGCTCATGTCCGCAGTGAAGTCCGTGTTCGCGCCGGTCAGCGCCGTCCGCGATTGCCCGCCCGACTGCCAGTTCGAGACGACCTGCGCCGGCGGGCTCCTCCTCCGCCGGCAGTGCTGCTTCCGGCCTGACTGCGTGTACCAGTGCGGCAGCTGGCAGCAGATCGGGACCTGCTGACGGGCGCGTGAGGAGATGATCGGTTTCCTCGCCGAGCTGACGCGGTGGGCACTGATCCTGGTGTTCGCCGCGGCGGTCGTCGGCAAGCTGGTCTGGCCTGATGGCCTGACCGGCCTGGGCACCACGCTCAAGGCGGGTTTGCACGTGCCCGCCCGGCTGGCCGTTCCGGCCGCGACCGCCCTGGTCGTGGCCGAGGCGGTCGTCGCGGTCCTGCTGGTCGTGCCGGTGACGCTGACGGCGGGCCTGCTGGCCGCCGGGCTGCTGAGCGCGGCGATGACCGCCGGCACCGTCGTGCTGGCCCGGCGCACCGAGGCGCTGCCGTGCCGCTGCTTCGGCTCCGGGTCGACCCCGGTGACGTGGTCGACGGTCCTGCGCAACGCCGGTCTGACGGCGGTCGCTGCGGGCGCGCTGGCGCTGTCCGGTCTCGAGGACGGCCGCGACGCCGGCCTGGCGGTCAGCCTGGCCGCGCTGATGACGGCGGCCGCCCTGCTGCTCGCGGGGCGCCAGCTGGCGCTGCGCGCGCCGCGCGGGCACTCGGGACACCAGCACGGCGCCGCCGGCCGGCCGGTGACGCTGCCGCCGAACGGCCCGGACATCGGGTCGCCGGCGCCGGCCGTGCCCGGGACGGTGCCGCCGCGGGCCGGCGGGATCAGGCTGATCGCGTTCGCCTCGGCCACCTGCCAGGGCTGCCGGGACGGGCTGCCCAAGCTGGTCGCGTACGCGCGGCTGCTCGGCGGTCGTGACCGCGTCGTCGTGGCGATCGTCGGCGACTCCGTCGCCGGTGCGGATATCGAGGCCGCGGTCTCCGGCGTCGCGCGGGTCATCGCCGACGAGCGCGCCGACGGACTGGCCGGTGTCTACGGCATCGCGGTGTTCCCGACGTACGTGCTGGTCGACGACGGGCTGGTCGAGGCCGTCACCCTGTCGGTCAACGAACTCCCACGTCCGGTGCGGTGACCGGGCCGGAGGCCGAGCGCGACACCCGCGTCACCCTCCGGACCGTCGTCCGCGCTCTCGGCCTGTTGTGGTCGGCCGCCCCCGGGTGGTCGGCCGGGTTCGCCGCGCTGTCGCTGCTGGCCGGCGTCCTGGTGCCGCTCGACGCGTGGCTGCTGGCCCGCGCGCTCGACACCGTCGTGGACGGTTCCGGCCGCGGCGCCGCCGTGTCGGCCGTTGCGCTGCTGGGCGCCGCGGCCGTCACGACCGCGGTCGTCGCCGCGGTGACCAGGTACGCCGAGAGCGAGCTGGCCCGCCGGGTCGCGCTGCGCGCCAAGGGCACGTTGATGCGGGCGGTCGCCCGGATCGCCGGCCTGGAACTGCTCGAGCGGCCGGCCTTCCTGGACCGGCTGCGGCTGGCCGAGCAGGCCGGGTCCGGCGCTCCGCAGGTGCTGATCCAGGCGGTGTTCGGCGCGCTCCGGGCGGCGGTCGCCGCCGCCGGCCTGATCGTGGTGCTGGCCGCGGTCAGCCCGTGGCTGGTGCTGCTGACCGTCGCCGGCAGCCTGCCCGCGGCCGTGGCCGCCGTCGCCGAGAGCCGCGACCGCGCCCGGATGCTCTGGGGGATCACGCCCGGGTTCCGGCGCGAGATGTTCTACGGCACCCTGCTCACCGACGCCGGCGCGGCGAAGGAGCTGCGCGTCTTCGGCCTCGGCGACCTGCTGCACGACCGGATGACGACCGAGCTGCGCGCCATCGCCCGGGCCCAGCGCGCGGTCGAGCGGCGTGCGGCGCTGGCCCAGGGCGGACTGGCCGCGGCGAGCGCGCTGCTCGGCGCCGGCGCCCTGGTGTGGGGCGCCGTCCAGGCGGTGGCCGGCACGATCACCGTCGGTGACCTCAGCATGCTGGTCACCGGGCTGGCCGGGTTACGGGCGGCGGCGGCCGGCCTGGTCCGGTGTTTCGGCGACGGCCACCACAGCGCGCTGGTCTTCGGGCACTTCGAGGCGGTGCTGGAGACCGCGGCCGCGGCCGCCGTCCCGACGCCGCCACCGCCCGGGCCGCGGCTGCACACCGTCCGGCCAACCGGCGTTGAGCTGCGCGACATCACCTTCCGTTACGCTGCGGGCCATGCGCCGGTATTGCGTGGCGTCTCGTTCACCATTCCGCCCGGCGCCATGGTCGCGCTGGTCGGGGCCAACGGCGCAGGCAAGTCCACCATCGTCAAGCTGCTGTGCCGGCTCTACGAGCCGACGTCGGGCAGCATCCGCTGGGACGGCCGCGACGTCGCCGGCCTGCCGCCCGACGCCGTCCGGCGCCGCATCGGGGTGCTGTTCCAGGACTTCGTCCGCTACGACCTCACCGTCGCCGACAACGTCGGGTTCGGCGACGTCCGGCGGCTCGGCGACGAGGCGGCGCTGCGCGCGGCCGTCCGCCTGGCCGGGGCCGACACCGTCGTCGAGCGGCTGCCGCAGGGATACCGGACCATGCTGAGCCGCGTGTTCGGCGGCACCGACGACGCCGACGGCGTGCAGCTGTCCGGCGGGCAGTGGCAACGGGTCGCGCTGGCGCGGTCGCTGCTGCGCGACGACGCCGACCTGATGATCCTCGACGAGCCCAGCTCCGGCCTCGACGCCGACGCCGAAGCCGCGCTGTACGAGCACCTGCGCACCGAGCGGGGCGGCCGGTCGTGCCTGCTGGTGACACACCGGCTGAGCGCGGTCCGGCACGCCGACGCGATCGTCGTGCTGGCCGGCGGACGGGTCGTCGAGCAGGGCGGCCACGACCAGCTGCTGGCCGCCGGCGGCGAGTACGCCCGGCTGTACCGACGCCAGGCGGACGGGTTCGGGAGGCCGGCCGATGCCGCCGCCGGCTGACCCGGGCCGCCGCGGCCTGCTCGGCCGGTGGCGTCGTGGCGACGCCGCGGGCGGGCGGCCCGGCGTCGCCCCGCTGGTCCGCGCCCAGCTGCGCGCCCACTGGGGCCGGGCGCTGGCGCTCGGTCTCGGCGTCGTCGCCGCGACCTCGGTGTTCACCGTGCTCACCGGTGCCTCGGAGGTCGAGCGGCTGGAGCTGCGCGGCGAGGTGGCCGCCGCGCCGAGCCAGTACCACATCCTGGTCCGCCCGCCCGGAACCCGTACCGACCTCGAGGCCGAGCACGGGCTGGTCCGGCCGTACCAGCTGTCCGGCCAGTTCGGCGGCATCTCGCTGGCCGACTACGACGCCATCCGCGGGCTCGGCGGCGTCGAGGTGGCCGCGCCGGTCGCGATGGTCGGCTACATCATGACCGCGACGCAGGTCGCCGTCGACGTCGGCCCGCGCACCGACGCGAGCCGCGAGTTGCTGGTCGCCGACGTCGTGTACACCAGCGACCGCGGGCTGACCGAGATCGAGCAGCCGGCCGCGTCGTACTCCTACGTCACGCCCAACGCCGTCTCCGTGGTGGGCCAGCTCAACGACACCGGCGCGCCGCATGGCGTGGCCGAGACGATGCCCGACGGGTCCGCCGTGCTGGTCTGCCCCGCCCGGGTCTACGGCGCGGGTGTCGCGGACTCGCCGGCCGCCGCGGCCCGCGAGCGCAGCAGCAGCTGCCTCACGACCCGGCCCGGCAGCGACCCGGCCACCCGCACCCTGCAGGCGCCGTCGCGGCGCACGGTCACGCTGGAGTGGTCTTTCCCGGTGCTGGTGGCGGCGGTCGACCCGGAGCAGGAGGCCCTGCTGACCGGCGACGGCGACGTGCCGGCCGCACTTCAGGCGCTGGCCGGCTCCGCGTCCGCCACCGGCACCGGCAGCCGTCCGGTCCCGGTCGTCGTCGGCGCCCAGGCGGGCGTCGACGCGCAGGCCGAGGTGACGGTGCGCCGGCTGCCCGACGACGCCGCGGACCGGTTCGCGGCGGGCGTGCCGTTGGAGCAGGTCGGCGACCTGCTGGCCACGCCCGGGCTGGTCGTCGGCGCCGACACCGTCACCGCGCAGCAGGCCTACCAGGAGCTCATCCGGGAGGCGACCGAGCGTCCGGTGAGCATCCTGGTCGACAGCTTCTGGACCACCGAGCCGACGGCCTACGACGTCGGCGCCGGCGGGGTGCTCAAGCCGCGGCCGGTCGGCAACCCGCAGGACGTCTGGCAGTCGTCGGTGCGCATCGAGGGCTACGTGCCGGCGCCGCCGGTGGTCGCCGACACCGGGTTCCGCGCCGTCCGCCCGCACCCCGGCTCGGCCGTCTCGCAGACCGGTGCCACGCTGCCGCAGCTCGGGATCGTGGGCGTCTTCGAGTCCAGCGACTTCGAGGCGGCCCAGTTCGACGGCGCGTACGGCCTGGCGCCGGCCGACGCACGCAGCCGGGAGCTGCTCGGCGACCAGCCGCTGCTGCCGTCGGGCAGCCCGGCCGCCTACCACCTCGGCCCGCCGACGGCGTTCGTCCGGCTGTCCGACCTCGAGACGTTCACCGGGTCGGGCATCGAGCTGGCCGACCCGGACGCGCCGGTCAGCGCCATCCGGGTCCGGGTGGCCGGGGTCGAGGGCGTCAGCGCGCTCGAGCGCGAGCGGGTCCGGCTGGTCGCCGACCAGATCCGCGCCGCCACCGGCCTCGACGTCGACATCGTCCTCGGCAGCGCGGCCACCGAGCAGACCGTCGAGCTGCCGGCCGGCGCGTTCGGCCGCCCGGAGCTGGCGCTGGCCGAGACCTGGATGCGTCAGGGCGTCGTCGCCGCCGTCATGCAGGCCGTCGACCACAAGAGCGTGACCCTGTTCGTGCTGGTCCTGGCCGTCAGCACGCTGTTCGTCGCGAACGTCTCAGCGGCGTCGGCGCGGTCTCGTCGGGGAGAGCTGGAGGTGCTCAGCCGCATCGGCTGGAGCCGCGGGCACCTGCTGCGGCTGCTGCTGGCCGAGGTGCTGCTGGTCGGCGGCGCCGCGGGGATCGCCGGCGCGCTGGTCTCGGTGGCGGTCGGGTGGGTCACCGGCCTGGAGGTGACGGTGTCGCGCGCCCTCGTCGCCGTGCCGGTCGCGGTGTTCGTCGCGCTGGTCGCCGCGGCGTGGCCGGCGTGGCGGGCGTCGAAGCCGTCCGTCGCCGGGATGGTGCAGCCGCGGACGGCGCCCGGCCAGCGCGCGTCCGGGATGCGCGGCGTCCGCTCGCCGGTCGTCCGCGGGGTGCGGTCGCTGGCGGTGGCCAACGTGGTCCGCTCGCCGGGGCGGACCGGCCTCGGCGTGCTCGCGGTCGCGCTCGGGTGCGCGGCGCTGACCGCGCTGCTCGGCATCACGCTGGCGTTCAACGGCGCCGTCGTCGGGTCCGTGCTGGGCGACGCGGTCTCCGTCCGCGCCCGCGAGATCGACTACGTCGCCGTCCTGGTGACGATCCTCCTGTCCAGCATCGCCGTCGCCGACGTCGTCTTCCTCAACATGCGCGACCGCCGGGCCGAGTTCGCCGTCCTCCAGGCCGTCGGCTGGGGCGACGGCCGGGTGCGCCGGGTCGTGCTGGCCGAGGCGGCGCTGATCGGCTGCACCGGCGCCGTCTGCGGCACCCTCGCCGGCCTGGCCGTCGCCGCGGGACTGGCCGGCGAGCTGCGCGCCGAGCTACTGGTCGCCGCGGCGCTGACGGTGACCGGCGGCACGGCGATCCCGGTGCTCGCCAGCCTCGTCCCGGCCGCCGCGCTGCGCCGCATGACCGTCGCCTCGACCCTGACCCGCGACGCCTGACCCGAACCGCCCGCCCCGCCGCCCCGTCCTCCGCGCCCCGCCTCCGCCTCCGCCTCCCAAAGTTGATCATGGAGAAGGTCGGCCCTGGAGGCGATCTGGAGCCGACTTGCTCCATGATCAACGGGGCGGGGGTGGAGCGTTCGTTCGTCCGATCTCATGGCGTCACGTGGGCGCCGCCCGTCGGCCATCTGCGATTGGTCCGATAAGTGCGATTCAGTGCACCCATCGGAGGTTCCGCAGATGTCCGACACCCGTACCGGCGGCGTCGCCCGACGCCGTCTCCTGCAGGGCGCCATCGCCGCGCCCGCCGCGCTCGCCGTCCCCGGTCTGATCGGCGCCGCCGGCACCGCCCAGACGGCCGCCGCCGCGCCCGTCGTCCCGCCGGCATCGGCCGGGTTCGACCCGGACAGCCCGCGGTTCGCGCTGGCCGTCCTGCCGGACACGCAGTACCTCTTCGACGAGGACCGCTCCGACCCCGTGCCGCTGGCCACGACGTTCCGCTACCTCGCCGAGCAGCGCGGCCTGGCCAACGTCGCGTTCATGACGCACCTCGGCGACATCACCGAGCACGGCACGCAGGACGAGATCGACCTCGCCGACCAGACCTTCGAGGCCCTCGACGGCGTCGTGCCGTTCAGCGTGCTGGCCGGCAACCACGACATCCCCGGCGGCAACGACCAGCGTGGCGACACCCCGTACCTGCGCGCGTTCGGCCCGTCGCGGTTCACCGGCAGCGACACGTTCGGCGGCTCGTCGCCCGACGGCTACAACAGCTTCCACGTCATCCCGGCCGCGGGCCGCGAGTGGCTGGTGCTGGCGCTGGACTGGCGGGTCTCCGACGCCGGCCTGGCCTGGGCCCGCGGTGTCGTCGACGCGCACCCGAAGCTGCCCGCGATCGTCACCACGCACGACCTCGCCTACGCCGACGACGAGGGCGCCGCCACCCTGTCCGGCAACGGCCAGCGGCTGTGGGACGGGCTGATCCGCGCGAAGGACCAGATCTTCCTGGCGCTCGGCGGGCACTACTGGCCGCCGGGGCGGACCGTGCTGCGCAACGACGCAGGGCACGACGTCCACGTCCACATCACGAACTACCAGGACCGCTACTACGGCGGCGCCGGCATGATCCGGCTCTACCAGTTCGACCTGGTCCGCAACACCATCGACGTCGAGACGTTCGCGCCCTGGTTCCTGATGCGCGACGCGGGGGAGCGGCCGCCGCTGGGCTCCGAGGTCATCGAGCTGACCGACGACGTGGACCGGTTCAGCCTGCCGGTCGACTTCGAGGCGCGGTTCGAGGCGTTCGCGCCGGCGCCGAAGCCGCCGCAGGTGCCGCCGACCCGCGTCGTCGGCAAGGACACCGTCGCGTACTGGCGCTTCGACACGCTCGGCCTGCGCGGCCGGGTCGAGGAGGGCGCCACCGTGGCGAACGGCGCCGTCGCCCAGGACCTCACCCGCAAGGGCAACGACCTGGTCGTGCGCCGGCTGCACTCGACCGCCGCCGGCCTGCTCACCCGGTCGGTCGAGCACCACGACGGCGCGCCCGCCCACGCCAGCCTCCGCTTCGACGGTGGCCAGTCGCCCGACCGCGGCGCCGTCCTCGAGGCCGTCGCGAACGCGCCGATCAACTCCGAGAAGTTCCTCGGCGGCTACACCATCGAGCTGTTCGTCAAGCTGCCCGAGCCGTTCGAGGGCAACCACGCCTGGATGGGCATCTTCAGCTGGCAGGGCCGCGCCGGCGACGCGGGCAAGACCGCGGGCTACTCGCCGCTCGAACCGACCTGCAGCCTCAACGTGTCGCCCGAGCGCTTCCTCCAGTACGTTCTCTACCCGCACGTCGAGGACGCCTCTCCGACCTCCTGGAGCCACGCCCTCCCCGTCGGCCGCTGGTTCCACGTCGCGGTCGTCAACGACGGTGAGCAAACGGTCGTGTGGGTGGAGGGCTCGCCGATCACTCGCAACCCGAAGCAGCCGGCGCACGGCATCGCCACACTGGGCCGGCCGTTCACCCTCGGCGCGACGGGCTGGGACCTCGGTTTCGGCCAGGGCTTCTACGGCCTGCTCGGCGACGTCCGGATCAGCAAGCGCGCGCTGGAGCCGTCCGAGTTCATGTCGCCGTTCTGACGGTCCGCTGCACCCACGACGGGGTGACGCTCCTGGCGAGCGTCACCCCGTCGTCATGCGCACAAGTGACGGTGCATTGTGCCACGCTATTGTGTGACAATTCAGGACATAGACACCTGGCCGACACCGGCTGCCGGGAGGCTCTGATCTTGTCAGTTCCTTCCAGCCCGAAAGGCAGCCAGATGTCGAACTCTCTGCTCAAACGGACCCTCGTGGTGTCCGCGCTCGTCGCCGTGGCCGGTGCGACCGCAGTCGCCCCGGCTCAGGCCGGCGGCAGCTACCACGACGAGCCCGACAACATCGCCCACCACGGTGCGGCGGGCGAGGCGCCCGAGAACACGCTGGCCGCGATCGACCTCGCCCTCGACCAGGACGCCGACTTCGTCGAGGTCGAGGTCCAGCGCACCTCCGACGGCAAGCTCGTCGCATTCGAGGACATCACGCTCGCCCGGACCACGAACGCGGAGGAGGTCTTCCCCGAGCGCAACCCGTGGTTCATCTCGGACTTCACCCTCGCCGAGCTGCGGCAGCTGGACGCCGGCTCCTGGTTCGGGCCGGAGTTCGCCGGGGAGCGCATCCCCACGCTGCGTGAGGTGATCCGTGAGGTCACCTACCGCGACGGTCTCCTGATCGACATCACCAACCCCGGCATCTACCCGGGCATCGAGGCGGACATCCTCGAGGAGCTCTCGGCCGACCGGTGGTACTTCCTGCTCGCGCAGCGCCTCGGCACCATCGTCGTCCAGTCGTGGGACGCGGAGTCGGCGCGGACGTTCTCGACCCTGGCGCCGGCCGCCGTCCCGGTGGGCGCGGCGTACGGGTACCGCCCGGGCGTCGACGAGCTGACGGCCGTCAGCGAGTGGGCGGACTTCGTCAGCGTCTTCCAGGGCACCTTCGAGGACGCGCTGGTCGGCGAGGCGCACGGGCTCGGTCTCGACGTCAACGTCCACACCGTGAACACGCCGGCGCAGATGGACGCGCTCGCCGACCTCGGCGTCGACGGCATCGTGACCGACTTCCCGGCCGTGCTCGACGACGTCCTGGACTAGTCGCCACCTGAGTCCAGTCGGGATGCGGGCCGGTGCCGAGTCAGTGGGCGCCGGCCCGCGTTTCAGTTCGCGTCGGCATGGTTCACCGAGCGTTCACTCCGACTCGGTTGGCCAGCCTCCTACATCATGGCAATGTGGACATGATGCATCGTCTTGATCTAAATCGGGCCAACGTGCCCGGCGGGGATGTACCTGTGCAGGGGGAGCGAGTGACGGAGAGCTCTGGCTGATGTCGACCACCACGACGACGCGTGTCGAGCCCGAGGGTGAGGTCGCCGAGGACGCGCCACGTGCGTTGAAGGCTGCCATCGGACCCAGCGACCGCATCTTCCGAGGCATCTCCCGAGGCGGCGGTTTCGCCGTCCTGGCGATCATGTCGCTCATCGGGGTGTTCCTGACCTTCCGTGCGCTGGAGGCGTTGCGCGAGGCCGGCTGGTCGTTCGTGACCACCGAGGCATGGGCGCCCGACTCCGGCGAGTTCGGCATCGCGGCCGTGCTGGTGGGCACGGTCCTGATCGCGATCGTGGCGATCTGCATCGCCGTCCCACTGGCCATCGGGACGGCCCTGTACATCTCGGAGTACGCTCCCGCGCGCTTCAAGTCGACGCTGATCGGCATGGTCGACCTCATGGCGGCGGTGCCGAGCGTCGTGTACGGGCTCTGGGGCGCGTTCTTCCTGCAGTGGAACATCCTCGGCGTGTCCCGGTGGATCTCCACCTGGTTCGGCTGGATCCCGTTCCTGGACGTCGAGTCCGCCGACCCGCGCGACCCGCTGGCCACCATGACCGTCTATACGGCGTCGACCTTCATCGCCGGCATCGTCGTCGCGATGATGGTCACCCCCATCGCCTGCTCGGTGATGCGCGAGGTGTTCTCGCAGGCCCCGGCCGGTGAGCGCGAGGGCGCCTACGCCCTCGGCGCGACGAAGTGGGGGATGATCCGCTCGGTCGTGCTGCCGTACGGCAAGGGCGGCATGATCGGCGGGACGATGCTCGGCCTGGGCCGGGCTCTCGGCGAGACCATCGGCGTCTACATGGTCATCTCGCCGGTGTTCGTCATCCAGCCACGCATTCTCGAGAGCGGCGCCAACTCGGTGTCGTCGCTCATCGCGCTGCGGTTCGGCGAGGCGTCGCCCTTCGCCTTGTCCGCCCTGATGGCCGCAGGCCTCGCACTGTTCCTGATGACGCTGGTGGTCAACTTCGCCGCGTCGTCCATCATCGCCCGGTCGCGCTCCGGCGCCGTGAGTGACGCGTAGAGGAGACACGATGACCGCTCTCGACACCCGGAACCCTGGTCCGGTCACCGACACGCCCTCGCCGGGCGGCACCACGTTGCCGCCGCCGGTATCGCCGGGCGGCCCGGAGGAGACGCGTCGCAACCTGGTGATGCTTCGTACGTCGGACGTCTTCGCGCTCCTCGGCGCGATGTCCGCGGCGCTGGCGATCACCTTCCTCCTGTTCACCCAGCTGTTGCCGATCGACGGCGGCATCGGCTTCGTGATCATCGCCTATGTCCTGTTCCTGGTGATCTACGCGCTGCTGGTGTCGCTGGACGAGGACGGCCCAGCGGTCCGCGACAAGGTGGCCGCCGTCGCCGTGCACGGGATCGCCGTGCTCCTGGGCATGGCCCTGGTGTTCGTCGTCGTGTACACCATCGCGCGCGGGCTCGAGGCACTGCCGAACCTGAACTTCTACACCGAGGACATGCGCAGCACGGGTCCGCTCGACCCGCTGACGCAGGGTGGCATCGTTCACGGCCTGGTGGGCACCCTGATCATGATCTCGATCGCGCTGGCCATCACCATCCCGCTCGGCGTCACCTGCGCGGTGTTCCTGACCGAGATCCCGGGCCGCTTCAGCCGGCTGGTGCGCACCATCTGCGAGGCGATGACGGCGCTGCCGTCCATCGTGGCGGGCCTGTTCATCTACGCGACCTGGATCACGATGCTCGGGTTCGACCAGTCCGGTTTCGCGGCCGGCCTGGCGATCACGGTCATGATGCTGCCGATCGTCATCCGCGCCGCCGACGTCGTCCTTCGTCTGGTGCCGGGGACGCTGAAGGAGGCCTCGTACGCGGCCGGTGCGGGGCAGTGGCGCACGGTCTGGCACGTCACCCTTCCGACGGCCCGCTCCGGGTTGATGACGTCGCTGATCCTCGGGACGGCGCGCGGCATCGGCGAGACCTCGCCCGTGCTGCTGACGGCCGGGTTCACCACCGCGATGAACACCGACCCGTTCAACGAGCCGATGGTGTCGATGCCGCTGCTCGTCTTCGACAGCGTCAAGAACCCGCAGCCGGAGATGATCGCCCGCGGCTTCGGCACGGCCGCCGCGTTGATGGTGCTCGTCCTGGTGCTCTTCGCCGTCGGCCGTGCGATCGGGGGTCGTGGCCCGGGCCAGCTGACCCGCCGCCAGCAACACCGCCGCGTCCTGGCATCACGCCGCGACGCCGAGCGATTCCGTGCCCTTGAGGCCGCCCGTCCCCAGCTCGCGACCAATGAGGAAGGAAAGAGCCAATGACGCCGACGTCTCCGCGCTGGACCGTGCTGCGCTGGGTCGGTGGCCTGCTGGCAGTGGTCCTGATCGGCCAGGCCGTCATCACCGGTGCCGCTCGCGAGGCGGCAGCGGCCGAGTTCGCGCCTGTCTCCGGCTCCGGCTCCACGTGGAGTTCGAACGCCGTGGCCGCATGGGCGGCCAACGTCTACCAGCAGGGCATGAGCATCAACTTCGCCGCCCAGGGCTCCTCGATCGGACGCACTCAGTTCAAGGAGGGCACGGTCGACTTCGCCGTCTCGGAGATTCCCTACGGGATCCAGGACGGCAACAACACCGACCCGCCGCCCAGCCGCGGCTACGCCTACATGCCGATCGTGGCCGGCGGCACCGCGTTCATGTACAACCTGTCGATCGGTGGCCAGCGGGTGACCAACCTGCGGCTCTCCGGCAACGTCATCGCGGGCATCTTCACCGGGCAGATCACCCAGTGGAACGACCCCGCGATCGCGGCGGACAACCCGCTGCTGACGCTGCCGGCCATCCGGATCGTGCCGGTGGTCCGGTCCGACGGCTCGGGCACGTCGGCCCAGTTCACCGCCTGGATGTTGGACCAGCATGCCGGCGCCTGGAACGCCTACTGCGCGGAGACCGGGCGCAACCCCTGCACCCAGACGTCGAGCTACCCCACCATCCCGGGGATGATCAGCCAGGCGCAGTCGAACGGCGTCGCGGGCTATGTCACCCGGGCGGCCGGCGCGATCACCTACGTCGAGTACTCCTACGCGCTGCAGTCGGGGTTCCCGGTGGCGAAGGTCCGCAACGCGTCGGACTACTACGTCGAGCCGACCGACTACGCCGTCGCCGTAGGCCTGCTAGGCGCCGAGATCGACGAGAATCCCGCCTCGGCCAACTATCTGACGCAGAACCTCGACGGCGTCTACGGCAACGGCGACGACCGCGCGTATCCGCTCTCGTCGTACTCCTACATGATCCTGCCGACCGAGCTGGAGAACGGCTTCACCGAGAACAAGGGCTACACACTGGGTTCGTTCGCCTATTACTTCCTGTGCGAGGGACAGAGACAGGCGGGTCCACTCGGGTATTCCCCACTGCCGATCAACCTGGTGCAGGCCGGCTTCGATCAGGTGCGCAAGATCCCCGGCGTCGAGGCCCAGAGCATCGACATCGCCGGCTGCAACAACCCGACGTTCTCGAACGACGGCACCAACACGCTCGCGATCAACGCGCCGCAACCACCGGCCTGCGACGCGGTGGGGCCGACGCAGTGCACGACCGGCACCGGCGGCAACGACGACCCGACCCCGCCGAACCCGCCCGGTGGGGGTGGTGACGAAGGCGGCGGCGGAACCGACGGCGGTGGCGGCACAGATGGCGGCGGCGGAACCGACGGTGGCGGCGGAACCGACGGCGGCGCCGCCACAGGGACCGACACCGGTGGCGCCGCGACCGGCACCGACACCGGTGGCGCCGCCACGGGCACCGACACCGGCACGGCGACCGGAACGGCCACGGGCACCGACACGGGTACCGCGGCCGGCACGGATACCGGCACCGACACCGGTACGGACACCGGCGGGCAGGTGATCGACCCGGAGACCGGCGAGATCATCAGCGGTGGCGACGCCACCGGCGCCGACGGCGGATCGGGGCAGAACGTCGCGGCCGTCCCCGTGTCGTTGCAGGCGTCGTCCGGCTGGGGATTCCAGCACACGCTGATGGTCCTGGCCGGCGCCCTGCTCCTCGGCGTGGTCATCGGCCCGCCGGTGATCTCCCGAACGCTCGGGAACCGCAACAACGCTGCCGGGAGGACGTCGTGATGGTCTCGTCTGCTCTGCGCATCAGGGCGGTATCGGCAGCGCTGGCGCTGGTCGCCGGGATGGGTCTGCTGGCCTACGAGCCGGCCGCACCGGCCGCGAACGCCGCCGACAACGAGCTCACCGACTCGGCGGTGACGCTGAGCTGGTCCGACGGCATCGTCGGCGCCGACAACTCGACGGTCGTCGAGGAGCGCGATCCCGAGCACTTCATGTACGACGACTTCGACGGCCTCGAGGTCACGGTCTCGCAGACCGACGACATCCAAGCCCAGGCTGTGGATGTCACCTGGTCGGGCTGGAACCCGACCCCCGGTACGGCGGACTTCATCGGCAACTACCTGCAGGTGATGCAGTGCTGGGGCGACCAGGAGACCGGGCCGCTGCCGGAGAACTGCGTGTGGGGTGCCGAAGGTATGCCACTGCCCGGGAAGATCGAACTCGGTAGCCTCTTCCGCGGCGTTTCGGCTAGCGATCCTCTTGCGGGGGGCGTGCCACCGCATTACCAGAATCCCGCCGGCGGGGTTCACGTGCCGTTCCGGCCGGCGAATGCCGAGGACGAGCTGGTTTATCCGCCCAATATCGAGACGCTGTTCGACCGGTGGACCACCAATGAGGTCCGCGGCGTGCGTACCGACGCCGACGGGAACGGTGAGGCCATCTTCACCGTTCAGAACGCGATCGACGCACCGCATCTCGGATGCGGCAGCCCGGTCGAAGGGCCCGATCAGGCGGTGGACGGCCGGGACTGCTGGCTGGTCATCGTCCCGCACGGCATGCACCAGGTGGGCGGAACGCTAGTGGATCCCGCCGCCACCCAGGATGCGCAGTTCGCCGACGGATCGCCGCTGACCCCGACGCTCTGGAACCAGCGCATCCAGGTGCAGCTCGACTTCGCGCCCGTGAGCGGTACCTGCCCGGTCGGCGCCGAGCAGCGGGCGACGATCGGGTCGGAACTGGTGGCCGAGGCGATGTTCTCCTGGCAGCCAGGGTTGTGCGCCGGTGACGGTGCCACGTTCTCGTACCTGTCGATGGCCGATTCGGAGGGGAGACGACAGGTCACCTCGGACGTAGAAGGCGCAACCGGCCTGGCCTATACCTACTCACCCGTTACCCCGGTCGAGGGCGGCCCGGAGATCGTGCATGCGCCCGTCGCTGTGTCGGGCTTGGCCATCGCGCTGAACATCGAGGAGCTCGACGGCACGGTCGTACGCGATGTCAGGCTCACCCCCCGGTTGGTGGCGAAGCTGCTGACCCAGAGCTACCTGCATGACGTCCCCGGCGGTTACCAGCTCTTCGCCGGTTTCGACGAATCCGAGATTCCGGAATGGCAGGTGGAGAACCCCGAAGACCTGAGTCGCGATCCGGAGTTCACCGAGCTCAACCCGGAGGTTCCGCCGAAGATCCGGTCGCAGTGGGGCGCGAATATGCTTCGCATCGCCGGTCCGTACCCGGCCGATGCCTGGCGGGAGTTGTGGCGTTGGATTCAGGCGGACGACGAGGCCGTCGCGTGGCTGAATGGAGAACCCGACGAGCACGGGATGGTGATCAACCCGGCTTACCAGGAGTTGAACCTCGATGAGCCGCCGGCACCGGACTCAGTGTTGCGGAACGTCGAGAACTGCTACCACAATCCGGAGTCCTCGATTCCCGAACCGGGGTACTGCACGCTCGACCTGCTGCCCTTCGCCACGAGCTTTGCGGACAGTGCTCATCGCGCGCGCCTCGGCCAGAGCGGGAACCGGGCGGACTGGGACGGTTACGCCACGAGCCCGTCGGGCGGCTTGGGCTGGTGGTCGGAAGTAGACCCGCAAGGACCGGGATGGCGCTGGCAGTTGGCGGTGACCGATACGGCGTCCGCGGACTTGTACAGTCTCCCGACGGCGAGCCTGCGCAACGCGGCCGGCGAGTTCGTCCAGCCCGACGAGGCGAACCTTGCCGCCGGGGTCGAGGCGATGGTGCCGACGGACGTCGACGGCGTGCTGCAAATCGACCCGGAGACCGACAACGCGGCCGCCTATCCGCTGACGATGATCACCTACGCAGCTGTGCGCGAGGAGCAGGACGAGGAGGCGCTGGCCGACTACGCCGCGTTGCTCACCTACGCGGCCGGGCCGGGACAGACGCCCGGACTCGCGGCGGGTCAGCTGCCGCCCGGCTACCTGCCGCTGAACGACGACCTGCGCGCCCAGACGCTGGCCGTTGCCGAAGACCTGGTGACGCCCGACGAACGGGACGATCCGCCCGGCCTGAACCCCAACGGACCTGGCGGCGGTGACGACGGTGGCACCGAGGGCGGTGGCGACGGCGGCGTCGACGGCGGCGACGGCGGCGACGACTCGGGTGGCGGTCTCGACGGGACGGGCGCCGACGACGGACTCCCGCCCGGAAGCGGTGACGCGCCCGATCCGGCGGCACTCGCCCCGAACGGCGGCAACGAGTCGACCGGTGACCCGACTCAGCCGCCGGCGGACGGCGCCGCGGCTGGCGGACCCGACGACGGTACGGCACCGGGGGTCGACGACCCGAGCACTCCGGTGGCTCAGTCGACGCCGGGCGAACCGATCGGCCCGATGCAGTACGCGCTTCTCGTCGTGCTGATCGTCGGCCTGCTCGGAGCCACCGCCGGACCGGCCGTGCTCAAGCTCGGTCCGCGAGCCGCATAGTCATCGCCGTTACCGTCCGTTAACTCAAAGACGACTAGAAGACATCTTGATCTTTACCGAATATATATAGATTGAGTCAATCTAGGACAGCAAGACTGGAGCTGCCTCCAAACAGGAGGCGAGAATCCCTTCCCGAGTCCTGAAAGGGGACACACATGAAGGTCAAGACCTTCGGGAAGACCGCCGCGTTCGGGCTGGCAGCCGCCGCGCTGACGCTCGGCGCGTTCAGCGCTCCGGCCCAGGCCGACCCGCCGCCGGAGGGCGTGCGCGTGGGCGCCGGCTCGGACACCACCCAGGACGTGCTGCAGGGCATCTCCGTCGCGTCCGGTGGTCTGCTGGAGTCGTGGCACGCGTCGCCGAACGTCCACAGCTCCATCACGCCCAAGCCCGGCTTCACGGTCACCCGGCCGAACGGCTCGAGCGAGGGCCGGGACGCGCTGCGTCGCTCGCGCGGCACCAACGTCAACACGCCGTGGGCGACCCAGCCGGTTCCGCTCGGCTCGGACGTCTTCGACTTCGCGCGTTCGTCCAGCGGCCCGGGCACCAACGCCAGCCTGACCGGTCAGCTCGTGTACGTGCCGTTCGCGCTGGACGCCGTCACCACGGCGACCGGCCCGAGCAGCACCATCGACGCTGACCAGTTCACCCTGGCGCAGCTGCGCACGCTCTACCGCGATGGCGCCTCGGTGACGGTCGGCGGCACCACCTACACGCCGGACGTGAACATCACGCTGCTCATCCCGCAGTCCGGCTCGGGCACGCGCCAGTTCTGGGCCGACCAGATGCAGATCAACGCCACCACGCTGCCGGCGTGGGTGCACGACAACATCGGCGGGGCCCCGTTCCAGGAGCACGACGGCTCGCTGCTCGCGGCGAACCCGAATGCGATCGGCCCGTACTCGATCGCCCAATGGATCGCCCAGGGCAACAGCCTGGCCGGCGTGCCGGACCGTCGCAACGGCGCGGACCTGCACAACATCAACGGTGTGGCGCCGTACACCGAGGCCACCCCGGGCAACGAGGTGCTCAACACGGCCTTCCCGATCACCCGGCAGGTCTACAACATCGTGTCCTACGACGAGGTTCGCACCGGCGGCACCGACGCCACCCTGCGCACCGCGTTCAACGGCCCCAACTCCCGTGCGTGCACGGCGACCACCGGCGGCCAGCTGACGATCACGACCTACGGCTTCGGCTCCCTCGGGAGCGGCTGTGGCGCGATCCTCGAGACGCTGCGGGCCTTCCCCAACGGCTGATGCCGGCAACTGAACAGCACTAGCTCCGACGAGGTCGGGCTCGCCCACCAGGCGCGCCCGGCCGCGTCGGAGCATACGAGCACATCTGACCCGATCAAGGATTGAGGAGCCGTTCGATGAGGACTACGACGACCGTGGCGCGGCCCGGTACTCGGTGGATGTTGGCGGTGGCCGCTGCGCTGATGCTGGTGATGGCGTTCGTCGTCGCCGGTCCGTTCGGTGCGGCCGACGCCTCCGAAGAACCCCCTCTGCCGAGGTTGACAGCTGACCCAAGCAGCGGACTGATCGCCGAAGCGACGGTCATCGGGTGGACCAAGCTCACCGCGCCGGAGGCGTGTCCGGACGGCCACATCAGCATGACCGCGGCGGTCATTGCCGATCAGTCCGACCGGACATTCGAAGGCAACGTGACCTACGGGGCGAGTGAGGACGTGGGACCTCCATTTGCCGAGGGGCTCTTCGGGGATCCGTTCGTTGCCTTTGTGTGGGGCTCATTCATCGGTCATCCCGCGTTCCAGGAGCCGGGGAGCTATGAGATCCTGGCGTTCTGTCACACCGACCTTCCGGCGACCAACGCGAACACCGTCGCCGCGTTCTCCGCATGGCTGACATTCAACGATCTCAGCTGGCAGATCACCGCGGAGCCGCCCTCGGCGACGCAGACGAGTGTGACCCTGGATGCCACCGTCGATGACGAGCCGGTCACTGACGTTGAGGCCGGCACCGAGGTCGAGCTCACCGCGACGATGGACCCGTCGGAGGCGACTGGTTCGGTCGAGTTCTTCGACAGCCACCCGGACCTCGACGAGCCCGTGTCGCTCGGCGAGGCCGACGTCTCGTCCGGGACCGCAACGATCGCATTGGACGATCTCGACGCCGGCGAGTACGTCCTGACTGCGGCGTTCAGCCCCGAGGACCCCAACGAGTTCGCCGAGTCGCAGACGGCCGCCGGGATCCCGCTGACCGTGAACGACCCGGCGGCGGTGCAGACCACCACGACGTTGACCGTGGCGCCGGAAAGCCCGGTCGAGGCGGGCGCCGAGGTGACGATGACGGCAACGGTTGCGCCGGGTGAAGCCGCGGGCACGGTGCAGTTCCGGGCCGGCACCGAGACCGTCGGCGAGGCCGTGCCGGTCGAGTCGGGAACCGCGGAGCTGACCACGACGGAGCTGCCCGAGGGCGAGCTGTCGCTGACCGCGTCCTTCTCGCCGACCGACCCGGCGGCGTTCACGGCGTCCACCTCGACCTCGGTGCCGTACACGGTGGGCGACACCGGTCCGCAGGTGACTGCCGTCGACGCGGACGGCAACCCGCTCGGCGACAACCCGGTGCTGCAGGACGGCCAGGTCGTGACGCTCACCGCCCCCGGCTTCCAGGCGGAGGAAGAGGTCACCGTCACGCTCGACGCGGGCACCGACACCGAGGAGGTGCTCGGCGACCCGATCCCGGCCGACGACGAGGGGTCCGTGGTGACGGAGTTCACCGCGACCGCGATGGAGCCGGGTCAGCACCAGCTCGACTTCGCCGGCGCCGGCCAGACGCTCGAGTGGCCGTTCCAGCTGGCCGGCGAGACGGGCGAGGAGAACGGCACCGAGACCGGCGAGGAGAACGGCACCGAGAACGGCGACGACACCGGCGCGGCCGGCGGGACTGACGACGGCACCGCTGGCGCTGCCGGTGGCACCGCCGGCGGGAACGCCAACCCGTCCGGCAACCTCGCGCAGACCGGCGCCTTCATCGTCGGGCCGGCGCTGCTCCTGGGCCTGGCCGCGGTCAGCGCGGGCTACGCGTTCGTCCGCCGCAGCCGACGCGACGAGCTGCTGACCTTCGACGACGCCGCTGGCTCCTGACGGCCGTCCGGGCCACTGAGAGGACATGATGAAGCTCATCACAAGAACGGTCGCCGTCAATCTTTGCGCGGCGGCGCTGGCCGTCGGTGCGCTCAGTGGCCCGGCCCAGGCCGATCCACCGCCGGAGGGGATCCGCGTGGGCGCCGGCTCGGACACCACCCAGGACGTGCTGCAGAGCATCGCGGCTGCGTCCGGCGGCTTATCGAGTCATGGCACGCGTCGCCGAGCATCCACAGCTCCATCACGCCGAAGCCCGGCGTCACCGTCACCCGGCCGAACGGCTCCCTGGAAGGGCTTGCTGCGCTGCGTCGCTCGCGCGGCACCAACGTCAACACCCCGTGGGCGACTCAGCCGGTGCCGCTGGGTGCGGATGCGTTCGACTGGGCGCGTTCGTCCAGTGGCCCGGGCAGCAACGCCAGCTCGACCGGCCAGCTCGTGTACGTGCCGTTCGCGCTGGACGCCGTAGCGATGGCGACGGGTCCGGCAAGCACCATCCCGGCTGACGACTTCACGCTGGCGGATCTGCGCACGCTTTACCGTGACGGCGACTCGGTCACCGTGGGCGGCACGACCTACACGCCGGACGTCAACATCGCACTGCTGATCCCGCAGTCCGGCTCCGGTCTGCGCCAGTTCTGGGCCGACCAGATGCAGATCAGCGCCACCACGCTGCCGGCGTGGGTGCACGACCAGATCGCCACGCTGCCGTTCCAGGAGAACGACGGCACGCTGCTGGAGGGGAACTCGAGGGCGATAGGGCCGTTCTCGGTCGCGTCATGGATCGGCCAGGGGAACGGACTGCCCGGGGTCGTCGACCGCCGGGAAGGCGTCGATCTCCATGCGATCAACCGCATTCAGCCGTACACCGAGGCGACGCCGGGCAACGAGGTGCTCAACCCCGTCTTTCCGGTGACCCGGCAGGTCTACAACGTCGCGGCCTACAACGAGGTCCGCACCGGTGGCACCGACGCCTCGTTGCGCGTCGCGTTCAACGGCCCGACCTCGCGGTCGTGCACCTCGACGACCGAGCATCCGGCCGGGTCGGGGACGTTCGTCTCGACCATCGAGCTTTACGGCTTCGCCTCGCTCGGGAGCGGCTGCGGCGCGGTGCTCGAGTCCCTGCGGGCCTTCCCCAACGGCTGACACCACGAGATTGACGGAGGAGCGATGACAACGAGAAGGTTCGGCCGGAGGGCAGCCGCGGCGTTGGGCCTCGTCGTTCTGGCGACCGGCGCACTGACCGGGTCGGCACATGCCGATCCGCCACCCAACGGTGTGCGGCACGGCGCGGGCGCGGCCATCACCGAGCAGGTGATGCAAGGCATCTCGGAAGCATCCGGTGGCCTGCTGACGTCGTGGCACTCGTTCGGCCCGGACCCGATCGTCGTCAAGGGGATCACGGTGAACCGGCCGAGCGGATCCGTCGAAGGCGTGAACGCCTTGCGCCGCTCGCTGGGCGTCGCCGCACCGGTGCCCCCGGGCGACCAGCACCCGGTACCCGTGGGATCGGACGTCTTCGACTTCGCGCGTTCGTCCAGCGGTCCGGGCACCAACGCCAGCCTGACCGGTCAGCTCGTGTACGTGCCGTTCGCGCTGGACGGCGTGACGACCGCGACCGGTCCGACCAGCGCCATCAACGCTGACCAGTTCACGCTGGACCAGTTGCGCACGCTCTACCGCGACGGAGCTTCCGTGACGGTGGGTGGCACCACCTACACGCCGGACGTGAACATCACGCTGCTGGTTCCGCAGTCCGGCTCGGAGACGCGTCAGCTCTGGGCCGAGCAGATGCAGATCAACGCCACCACGCTGCCGGCGTGGGTGCACGACTCGATCGGCGGCGTGCCGTTCCAGGAGCACGACGGTTCGCTGCTCGGGGCCGACCCGAACGCGATCGGCCCGTACTCGATCGCCCAGTGGATCGCTCAGGGGAACGGGCTGCCCGGCGTTCCGGACCGTCGCAACGGCGCGGACCTGCACAACAACAACGGTGTGGCGCCGTACACCGAGGCCACGCCCGGCAACGAGGTGTTCAACTCGGCGTTCCCGATCACACGGCAGCTCTACAACGTCATGTCGTATAACCAGGTTCGCACGGGCGGCACCGACTCCCTCCTGCGCATCGCGTTCAACGGCGCGAGCTCCCGTGTGTGCACCGCGACCACCAATGGGCAGCCGACGATCACGCTCCACGGCTTCGGCTCGCTGGGAAGTGGCTGCGGCGCGATCCTCGAGACGCTGCGGGCGTTCCCCAACGGCTGACAGGACATGGACGCATCGATGACGAAGAACAGCGAGCGCCGTGCCGCGGGTTCCCTGGAGGACCGCGGCACGACGGCTGTTCACCTGGATGTCCATCTGGCGTTCAAGCGGGCGAAGACATCGGTTCGCGACGCCCTCATGAGCAGCACGCACGGTGACCTGAGCGTCACCGGGCCCGAGATGCGAAAGAGCGGTACATGACGACGCTGATGCCGCCAGGCACCACGGACAGGACCGAGCCGGCCGATCCCGGCCCGGTCCATGGTGGCGCGCCGGAGCCCGAGCGCGTGCCGCCGGTCGCCGCGCCGCCGCCTCCCTCCGTTCCCGGTGACCCGCCCGGGGACGGAGAGGGCGGTGGGCGCGGCGGCGTGCCACCGTCCGGCCAGGCCACCCCACGGCCCGGGCAGCGCAAGCGCACCCGCGTTCCGTCGGCCGCCGCGTACGTCCCGGCCGTGGCGTTGCAGATCCTCGCGATCGTGGCGCTGGGCTTCATCGTGCACGTCGTGCTGTTGTCGCAGATCCAGCACGACCGCGACCAGCAGACCGCGTACGCCGACTTCCGCGCGGACCTCGCCAACGCCGTCGCGCCGGTCGGGCAGCTCGCGCCGCCGGAGCTGCCCGAGGTCGGTCCGCCAGGCGAGGAGACCCAGGAGGAGGCACCCGACCGGCTGATGGCGTTGGGCACCCCGGTCGCTCTGCTGGAGATCCCGGCGCTCGGCGTGAGCGAGGTGGTGTTCGAGGGCACGACGTCCGACGTCATGCGGTCCGGGCCGGGGCACCGGCGCGACACCGTGCTGCCCGGTCAGCAGGGCACCAGCGTGGTCATGGGCCGCCGGACCACCTACGGCGGGCCCTTCAGCCGCATCAACACGTTGAGCGCCGGCGACCAGATCACCGCCGTCACGGGACAGGGCGAACACGTCTACCGCGTCATCGGGGTGCGCCGCGAGGGTGACCCGCTGCCGCAGCCGGCGGCGGAGGGAGAGGGCCGGCTGACCCTGGTCACGTCCGACGGGCGGCCCCTGCTGCCGTCGGGCGTGCTGCGGGTCGACGCCGAGCTGGTGTCGGACGCGCACCCGGCGCCGCCGCGATCGCTGACCACGCCCAGCCTGCCGCTCAGCGAGCAGACCATGGCCACCGACGAAGACGCGTGGTACCCGCTGGTGCTGCTCGGCCAGGGACTGCTGCTGGCGGTCGCCGGCACCGTCTGGGCCCGCAACCGTCTCGGCCACTGGCAGGCCTGGGTGGTCGGCATCCCCGTCATCGCCGCGTTCGGGTTGACGACCGCCGACCAGGTCGCCCGGCTGCTACCGAATCTGCTCTAGAACGACCGACAACGAGAAGGACACCCGATGACCGCACAGGCCGACCACACCACCGCCCTGCCCGCCGTCCACGCGAGCCGTCCGTCGCCGAGTGATGCGGCGCAGAACGTCGCGTCGCTGGCCGGGCTGGACGCGCGGTCGATCTCGGCCTGGTTCGGCACCCACAAGGTGCTGGACCGGGTCTCGCTGTCCATGCGCGCCGGCGAGGTCACGGCGCTGATCGGGCCGTCCGGGTGCGGCAAGTCGACGTTCCTGCGGATCCTCAACCGCATGCACGAGCTGATCCCGTCGGCGTCGCTGGCGGGGGAGGTCATGCTGGACGGGCAGGACATCTACGCGCCGAACCGGCGGCTGACCGACGCGCGGCGGCAGATCGGGATGGTGTTCCAGAAGCCGAACCCGTTCCCGGCGATGTCGATCTACGACAACGTCGTGGCCGGGCTGAAGCTGACCGGGCTGCGCACGTCGAAGCGGAGCCGGGACGACCTCGTCGAGACGTGCCTGACGAAGGCCGGCTTGTGGAAGGAGGTCCGCGACCGCCTCCGCCAGCCCGGCGGCGCGCTCTCCGGCGGCCAGCAGCAGCGTCTGTGCATCGCCCGGTCGCTGGCCATCCAGCCGCGGGTGCTGCTGATGGACGAGCCGTGCTCGGCGCTGGACCCGACGTCGACGCGGCGGATCGAGGAGACGATCGCGGAGCTGGTGTCCGAGGTGACGATCGTCATCGTCACGCACAACATGCAGCAGGCGGCTCGCGTGTCCGACCGGTGCGCGTTCTTCCTCGCCTCGCACGGCACGCCGGGCGTCATCGTCGAGCACGGGCCGACGTCGGTGATGTTCGAGAACCCGCAGGACGAGCGGACCAGCGACTACGTGCACGGGCGGTTCGGGTGACCGGCCCGGGGCGCGGTACGACGATCCTCTCGGCGCTGGCGATCGTCGCCGTCGCCGGGCTGGTCCTCACCGTGTCCCGGACCGTGCCCGACGGCGCCGAGCGGCCGCTGGTCGTCGCCCCGGCGGTGACGGACGGCGTCGTCGGCGAGCCGCCGGCGGACGGCACGCAGGCGGAGGCCGTGGCGGCTGACAACGCGTCGGTCCTGGGCGTCTCGCCGGAGTGGGCGCTCGACGTCGGCGGGCGGACGGGCATCCCGGCCCGCGCGTTGGTCTCGTACGCCGCGGCCGCGCTGCGGCTGGCCGACGAGCAGCCGGAGTGCCGGCTGGGCTGGCCGACGCTGGCCGGCGTCGGCGCCGTCGAGTCGCACCACGGCACGTTCGGCGGCACCCACGTCCGGGAGGACGGCCGCACCGCCGACCCGATCATCGGCATCCCGCTCGACGGCGGCGAGGGGGTCGCGGCCATCGGCGACACCGACGGCGGCGAGCTGGACGGCGACACCGAGTGGGACCGCGCCGTCGGCCCCATGCAGTTCATCCCGTCGACGTGGAGCCGGTGGGGCGCCGACGGGAACGGCGACGGCGTCAGCGACGTCCACAACCTCGACGACGTCGCGCTGGCGGCCGGGCGCTACCTGTGCGCCGACGGCGGCGACCTCAGCGACGGCGCCGACTGGCAGCACGCCGTCCTCACCTACAACCGATCGACGGAGTACGCCGCGAAGGTGCTCGAGACCGCCAACGGCTACGCCCGCGCCAGCTGGAGCTGACCATGACCACCCACGACCTCGCCATCCCGCCGCTGGTCCCGCCGGGCACCGTGCTCGGCGGCCGGTTCGAGGTGGGCGAGATCCTGGGCACGGGCGGATCGGCGACGGTGTTCGCCGGCCGCGACACCCGGCTGGGCCGGCCGGTCGCCGTCAAGGTGTTGCGGCCCGACCTCGCCGCCGACGCCTCGGCGCAGGCGGCGTTCCAGGTCGAGGCGACCGCGGCGGCCATGCTGAGCCACCCGGGCATCGTGACGGTGCACGACGTTGGGTCGGACGAGGTAGAAGGCCCGGCCGGGCGGTCCTTGATCTGTTGGATCGCGATGGAGCGGATCCGCGGCCGGACCGTCCGCACGTTGCTGAGCAGTGGCGCGATGCCGCCGCTGGATCCCGTCGACGCGCTGGAGCTGACGGCGCACGTGCTGGGCGCGCTCGAGCACGCCCACCTGCGCGGCGTCGTGCACCGCGACATCAGCCCGGGCAACGTCATGATCACCGACGACGGCGCGGTCAAGGTGCTCGACTTCGGCATCGCGGCGGTCGGCGAGCAGAGCGGCGAGTCCGAGGTCGTCCACGGCAGCGTCTCCTACGTGTCGCCGGAGCAGGCGCAGGGCCTGCGGGTCGACCGCCGCAGCGACCTGTACGCCGTCGGCTGCCTGCTGTTCGCGCTGGTCACCGGCGGTCCGCCGTACGTCGCCGACGAGGTGCGCGACGTCGCGCTGATGCACGTGACCGCGGTGGTGCCGCTGGCGTCGTCGCGGCTGCCGGGGGTGCCGGCGGTGCTGGACGCGCTGCTGGTGCGGACGCTGGCCAAGCGGCCGGGGGACCGCCCGGCGACGGCGGGCGAGCTGCGCGCCGAGGTGCTCCGGGTGGCCGGCGAGCTGCGGGCCGCCGGGCCGGACCACAGCACCACCCAGGTGATCCCGCGGGTCTCGACGACGACGACGTTCGCGCCGGTGCGGCGCCCGGCCGGCCCGGCGTCGGTGCCGGTCCCGATGGCCCGCGAGCTGGCCGAGCGGCGGCGGCAGGAGCCGGCCCGCATCGTCCAGGCGCAACCGATGGTCGCGCCGCGCCCGCCGGAGCCGCCGGAGCGGCGGTCCGTGCTCTGGCCCGTCACGCTGCTGGTGATGACGCTGGCCGGGCTGGTCGCGCTGCTGCTCTGGCTGTTCGCCGGGCCGGAGCAACCCGCGGCCGCCTCCGTCACCGTCCCCGACGTCGCCGGCCAGACCGCCGAGGCCGCCCAGCAGGCACTGGACACCGCCGGCCTGCGCGACGGCAGCGTCCGGACCGAGCCGCACGACACCGTCGCGGCCGGGCTGGTCGTGCGGACCGACCCGGCGGCGGGCGAGTCGGTGCCCGAGGAGTCCACGGTGCTGATCGTCGTGTCCGGCGGGCCGCAGGCGCGCCCGTCGGTCGCGGTGCCGCAGCTGGACGGCGCCACCCTCGCCGAGGCGCGCGGGCTGCTCGACGGGGCCGGGCTGGCGCTCGGCGAGCTGCGGCGCGAGGACTCCGCGCGGCCCGCGGACACCGTTCTGGCCAGCGACCCCGCCGCGGGGGCGGCGCTCGAGCCGGGCGCCGTCGTCACGCTGACGCTGGCCAGCGGCAACCAGGTGGTCCCCGACGTGACGGGCCTCGGCATCGGCGACGCGCGAGCCCGCGTGCAGGACGCCGGGTTCACCGTCGAGGAGTCGCCGTCCGAGGCGGCCGGCCAGGCGCCCGGGACGGTGCTCGGCGTGCAGCCGGTCGCGGGGACCAGCCTGCGGCTCGGGTCGACGGTGACGCTCGTGGTGGCGGTCGGCCCGCCGCCGACCGAGGAGCCCGACCCGTCGCCGACGGCCTCCGAGACGCCCACGCCGACGGACACGCCGTCGCCCACCCCGACCGGGCCGTCCATCGGCCCGCCCACCGACACCCCCACGGATCCCACCGGAGGTGAGCAGCCGTGAACCGTGCCCTCGGCGCCGTGCTCGCGATCCTGACCGTGGCCGCGGCCGTCGCGTTCTACGTCTCCTCGAACGACCGCCCGCCGCTGCCCGACGTGCCGTCCGCCGCGCATCCGGTGACGGCGCACACCGCCGACGGCGCCGTCGCACCCGTGCCGACGCCGCTGACCGCCGACCCGTCCGCGCCGGACGGGCCGGCAACCGGCGCCGAGACGGGCGGGACGGACGCGCCGGTCCCCGCGCCCACGCCGTCCGGGCCGGCCGCGCCGACGCCCACGCCGTCCACGCCCGCCGAACCACCCGCCGCTCCGCCGGAGACCGAACCCGGCGCGCCGGCCGGGCCGAAGCCGACCGAGCTGTACCTCACCGCGCCCGGGCTCACCGACCCCGGCGCGACCGAGGTGTTCACCGCGACCTGGATCGACACCGACGGCTACGGCGTCGACGGCGTCGTCCTGCTGCAGCGCGCCGAGGGCGCCAGCTGGGTCACCGTCGCCGAGCTGACCACGTCGACCGGCCGGGCCTCGACCAGCGTGACGGTGGCGACGTCGGCGATCTACCGGCTCGCCTACCCCGGCAGCGACGAGCTCGCCCCGCAGGTGTCCGCGGAGGTCGCCGTCATCGCCGAGACGCGGCTGGAGTCGGCGCTGACGCTGTCCGCGGCGCCCGCGCAGGTGGTGGCCGGCGGCGGCTCGGTGCTGACGATCGGCTGGCACAACACCGAGGACGTCCCGATCATCGGCGACGTGCAGGTGCAGGCACTCGTCGACGGCGCGTGGGCCGTGGTGACGACGCTGACGACGTCGGCCGAGGGCGCCGCGACCACCACCGTCGCGCCCACGACGTCCACCGCCTACCGCGCCGTGTACCCGGGCGGCACCCGCTACCTCCCGGTGACCAGCACCGACGTGACGGTGACGGCGATCGAGGCGGCGACGATCCCGGTGGGCTCGTGCGCCACCCAGGCCGAGGTCGACGCGCTGCCGCACGGCGTCGGCTGCCACTACACGTCGGTGGACGCCGGCGTGTTCGTCGTCGGACACGACTTCCTCGGCAACGCCTGGTGGAACGAGCTGCCGATGCAGTCGTACGTGCAGCTCACCGGCGAGCAGGCCGGTCTGTACGAGGTCGTCGACCGGGTGATCGCGCCGGGCCGGGCGTCGCAGCTCGGGCCGGCCGAGCAGTGGACCTGCGGCGACCGGTGCGACGTGATCCTGCAGACCTGCCTCGGCGAGAACACCGGTTTCACCTGGCTCCGGCGCGTCGGCTGACGAACTTTCCGTGTCAAGTGCGCTGGTGAGAGGGCGAATCGATGCCAGTTGTACGCCTCTACTACAGACTATGGACGTTTCGGTAGGTCACTATAGGGACGTGGCGATCGAGGAACGGACCACCACACAGGCCCGGCGGCGTGCGATGTTCGGCAGCACTCGCCGGGTTGTCGGTCTCTTGGCCGTGCTCGCGATCCTGGTGGTCGTGGGCCTCGTCATCCTGCCCTCGGTACTTCCCAACCTCATCTCGGCGATGCGCAGCAACCCGTGGGTGCCGCTGCTGGTCGCGGTCTTCTGGATCCTCGCGACGACGGCGTCCATCGCCGGCAAGCGGGCCATCGCGGCCGGCTACCTGACGTGGTCCGGCGCGGCGACGGCGCACATCGGCGGCACGGTGGCCAACCGGGTCGTCCCGGCCGGCGTCGGTGCCGCCGGGGTGTTCGGCGCGGCCCTGTGCCGCGGCGGCGCCTCGCACACGGCGGCCGCGGGCGTCATCGCGCTGTGGGCGGTGGCGGGCGCGCTGGCGCACGGCTCCGGGCTGCTGCTCGGCGTCGCCTGGCTGCGCGAGGGCTGGAGCGGGCTGCTCACCGTCGTCGTGGTGGCGACGCTGGTGGTGGTCGTGGTGCGGCTGCTGGTCCGCCGGCTGGCCGCTCGGCGCGCCGCCCGCGCGGTGCCCGACCCGGTGCCGGTGACGGTGCTGCCGGCCGAGCAGACCAAGCTGCAGCGGGTGCGGGCGACGGCACGCGACGTCGTGGCATCGGTGCGGGCCCGGCCGATCCTGGCGCTCGCCGCGCTGGGCGCCCAGCTGACCGCCGCGGCCTGCCTGGCGACCGGCTTCGCGCTGGCCGCGGCCGGCTTCGGCGTCGAGATCAGCATCGGCGTCGGCATGGCCGCGTACCTCGCCGGCACCGCGCTGTCCGCCGCCACCCCGACCCCGGCCGGCATAGGCTCGGCCGAGACCGCGCTGATCGGCGCCCTCATGCTGGCTGGCGCCGGCCTCGGTGAGGCGCTGCCGGTGGTGTTCCTCTTCCGCGCCGTCATCCTGGTCGCCCCGGTCGTGGCGGCGGCCGTCATGGCGGCGGCGTGGCTGTTCGTCCGGCTGCTGGCCGCGGCTCGCGCCCGCCGGCGCACCGCACGCATGCCGCACGTCCCGCACCCCCTGCTGCCCGCCGTCGTCCTGGCCATCGAGCCGGCCCCGGCCCCCGACGCCGCCGCCCCCTGACTCACACCGGGTCCGCGCGGCGCTGGCTGCGGAACGTCAGGGCCACCAGTACCGCCGTCGCCGCGATCAGCGCGCCCGCCACGAACGCGTCCGTCATGCCGGCCACCAGCACCTGGTCCGGCGCCGCGCCCGCCGCGGCCGCGTCGCGGGAGCTCGCGCCGAAGACCGTCACCAGGATCGCCAGTCCCAGCGTGGCGCCGGCCTGCTGCATCGTCTGCAGCACGCCGCCGGCCGCACCCGCGTCGGCGGGCGGGACGCTGGTCATGACGACGACGTTCAGCGGCGCGATCGCGAGCCCCATGCCGAGGCCCATGAGCAGCATCGACGGCAGCAGCCCGGCGGCGTAGGCGCTGTCCACGTCCAAGCGGCTCAACAGCGCGATGCCGGTGCTCATCAGCACCGCGCCGGTCAGCGCCAGCGGCTTCGGTCCGAACCGGGGCAGCAGAACGGCGATGAAGCGTGTCGTCGTGAACAGCACCAGCGCCATCGGCAGGAACGCGACGCCGGTGGCCAGCGCGCCGTAGCCGTGCACGTCCTGCAGGTACTGGGTGAGAAAGAAGAACATCGACATGCCGGCCATCGGGCCGAGCAGGAAGTTGACGAACGCCGCCGCGCGGTTGCGGTCGGCGAACAGCCGCAGCGGCAGCAGCGGCTCCGCCGTCCGCGCCTCCACCAGCAGGAACGTCGCCAGCAGGACGACGCCGGCCACGAGCGAGCCGGCGGTGAGTCCGTCGCCCCAGCCGTCCGAGGCCGCGCGGATGAAGCCGTAGACCAGCGCCGCGATGCCGGCCGACCCCGTCGCCGCGCCGAGCAGGTCCAGTCGCGCCGGGTGCCGGGCCGGCTCGGGCACGTACAGCAGCGCCAGCACGACGATCAGCGCGCCGACCGGCACGTTGATGAACAGCACCGACCGCCACGACAGCCACTCGGTGAGCAGCCCGCCGGCGATCAGGCCGACCGCGAACCCGGCGCTGGCCATGCCGGAGAACAGCGCGAGCGCCCGCATGCGCGCCCGTGGGTCGGTGAACGACGTCGCCAGCAGCGCGAGCGTGCTCGGGCCGGCCATCGCCGCGCCCAGACCCTGCGCGATGCGGGCGGCGACCAGCGTCGCCGGGGAGTCCGCGAACCCGCCGGCCAGCGAGGCGACGGTGAACACGGTGACGCCGGCGATCAGCAGCCGCCGCCGTCCGAGCAGGTCGCCGGCGCGGCCGCCGAGCAGCAGCAGGCCGCCGAAGACCAGCGTGTACGAGCTCATCACCCACGACAGCCCGGTGGCCGAGAAGCCGAGGTCGTCGCGGATGCGGGGGAGCGCCACGTTCATCACCGTGACGTCGAGGATGATCATCAACTGGCAGGTCAGCAGTGCGGTGAGCACCAGTCCGGGCCGGTGCGGCCCGGTCGTGGGCTCGGCGGTGCTGGGGGCGAGCAGGGTGGATCCAGGCACGAAGATGCTCCCGGGATCGAGGTGTGGAATAAGCGGACAGAGTCTCCGCTTCGACACGAGCTAGCATATGGAGAGCTTCTCCGGTTTGACAAGAGTAACCGGAGAGATTGTCCGGATAGCTTGCGAGGGGGGCCGATGACGACGTCCCGGCCGATGCGCGCCGACGCACGCCGCAACCACGAGCGCATCGTCACGGCCGCCCGCGACGCGTTCGCCGAGCACGGCCCCGTCGCACCGCTCGACGACATCGCCCGCCGCGCCGAGGTCGGCCCCGGCACCCTCTACCGCCACTTCGCCGGCCGCGAGGCCCTCATCGAGGCCGTCTACCGCGCCGACGTCGAACGGCTCAACCGGCGTGCCTCGGAGCTGGCAGCCGAGCTGCCGCCGCTGGACGCCCTGGCCGCCTGGCTGCGCGAGGAGGTCCTCTACGTGTCGCAGGACCGCGGCCTCGGCGCCGCGCTGAAGGCGGCGATCGACCAGGACTCGGAGACCTACGCCCTGTGCAAGCGGCTCATGCGCGACGCGGCGGCGGCCGTCCTGGTGCCGGCGCAGGAGGCGGGCGTCGTCCGGGTCGACCTGGAGCCGCGCGACCTGCTGCTCCTCGGCCACGGGCTCGGGGTCGCCGCCGAAGCCGCGCCCGACTCGTTCGAGCGGCTGTTGTCGGTGACGATCGCCGGGTTGGGTCCGGTTCGCTGAGGTTGTTGCCTAGTTGGGCGTCCCCCTGCTGCCCATTTTCTTAGCCGCGAGGGTGCGCCTCAAGTCCGCGCCTCTGCTGTTCATTGTTCGCGGTGGTTGGGGGCTTGGACTTGACCCGCGCCCTCGCGGTCTAAGTACTGGCAGCTATCAGGGGGACGGGGGGAGTGTGGCGACGGTCCTCACTCGGGTGGGGAGTACCTCACCCGCGTGAGGACCGGATGGCGGCCGGTTCGGTGCCGGGTGCGGTCCTGCCGCGGGTGAGGTCACGCCGTCGTGCTGGTGAAACCGGCGGATACCCGAATTTCCGGCGCGTACTGCCCGGATCAGGCCCGCACTCGCCGGAAATTCGGGTATCCGCCCGTTCTGCGGGCATCCGGCGACCTACTGAGATCGGGCTGTGCCCGGTTCTTCCCCGTCCCCCTGATAGCTGCCCGTTCTTAGGCCGTGTGCCCGTGGGTCAAGCGGTCATCGCCGGCGCGAAGCGCCCAAATAGTCCGCTTGAGGCGCGGGTGCGCGGCTAAGAAAATGGGCAGCAGGGGGACGGCCAACTCGGCGACCCCCCGCCGAACTGGCGTCACTCCGCGGGCGGGAGCGGGAGCTCGGCGGCGACGGTGGTGCCGGCACCGGGTGGGCTGGCGACGTCGAGGCGGCCGTCGACACCGGCCAGGCGGTCGGCGAGGCCGGCGAGGCCATGGCCCTTGCCCACGTGGGCGCCGCCGCGGCCGTCGTCGATGATCTGGACGTGGAGGGCGTCGCCGGAGCGGATGACGGACACGGCGCAGGCGGAGGCGTCGGCGTGCTTGGCGACGTTCGTCAGCGACTCGGTGACCACGAAGTAGGCGGCGTTCTCGATCGCGGGCGGCAGCCGCTCCCCGTCGAGAAGGTCGACGTCGAGAGTGGTCGGCACCGGGCAGCGAGCGGTCGCGGCGGCCAACGCGGCGGGCAACCCACGGTCGGTGAGGATGGGCGGGGCGATGCCGCGCGAGACGGCGCGCAGCTCGGCCAGCGCCTCCTTGGTCTGCAGCACGGCCTCTTCGACGAGGGGACGCGCGGCCTGCGGGTCGTCGTCGAAGCGGCGCTGGGCGGACTCGAGGTCCATGGTGAGGCGGACGAGGCGCTGCTGCGGTCCGTCGTGGATGTCGCGCTCGACCCGGCGCAGCATCTCGGCCTCGGCGGCGACGACGGACTGACGGCTGCGGCTGAGCTCCTCGGTGCGGGCCCGCAGCGCGGCCGTCTCGTTCGTCAGCAGCCCCCAGGCCAGCGACGACTCCAGCACCGCGATGCCGCGCAGGATGTGTGCCAACGCCAGCGGCAGCCCGCGGAACCCGCCGCCACCGGCGATGACCCAGGACAGCACGATCAGCGGCGACAGCCCGATGGTCAGGCCCAGCCAGACCATCGTGACCGACCAGGTGAACACCCGGACCGGCAGGATGAGCACGTTGAACAGCCAGTCCCGCCACGACTGGCGGTCGCGCATGACCTCCAGCACCCGGGACAGACCGCTTTCACGGCGCGGCTGGTAGTACACCGGCCCGACCTCGCGCCGCTCCATCCAGCCGACGCGTGCCCGTTCGGCCCGGGCGAACCCGCGGGCCGTCAGCAGCATCGCCATCAGGATGAACAGCCCGACGAAGGCCAGCACGATCAGGCCGACGCCGACGGAGAAGCCGACGATCATCAGGGTGAAGGAGGCGACGGCGATGGGCATGCCCGGCAGCAGATAGCCGAGGTCTCGGCCGATCTGCCGCCAGGTCACCCGGGGCCGAGGTGCGTCGTCGCTCATCGCGCAGTGCTCGCGGCCTGGATGGGCAGTTCGGCGGTGACGGTGGTGCCGCCGCTGGGCGGGCTGACGACGTCGAGGCGGCCGTCGACGCCGGCCAGCCGGTCGGCGAGTCCGGCCAGGCCGTGGCCTTTGCCCAGGTGCGCCCCGCCGCGGCCGTTGTCGGCGATCTGGACGTGCAGCACGTCGCCGACCCGGATGACGGACACGGCGCACTGCGTCGCCTGCGAGTGCTTGGCGACGTTCGTCAGCGACTCGGTGACCACGAAGTAGGCCGCGTTCTCGACGGCCGACGGCAGCCGCTCGGCGAGGTCCTGGCCGACGTCGAGCGTGGTCGGGACGGGGCACCGGGCGGTCGCGGCGGCCAGGGCCGCAGGCAGGCCGCGGTCGGTGAGGATGGGCGGGGCGATGCCGCGGGAGACGGCGCGCAGCTCGGCCAGCGCCTCCTTGGTCTGCGTGACGGCGCCCTCGAGCAGCGGGCGGGCGGCGTCGGGGTCGTCGTCGAAGCGGCGCTGGGCGGACTCGAGGTCCATGGTGAGCCGGACGAGGCGCTGCTGCGGGCCGTCGTGGATGTCGCGCTCGACCCGGCGCAGCGTGTCGGCCTCGGCCTGCACGACGGCCGTGCGGCTGCGGCTCAGCTCGTCGGCCCGGGCCCGCAGCGCCGCGTTCTCGTTCGTCAGCATGGCCCATGCCAGCGACGACTCGGTGAGCGCGAAGGCGCGCAGCAGGTACGGCAGGGTGACGAGGAAGACCACGCCGATGCCGGTGTTCAGGGCGACGTCGGCCAGCCGGCCGTCGCCGAGGCCGATCAGCTCGGCCAGCGTCTCGTTGTCGTCGTTGTCGCGCGGCAGCGCCCACTCCCACAGCACGTACGAGGTGCCGCCCAGCGCGGCGGACGTCCACGCGACCGTCATGCTCCAGGTGAAGCAGCGGATCGGCAGGATGAGGATGCCGAAGCCCCACTCGCGCCAGGCCAGCGGGTCGCGCAGGTAGCTGAACAGCCGGCCCAGCCCCTTGCCCGAGGCGGGCCGGTGGTAGGCGGGACCGACCGGGCGGTCTTCCATGAGGGCGACCCGGGCGCGCTCGGCGACGGCGAAGCCGCGGGCGGTGCCGAGCATGGCGATCCACACGATCAGCCCGAGGAACGCCAGCACGAACAGCCCGGCGCCGAGGGCGAATCCGGTCACCATGATGGTGAAGGAGGCGATGGCGATGGGGAGCCCGGGCAGCAGGTACGCGAGGTCGCGGGGGACCTGCCGCCAGCCGGCCCGCGGCCGGTCGGTGATCTGCGTGTTCATGCCTCCAGCCTTCCTTGTGGTTGCAGGGTAGACGAGCCGGACACCCGGTGAGTGCGAGGTAGGGCTGTCCCCACCCGGCCGATGAGGTGCACCGCCAGGACCAGCGTGATCGCGGACCAGAGCAGCCACCACGGCAGGTCCGACCGCCACCGTTGGTCGAACGTCGTCGGCGGCACGTACCCGGCGACCCGGACGGTGACGGCGGCCACCAGCGCCACCGCGGGCAGCTGCCACAGATAGGCGGTGACCAGCCGCGGCGCCAGCCAGGCCAGCCCGCCGGCCACGGGCCTGACGTCCGTCCACCGGTCGATCAGCGGGCGCGCGGCCAGCGCCAGTCCCAGCTGCGCCGCCGTGAACCCGAGCAGCACCGCGGCCGACGGCAACGCTGCGCCGTCCTCGCCGGACAACGCCGACAGCACCAGGCCGCTCGCGCCGACCGCCGTGCCCGCCAGGGCCGCCGTCAGGGCATGGCCCGGGCGCAGCCGGTCCAGCGTGCCGGCCCGGACGAGGACGCCGGTCTGGTAGGCGCCCAGCCACACGGCCGCGACCGTCGCCACCGGCGAGCCGGCGAGGTCGGCGGCCACCGCCGCGGCCACCGTCGCCGCCAGTTCCGCGCCGCGCCAGCGCGCGTGCAGCCGGACCAGCGTCGGCCGGCCCGCCGTCAGCGCGACCAGCGCCGCGGGCAGCCACAGCAGCCGGTCCGCGCCGTCGGTCAGCGGCAGCGCGACGACGGCGAACGGCAGCGCCGCCCGCGCGACGGCCGGCAGCCCGCCGGTCCCGGTGAGCCCCGCGATCCCGGCCGCGAGCAGCCCGAGCGGCGCCGCGAGCACGACGGCCGCCGCTGCCGCAGTCGTCACCCGCCCGGTCTGCGGATCGGTCACCGGCAGCATCCAGTGCAGGGCGACGACGAGCGCCACCGCGGCCAGGCCGAGCACGGTCGCGAACCGGGCCGGCGCAGCGGTGGAAGGCACTCTCCCAGCCTGGTCCGCGACGGCCGCCGGCACAGCGATGCCTGCTCCACTCTCGGGGGTGGGGACAGCCCCACCCCGGCGCCGGCGCTAACGAGGTGTGAAGACAACCGCCCGCACCCGCTAAGAGGCCGCTAACCACCGCGCGACCAGCGCCTTCAGGTGGTTGTGTACCTACGCTGGCCCCGATCGGCGGGGCCTGAGCTTCCCTCAGGGGTGTCCATGCAAGACGTCGCCTTCATCGGCCTCACGGTGCTCTTCTTCGTCGTGATGGCCCTCCTCGGTGCAGGCGTAGACCGGCTGGGGCGGCGGCACGGCATCGACGCCGACGCCACACCGTCCGACGCCGCCGCCGAGGCGCCGACCGCTCGGGAGGTCCGTCCGTGACCGCCGAGAACGTCGTCGGCCTGATCGTGGCCGTGCTGCTCGTCGGCTACCTGCTGGCGGCGCTGCTCTTCCCGGAGCGCTTCTGATGAGTGCCACCGCAGCGGGTCTGCTGCAGATCGCTCTTCTCCTCGTCCTGCTCGCCGTGGTCTTCCGGCCACTGGGCGACTACATGGCGCGCGTGTTCACGTCGACCAAGCACCTCGCCGTGGAACGCGCCTTCTATCGGATCGTCCGGGTCGACCCCGAAGCGGACCAGCGCTGGAGCACGTACCTGCTCTCGGTGCTGGGCTTCTCCGCGGTCTCCGTGCTGCTGCTCTACGCGATCCTGCGGCTGCAGGACGTGCTGCCGATGTCGCTCGGCTTCGACGGCATGGCGCCGGACCTGGCCTTCAACACCGCGACGTCGTTCGTCGCGAACACGAACTGGCAGTCCTACGCCGGTGAGGCCACGCTCGGCTACACCGCGCAGATGGCCGGCCTCGCCGTCCAGAACTTCCTGTCCGCGGGCGTCGGTCTCGCGGTCGCGATCGCCCTGATCCGCGGGTTGACGCGGCACCGCACCGACCGGCTCGGCAACTTCTGGGTCGACCTCACCCGCGGCGTCATCCGCATCCTGCTGCCGATCGCGTTCCTGTTCGCGCTGGTGCTGGTGGCCGGCGGTGTCATCCAGAACTTCCACGACACGCGCGAGTTCACGACGCTGACCGGCGCGGTGCAGTCGATGCTCGGCGGGCCGGTGGCCTCGCAGGAGGCCATCAAGCTGCTGGGCACCAACGGCGGCGGCTTCTTCAACGTCAACTCCGCGCACCCGTTCGAGAACCCGAACGCGTTCACCAACCTGCTGGAGATCCTCCTGCTGCTGATGATCCCGGTCGCGCTGCCCCGCGCGTACGGCGTCCTGGTGAAGGACAAGCGCCAGGGCTATGCGGTGCTCGCGGCGATGGCCGTGCTGTGGGGTGCCGCGCTGGTCGCGGTCACCGCGGCCGAGGTCAACCACGCCGGCACCGTTACACAGGCGGTCGGGTCGTCGTTCGAGGGCAAGGAGGTCCGGTTCGACGTCTGGGCGTCGGCCTTGTTCGCGAACTCGACCACCGGCACCTCCACCGGCGCCGTCAACTCCATGCACGGCAGCTACACCGGAGCCGGCGGCGGCGTGGTCATGCTCAACATGATGCTGGGCGAGGTCTCGCCCGGTGGTGTGGGCAGTGGTCTCTACGGCATGGTCGTGCTGGCCATCCTCGCCGTCTTCCTGGCCGGTCTGATGGTCGGGCGGACGCCGGAGTACCTGGGCAAGAAGATCGGCCGCTACGAGATCTCGATGGTCGCCCTGTACATCCTGGCGATGCCGTTCGCGCTGCTCATCGGCGCGGCCATCGCGGCATCGTTCGACACCACCAGAGCGTCGCTGCTCAATGACGGTCCACAGGGGCTGTCCGAGATCCTGTACGCGTTCGCGTCCGGCGCCAACAACAACGGCAGCGCGTTCGCCGGCCTGACGGCCAACACGGATTACTACAACACGGCGCTGGGCCTGGCCATGCTGGTCGGCCGGTTCATGACGATCGTGCTGGTGCTCGCGCTGGCCGGCGCACTGGCCCGGCAGACGCCCACCCCGGTGACCGCCGGGACGCTGCCGACGCACCGCCCGCTGTTCGTCGGGCTGCACTCGGCCACGGTGGTCATCGTCGCCGGCCTGACGTTCTTCCCGGCGCTGGCGCTCGGGCCCATCGCGGTGGCGCTGGCATGAGCAACCTCAGTCCCGACCTGGAGCAATCAGTGGCCCTCGAGGAAGCCGTTCCCACCCAGCCGGATCAGTCCGGCAGCCGGATCGGCGCCGGCCTGTTCGACCCGAAGCTGCTGGTGTCGTCGCTGCCGGACGCCGTCCGCAAGCTCGACCCGCGGCGGATGGTCAAGTCCCCGGTGATGTTCGTGGTCGAGATCGGCGCGGTCTTCACGACCGTGCTGGCCATCACCGACCCGAGCTCGTTCTCGTGGTGGATCGCCATCTGGCTGTGGATCACCGTGATCTTCGCCAACCTGGCCGAGGCCGTCGCCGAGGGGCGCGGCCGGGCGCAGGCCGCCACGCTGCGCGCGACCAAGCAGGAGACGCCGGCTCGCAAGCTGGCCGGCGGGCTCGACGCGCGGGAGGAGGTCATCAGCAGCTCCGACCTCAAGCTGGGCGACCTCGTGGTCGTCGAGGCCGGCGAGGTCATCCCCGGCGACGGTGACGTCGTCGAGGGCGTGGCCAGTGTCGACGAGTCCGCCATCACGGGCGAGTCGGCGCCGGTCATCCGCGAGTCCGGCGGTGACCGCAGCGCCGTCACCGGCGGCACCAAGGTGCTGTCCGACCGCATCGTCGTCAAGATCACCGCGAAGCCGGGCGAGAGCTTCGTCGACCGGATGATCGCGATGGTCGAGGGCGCGTCGCGGCAGAAGACGCCGAACGAGATCGCGCTGAACATCCTGCTGGCGAGCCTGACGATCGTGTTCCTGCTCGCCGTGGTGACGCTGCAGCCGTTCGCCGACTACTCCGGCGAGCTGCAGTCGATGGTGGTGCTGGTGGCCCTGCTGGTCTGCCTCATCCCCACGACGATCGGCGCGCTGCTGTCGGCCATCGGCATCGCCGGGATGGACCGGCTGGTGCAGCGCAACGTGCTGGCGATGTCGGGACGCGCGGTCGAGGCCGCCGGCGACGTCAACGTGCTGCTGCTGGACAAGACCGGCACCATCACGTTCGGCAACCGGCAGGCGGTCGAGCTGATGCCGGTCGACGGCGTCGACGAGAACGCTCTCGCCGACGCCGCGCAGCTGGCCAGCCTCGCCGACCAGACGCCCGAGGGCCGCTCCGTCGTCGTCCTGGCGAAGCAGCGGTACGGGCTGCGCGAGCGGCACACCGGCGAGCTGCCGGGCGCGACGTTCGTCGAGTTCACCGCGCAGACCCGGATGTCCGGCGTCGACCTCGCCGACGGCCACCAGGTCCGCAAGGGCGCCGCGGGCGCCGTCCTGGCCTGGGTCCGCGACCACGGCGGCCGCCCGGACATCGCCGTCGACGCTCTGGTCGACGGGGTCGCGGCGGCCGGCGGCACCCCGCTGGTGGTGGCCGAGCTGCGCGACGCAGAGGCGCGCATCCTCGGCGTCATCCACCTGGCCGACGTCGTCAAGCAGGGCATGCGCGAGCGGTTCGACGAGCTGCGCGCGATGGGCATCCGCACCGTCATGGTCACCGGCGACAACCCGGTCACGGCCAAGGCGATCGCGGAGCAGGCCGGCGTCGACGACTTCCTCGCCGAGGCCAAGCCCGAGGACAAGATGGCGCTGATCAAGCGCGAGCAGGCCGGTGGCCGGCTGGTCGCGATGACCGGTGACGGCACCAACGACGCGCCCGCGCTGGCCCAGGCCGACGTCGGCGTGGCGATGAACACCGGCACCTCGGCGGCCAAAGAGGCCGGCAACATGGTCGACCTCGACTCGGACCCGACGAAGCTCATCGAGATCGTCGAGATCGGCAAGCAGTTGCTGATCACCCGGGGCGCGCTGACCACGTTCTCGATCGCCAACGACGTCGCGAAGTACTTCGCCATCATCCCGGCGATGTTCGCTGCGGTGTACCCGCAGCTGGACACGCTGAACATCATGGCGCTGTCCTCGCCGCGCTCGGCGATCCTGTCCGCGGTCATCTTCAACGCCCTGATCATCGTGGCGCTGATCCCGCTGGCGCTGCGCGGCGTCCGGTACCGGCCGTTGTCGGCAGCGGCGATGCTGCAACGCAACGCCCTGGTCTACGGGCTGGGCGGCATCGTCGTGCCGTTCATCGGCATCAAACTCGTCGACCTCGTGGTGTCGGCCTTCCCCGGCCTCTAGTGGAGTGTGAATTGCTGTGAATCTCGTTGGACTGATGCGGCAGAGCTGGGCCGGGCTGCGTGTCCTGCTCCTGTTCACCGTCATCCTCGGTATCGCCTACCCGCTGGCCGTCACCGGCGTCTCGCAGCTGGCCTTCGGCGACCAGGCCGACGGCTCGGTCATCGAGCGCGACGGTGAGACCGTCGGCTCGTCGCTGATCGGGCAGACCTTCGACGGCGAGGAGTGGTTCCACTCCCGCCCGTCGGCGGCCGGTGACGGATACGACACGCTCTCCTCCAGCGGCTCGAACCTGGGCCCGGAGAGCGCCGACCTGCTGGCCGCCGTCGAGGAGCGGCGGGCGGCGGTGGCCGAGGAGGAGGGCATCGACCCGGCCGACGTGCCGGCCGACGCGCTCACCGCGTCGGGCAGCGGTCTGGACCCGCACATCTCCCCGGAGTACGCGGACATCCAGGTCGACCGGGTGGCCGACGCGCGCGGCCTGGACGTCGACACCGTCGCGGGCCTCGTCGACGACCACACCCAGGGCCGGACCCTCGGCTTCCTGGGCGGCGAGCGGGTCAACGTGCTCGAGCTGAACCTCGCCCTGGAGGATCTCGGCGGCTCATGACACGTGGACGACTGCGGGTCTACCTCGGTGCCGCGCCCGGCGTCGGGAAGACGTTCGACATGCTCTCGGAGGGACACCGGCGGGCGTCTCGCGGCACCGACGTCGTCGCCGGGCTGGTCGAGACGCACGCCCGGCCGCACACCGCCGAGCTGCTCGAGGACATCGAGGTGATCCCGCGCCGCACCGTCACCTACCGCGGCACCGAGTTCGAGGAGATGGACCTCGACGCGATCCTGCACCGCCGCCCGCAGGTCGCGCTGATCGACGAGCTGGCGCACACCAACGTGCCCGGCTCGAAGAACGCCAAGCGGTGGCAGGACGTCGACGACCTGCTGGCCGCCGGCATCGACGTCATCACGACCATCAACATCCAGCACCTGGAGTCGCTCAACGACGTCGTCGCGTCGATCACCGGCGTGACGCAGCGCGAGACCATCCCGGACGAGGTGGTCCGCCGGGCCGACCAGATCGAGCTGGTCGACATGTCGCCGGAGGCGCTGCGCCGGCGGCTCGCGCACGGCAACGTCTACGCGGCGGAGAAGGTCGACGCGGCGCTGGCGAACTACTTCCGGGTCGGGAACCTGACGGCGCTGCGCGAGCTGGCGCTGCTCTGGCTGGCCGACCGGGTCGACGACGCACTGGAGAAGTACCGCGTCGACGAGGGCATCGAGGCGCCGTGGCACACCCGCGAGCGGGCCGTCGTCGCGCTGACCGGCGGACCTGAGGGCGAGACGCTGCTGCGCCGGGCCGCCCGCATCGTCAACCGGGGCGCCGGCGGTGAGCTGATCGCCGTCCACGTCTCCCGCAGCGACGGCCTCACCGGCGCCCCGCCGGGCGCGCTGGAGAAGCAGCGCGCGCTGACCGAGACGCTCGGCGGGACGTTCCACCAGGTCGTCGGCGAGGACGTCGCCGAGGCGATCCTCGACTTCGCCCGCGGCGTCAACGCGGCGCTCGTCGTCGTCGGCGTGAGCCGGCGGCCGCGCTGGCAGCTGTCGCTGCGCGAGGGCGTCGGCGCCCGGGTCGTCCGCGAGTCCGGGCCGATCGACGTGCACGTCGTCACCCACGAGCGGGCCGGGCAGGGCACGCTGCCGCAGCGGGCGGAGGTGCTCAGCCGGAACCGGCGGATGCTGGCCTGGGTGGTGGCGCTGCTCGGGCCGATCGCGCTGACCGGGGCGCTGGTGGCGCTGCGCGAGATCCACGAGCTGCCGATCGACATCATGATGTTCCTGTCGCTGACCGTCGGCGTCGCGCTGATCGGCGGGCTGTGGCCGGCGGTGACGGTCGCCGTCTTCGGCAGCCTGCTGCTCAACTGGTTCCTCACCCCGCCGTACTACGAGTGGACCATCGCCGACCCGCAGAACGCGTTCGCGCTGCTGGTATTCGTGCTGGTCGCCGTCGGGGTGGCGTCGGTCGTCGACCTCGCGGCGCGACGGACGATCCAGGCCGCGCGGGCCGGTGCCGAGGCCGAGACGCTGAGCGCGCTGGCCGGTTCGGTGCTGCGGGGCGAGAACACCGTCCTGGCGATCCTGGAACGGCTGCGGGAACGCTTCGGGATGGAGTCGGTGACGTTGCTGGAACGGCACGACCCGCACGAGCTGTGGACGACGGTCGAGTGCGCCGGCGGCCGGCCGTGCTCGTCGCCGGAGGAGGGCTCGTCGGAGGTGATGATCTCGGACACGCTGGCGCTCGCGCTGCGCGGGCCGGTGCTCGAGGCCGGCGACCGGCGGGTGCTGGAGGCGTTCGCCGCACAGGCCACCGTCGTGCTCGAGCGGGAGCGGCTGCGCGAGCAGGCGCAGGACGCCCGCCGCCTCGAGGAGGGCGACGCGATACGCACCGCCCTGCTGGCCGCCGTCTCGCACGACCTGCGCACCCCGCTGGCCGCGATCAAGGCCGGCGTCACCAGCCTGAGCCAGGACGAGGTGGTGTTCGACCCGGGGGACCAGGCGGAGCTGCTGGCCACCGTCGGCCAGGCGACCGACTCGCTGGAGCGGCTGATCGACAACCTGCTCGACCTGTCCCGGCTGGAGACCGACACCGTCCGCCCCGTGACCCGCCCCGCGGCGCTGGACGAGGTGGTGCCGAGGGCGGTCTCGTCGGTGCCGGCCGAGTCTGTGCAGCTGGACGTGCCCGAGTCGCTGCCGCTGCTGACGACCGACGCCGGGCTGTTGGAGCGGGCGCTGGCGAACATCGTGGAGAACGCGGTGCGGTACTCGCCGGCCGGCGAGCCGGTGACGGTGTCGGCGGCGGTCGTGCGGTCCGAGGTGGAGATCCGTGTGACCGACCGCGGCCCCGGCGTGAACGAGGCCGACAAGGGCTCGATGTTCCGGCCGTTCCAGCGTCTCGGCGACGGTGGCTCGGGCTCGGGTACGGGCGCGGGCGGCTCGGTCGGGCTCGGGCTGGCGGTGGCGCGCGGCTTCGTCGAGGCGCTCGGCGGCACGCTCACCGCCGACGACACGCCCGGCGGCGGGCTGACGATGGTGCTGCGCCTCCCGCTTTCGGCAGGTGAGGCGTGACCGGGCCGCGCGTCCTCGTCGTCGACGACGTCCCGGCGCTGACCCGGGCGCTGGCGATCAACCTGAAGGCGCGCGGCTGGGAGGTCGTCACCGCCGCCGACGGACGGGGCGCGCTGGAGGCCGCCGCCCACCGCCACCCCGACGTCGTCGTGCTCGACCTCGGCCTGCCCGACCTCAGCGGCATCGAGGTGATCGCCGGGCTGCGCGGCTGGACCAGCGTGCCGATCATCGTGCTGTCCGCGCGGCAGGACTCGGCGGACAAGGTGCGCGCGCTGGATGCCGGCGCCGACGACTACGTCACCAAGCCGTTCGACATGGAGGAACTGCTTGCCCGCCTGCGCGCCGCCTGGCGCCGCTCCCTGCCCGTCGCCGAGGGGGCCGCCGTCGTTCGTGCGGGCGAGTTGGAGATCGACCTCGCCCGGAAGAAGGTGTCGCGGTCCGGTTCTGACGTGCGGTTGACCCCGACCGAGTGGCACCTGCTGGAGGTGCTGGTCCGCAATGCTGGGCGGCTGGTGTCACGGCAGCAGCTGCTGCAGGAGGTCTGGGGGCCGGCGTATTCGAAGGAGACGGGGTATCTGCGGGTCTACGCGGCTCAGCTGCGGCGCAATCTGGAGCCGGATCCGGCGCATCCGGTGCACCTGATCACCGAGCCGAGCATGGGTTATCGGTTCGAGCCGTGAGTTCGCTGGGGGTTGCCGAGTTGGGCGTCCCCCTGCTGCCCATTTTCTTAGCCGCGAGGGTGCGCCTCAAGTCCGCGCCTCTGTGGTGTTTCTTCGCTGTGCTTCCGGGCTTGGACTTGACCCGCACCCTCGCGGTCTAAGAACTGGCAGCTATCAGGGGGACGGGGGGAGTGTGGCGACGGGTCGGGCGTCGATGCCGGCTGTCGTCTTCGATAGCGGCGACCGACTTCGATGGGGCGCGAGGACGGTTTCTGCCATCGAAGACGGTCCTGGCCATCGAGGACGACGGTGCGGGTCCTGGTCTGGTGTGACGTCGTGGTCTGCCGTAACGCGAAATGGCGGATTCGGGGCTCGCGGCGTGACTGGGAACCAGGACGTGACGGCAGACCAGGACCCGGCACTCACCAACCTGGGTCTGACGCGCGTCCTGGGTGTGAGGCGCGTTTCCGGGCTCGAAACGGGTGTTCGGCGCGCGTGAGACCCAGGACGCGCCTCACACCCAGGACGTCGACGCTGCAGGGTCCGGCGAACGGTGCATATCGGGTGCGGGCTGTGCCCGGTTCTTCCCCGTCCCCCTGATAGCTGCCAGTTCTTAGGCCGCGGGCCCGCGGGTCAAGCGGTCCCGTCGGCGCGAAGCGCCTCCATAGTCCGCTTGAGGCGCGGGTGCGCGGCCAAGAGAATAGGCAGCAGGGGGACGCCCGAGGTTGCAATACTCAACATCGAACCTGGCGAGCGAGCAGCGCGGCCGTCGCCATAGGATCGGACCGTTCCCCGACCATGGAGTTCGCCATGCCCTCGATCAGCCGCGAGGAGGTCGCGCACCTCGCGCACCTCGCTCGCCTCGACCTCGCCCCCGACGAGCTGGACCATCTGGCCGGCCAGCTCGACCAGATCCTCGGTGCGGTCGCGCAGGTCACCGAGGTCGCGGCCGACGACATCCCGCCGACCTCGCACGCGTTGCCGCTGACGAACGTGTTCCGCGAGGACGAACCGCGCGCCTGCCTGCCCGCCGAGGCCGTCCTGGCCCAAGCGCCCGCCGCCGAGGACGGCCGGTTCCGGGTGCCGCAGATCCTGGGGGAGGAGGCATGAGCGGCCTCACCCGCAAGACGGCGGCCGAGCTCGCGACCGCCATCCACCAAGGCGAGGTCAGCGCCGTCGAGGTCGCGCAGGCGCACCTCGACCGCATCGCCGAGGTCGACGGCACCGCCGAGGCGGGCGTGCATGCGTTCCTGCACGTCAACACCGACGGCGCGCTGGCCGCGGCCGAGGCCGTCGACCAGAAGCGCGCGGCGGGCGAGACCCTAGGCCCGCTGGCCGGCGTCCCGCTGGCGCTGAAGGACGTCATGACGACGTCCGACATGCCGACCACGGCGGGGTCGCGGCTGCTCGAGGGCTGGCGCCCGCCGTACGACGCGACGGTGACGCAGCGGCTGCGCGACGCCGGCATCGTGATCCTGGGCAAGACCAACCTCGACGAGTTCGCGATGGGCTCGTCGACGGAGAACTCGGCGTTCGGCACCACGCGCAACCCGTGGGACCTCACCCGCATCCCGGGCGGCTCCGGCGGCGGGTCCGCCGCCGCGCTGGCCGCGTTCGAGGCGCCCTTGGCCATCGGCACCGACACCGGCGGCTCGATCCGCCAGCCGGCTGCCGTCACCGGCACCGTCGGCGTCAAGCCGACCTACGGCGGGGTCAGCCGCTACGGCCTCATCGCCTGCGCGTCCAGCCTCGACCAGGCCGGGCCGTGCGCCCGGACGGTGCTCGACGCCGCGCTGCTGCACACCGTCATCGCCGGCCACGACCCGATGGACTCCACCAGCATCGCCCAGCCGGTGCCCGACGTCGTCGCGGCGGCCCGGCGCGGTGCCGAGGGCGACCTCACCGGCCTGCGCGTCGGCGTCGTCAAGGAGCTGGGCGGTGAGGGCTACCAGGCCGGCGTCGAGGCGAGGTTCAACGACGCCGTCGCGCTGCTGTCGAAGCTGGGCGCCGAGGTCGTCGAGGTCTCCTGCCCGCACTTCACCTACGGCCTGGCCGCGTACTACCTGATCCTGCCCAGCGAGGTGTCGTCGAACCTGGCCCGGTTCGACGCCATGCGCTTCGGCCTGCGCGTCGGCGACGACGGCACCCGCAGCGCCGAAGAGGTCATGAGCCTCACCCGCGGCACCGGCTTCGGCGCCGAGGCGAAGCGGCGCATCATGCTCGGCACGTACGCGCTGTCGTCGGGCTACTACGACGCCTACTACGGCCAGGCGCAGAAGGTCCGCACGCTCATCGCGCGCGACTTCGAGGCCGCGTTCGCGCAGGTCGACGTGCTGGTGTCGCCGACGACGCCGACCACGGCGTTCCCCATCGGCGAGAAGGTCGACGATCCGCTGGCCATGTACATGAACGACCTGTGCACCATCCCGAGCAACCTCGCCGGCAACGCGTCGGCGTCGTTCCCGGCCGGACTGGCCGACGAGGACGGCCTGCCGGTCGGCCTGCACGTCATGGCGCCGGTCATGGCCGACGACCGCCTGTACCTCGTCGGCGCGGCGGTCGAGAGCGCATACGCCTCGCAATGGGGGGGAACGTTGCTCGAGCAGGCACCCGCGTTGGAGGGGATCCGATAGTGAACGTCAAATACCTGGCCAAGTTCGGTGGCAGCGCGCTGGGAGCGGTGGGCGCCGCGCGCAGCCTGGGCAAGGCGCGCCGCGAGGGCGACAAGCTGCGCATGGTCGACGCCGTCCTCAGCATCCTGTCGGTCGCCATCACCATCGCGATCGTCGTGCGCGAGATCCGCGAGTCGCAGGAGGAGAACAAGCCTCTGGTCGAGCTGAAGGGCGACGAATGACCGTCACCACCGCGCTGCCCTCGTTCGACGCTGCCATCGCGACGTACGAGCCCGTCATGGGCATGGAAGTGCACGTCGAGCTCGGCACCGCCACGAAGATGTTCTGCGGCTGCTCGACGACGTTCGGCGGCGAGCCGAACTCGCAGGTCTGCCCGGTCTGTCTGGGCCTGCCCGGCGCGCTGCCGGTGGTCAACCGCACCGCCGTCGAGTCGGCCATCCGCATCGGCCTGGCGCTGAACTGCAGCATCGCCGAGTGGTGCCGGTTCGCCCGGAAGAACTACTTCTATCCGGACATGCCGAAGAACTTCCAGACCTCGCAGTACGACGAGCCCATCGCGTTCGACGGCTGGCTCGACGTCGTGGCCGGCGGCGAGACCTACCGCATCGAGATCGAGCGGGCGCACATGGAGGAGGACACCGGCAAGTCGCTGCACGTCGGCGGAGCCACCGGCCGCATCCACGGCGCCAGCCACTCGCTGCTCGACTACAACCGGTCCGGCATCCCGCTGATCGAGATCGTCACCAAGCCGATCTACGTGCCGGCCGCCGTCGCGCCGGCCGTCGCACGGGCCTACGTCACCGAGCTGCGCGAGCTGATCCGGGCCCTGGGCGTGTCCGAGGCGCGCATGGAGCTCGGGCAGCTGAGGTGCGACGCCAACGTGTCGCTGCGGCTGCCCGGCGACCCGCTCGGCACCCGCACCGAGACGAAGAACGTCAACTCGCTGCGGTCGGTCGAGCGCGCGGTCACCTACGAGATCCGCCGCCAGGCCTCGGTGCTGTCGTCCGGCGGCACCATCGTCCAGGAGACCCGGCACTGGCACGAGGACACCGGCGAGACCACCGCCGGCCGCGTCAAGGAAGAGGCCGAGGACTACCGGTACTTCCCCGAGCCCGACCTCGTCCCGGTCGCGCCGTCGCGTGAGTGGGTCGACGAGCTGCGCGGCACGCTGCCCGAGCCGCCGTCGGTCCGACGTGCCCGGCTGCAGGCCGACTGGGGCTTCACCGACCTCGAGATGCGCGACGTCGTCAACGCAGGCGCGCTGTCGCTGGTCATCGAGACGGTGGCCGAGGGCGCGTCCGCGGGCGGCGCGAAGAAGTGGTGGCTGGGCGAGGTCGCCCGGGTCGCCAACGAACGCGGCGAGGCGCTCGAGGACGCCGGCATCACGCCGGCCCAGGTCGCCCGGGTCGAGACGCTGATCGCCGACGGGTCGCTCAACGACAAGCTGGCCCGCCAGGTGGTCGAGGGCGTGCTGGCCGGCGAGGGGACGCCTGACGAGGTCGTGGCCGCGCGCGGTCTGGTGCTCGTCAACGACGACGCCGCACTGGGCGCCGCCGTCGACGACGCCATCGCCGCGCAGCCCGACGTCGCGGAGAAGATCCGCGGCGGCAACCTCGGCGCCGTCGGCGCGCTGATCGGCGCGATCATGAAGTCGACCAAGGGTCAGGCCGACGCCAAGCGGGCCCGCGAGCTGATCCTGGAGCGCCTGCAGGGCTGACCCCTCGTCAGCAGCTGACGTCCTTGCCCTCGCTGCCGAAGATCGCCAGCCGGGCAGCGTCGTCCAGCCGTACGGTGTCGGCCGCGGTGTAGTGGAACTGCAGCGCCCGCCGCCGGGTCGCCGTGCGGTTGGCGGGCGTGCCGTGGTGCAGCAGGCCGTCGAAGAACAGCGCGCCACCCGGCGGCAGCGGCACCGTCGCCGCGCGCCTGACCTGCACGTCGGTGTCGCAGAGCTGCCAGTCGCGGCGGCGGAAGTGCACGACCGGCCCGTCCCGGTGCGAGCCGGGGATGACGTGCATGCAGCCGTTCGCGGGCGTGGCCGCGTCCAGCGCGATCCACACGCCGACGACGCGCGCGTCGGCGGCGTAGGGGAAGAACGCCTTGTCCTGGTGCCACGGCTTCTCCCGGCCGGCGCCGGGCGGCTTGAGCAGCGCCATGTCCTGGAACAGGACGACGTCCTCGGCGCCGAGCAGGCGCCGGACCACGTCGAGCATGGCGTCGTCGTGGGCGAGCGCCCCGATGCGGGGCTCGTGATCGACGAACCGCATGAGCCGCCGGACCCGGTCCAGCCGGACCGCCGGGCCGGCGTCGTCGGGCGTCCCCGCCTCGAACTGCAGGTCGAGGTCCGCGGTGCTGGTCATGAGCGCGAGTAGGCCGTCGAGGGCGTCCTCGATCCGGGCGCTCTCGAAGGCGCGCTCGACCGCCAGGAAGCCGCCGGCCGAGTAGGCCGCCGGCGCGTCGTCGCCGACGTGGGCGAGGCCGGGGAGCGTGCGCACCGGCTCGGCCGCGCCGTAGAGCCAGTCCGGGTAGTCGCCGCCGGTCTCCGCGTCGATGCTGATGGTCGCCATGTCCATCGATGCTGCCGGTGCGGGCCGGCCGGTTCCATGGCCCGACCCCGCCGATCCTTGCACCTATCCGCGGGCCCGTGTGGGTGGGACGCCGAACCGGCGGCGGAACTGGCGGCTGAACAGGGCGACGTCGGCGTAGCCGAGGGCGCGGGCGATCTCGCCGACGGACATCGTCGTCTCCGACAGCAGGCTGCGGGCCCGGGCCAGCCGCGTCTGCAGGACGAACTCGCGCAGGCTGACGCCCTGCTCGCTGGTGAACAGCCGCGAGAAGCGGTGCGGCGACAGCCCCGCCAGCGCGGCCGCGTCGGTCAGCGACAGCCGCCGGCCCGGGTCGGCGAGGACGTGGTCGACGACCGTCCGGACGCGCGGGTCCAGGCCGGCGACGGCGTGACCGCGCTGGTAGGCGTCCTGCCGGAAGATCTCGGCGAACGCCGACAGCAGCCGGGACCGGATCTCCAGCGTGCTGAGCGGGTGCCGGTCGCGGGACAGCTCGACGATCCGCTGCAGCTGGGCGCCGAGCGGTCCGTGCCGGTCGCCGAGCTGGAGGACGCGCGGCGGCAGCCACTCGTCGCCGACGTCGGCCGGCCGCCCGCCGGCCGGGTCGACGAACGCGACGTGGCAGTAGACGACGGTCAGCCGGACCTGCGGGTCCTGAGTGGCGAAGACGTCGTCGCCGGGCCGGTACGTCAGCAGGGTGCCGGGCCGCAGCGGATGCTCGTCGGCGCCCAGCCGGACCCGGCCGCGGCCGCCGAGCACCAGCCACAGGTCGTGGTCGGTCAGCGCCGGCCGCCACAGCCAGCCCGGCTCGCAGGTGACCCGCCCGCACGGCCCCAGCTCGGGCGGGTGCCGCCGGGTCAGCCGGTCGGTCAGCTCGCGCCAGGCGGCCGGATCGGCGTAGTCCATGCCCGCGCCGCTCACGTGCCGGCCGGACGGCTGACCTGCATCTGGATGGCGTAGCGGTCGCCGCGGTAGAGCGACCGGCCGAACTCGACGACATTGCCCATCGCGTCGAGCGAGACCCGCTCGATGAGGAACGCGGCCTCGTCCTCGGGGACCTCCAGCCGCCTGGCTTCGGCCGGGCGCAGCCGCGCGATGGACACCGTCTGCTCGGCCGACTCCAGGCGCACGCCGAACACCCGGGCCAGCACGGCGTACAGCGACTCGTCGCGGTTCATCACCGTGAGCAGCTGCGCGAACCGCTCGGCCGGGAGGTTGGTCCGCTCCAGCGCCATCGGGACGCCGTCGGCGGTGCGGACGCGCTCGATCGAGTGCACCGGCGTGCCCGGCTCGACGCCGAGCCGGTCGGCGACGTCGCGGGTCGCCGGGCGGGTGCGGGCCCGGTAGTCGCGCGAGCCGGGCGTCATGCCGCGGTCGTGCATGTCCTCGCTGAACGACCGGAAGATCTCCGAGTGCGTCAGGGTCGGCCGCCGCACGAACGTCCCGCGGCCGGACACCCGGCGGACCAGGCCGCGGGCCACGAGGTCGTCGATGGCGCCGCGGACGGTCATGCGGGCCACCCCGAACCGCTCGGCCAGCACCCGCTCGGACGGCAGCAGCGAGCCGTCGCGGGACCGCTGCACCAGCGCGGCCAGCACGTCCTTGATGTGCGCGCCCTTCGCCCGGCCGATGCCGGTGAACACGTCGGGCGCGACACCGTCGGGTTCGTGTCGCGGCCTCGGCACGGTGCGCTCCTTCGCTCGACCAGAGTGGGGACATCCTACGGATTGACTGCGGTCTAGACCGGTATTACGGTCGGGCTCGTGGCCACGCCCGACACGTTCGTCAGCATCGACGGGGGCAAGTCGGCGCTACGGCTGCTCGCTGTCACGGCGAGCGCCGTCAGACGGGGACCGGCCCGGGCATGAGCTACCAGCCGGGCGAGGACGGGGTCGAGCGCATCGCCGCGGCCGTCCGGGCGGCGGCCGCCGGGCTCGAACTGCCGGATCGGGTGGCCGGGGTGATCGCGGGCCTGACGGGGCTGCCCGGCGAGGCCGGACCACGGCGCGAGCTGGCCCTCCGGCTCGGTGAGCTGCTGGGCGGCCCGGCCCTGGTCGCCGAGGACGTCCATCTCGCGCACGCGGGCGCCTTGAGCGGCCCCGGCACCGTGCTGTGCGTCGGCACCGGCACGAACGTCCTGGCCGTGGGCGCCGGCGGCACATACAGCGGCGTCGACGGCTGGGGCCCAGCGCTCGGCGACCGCGGCAGCGGGTACGCGATCGGCCTGGCCGGGCTGCGCGCAGCGACGGCGGCGCTGGACGGCGTCGGCCCGGCCACCGCACTCACCGAGCCGTTCCCGGACGCCGTCGGCGGCACCGACCTGGCCGCGCTGCAGCGGTTCTACCGCGACCCGCACGTGGTCGCGCGGATCGCCGGCTTCGCGCCGGTGGTCGTCGAAGCGGCCGCCCACGACCCCGTCGCGCTGGCGGTCTGCGACGCGGCGGTGGACGACCTCGTCGCGCTGGCCGCGTCCGCCGCGGCCCGGCAGCCGGACGCGGGGCGGCGGGTCTCGTGGTCAGGACGGCTGCTCGACGCCGGCCCGCAGCTCCGGGCGCAGCTGGCCGACCGGCTGCGCGAGCGCGGCCTGGACCTCGTCGAGCCGGCTGGGTCGCCGCTGGACGGCGGCCTGACGCTGCTGCGCGGCGCGGCGCCGTACGAGCGCGTGCTGGAACGTCTGCGGGGCGACGGGTGAGGGTCGGGCACGGGGTACGGGTCCTCGAGGTGGTGCCGGGCGAGCCGATGGGCGGCTACGCGGACCGGTCGCACGGGGTCGGCGGGGTGCTGGACCCGCTGGAGGTCCACGTCGTGACGTTCGCCGCCGGCGGGCACCGGTTCGCGCTGGTCGTGGCCGACCTGATCTGCGTGAACGCCGACATCGCCGGTTCGGTCCGGGCGGCCTTGCGGGAGCTGTCGATCGACTCCTGCTGGGTCGCCGCCACGCACACGCACGCGAGCCCGGAGGCCGGCTGCGTGCCGGGCGGTGCGCCGACCCCGCCGGACGTCGGGCGGCGGCTGCTCGCGGCCGCGGTCGCGGCGGCAGGGGAAGCCGTCGCCGCCGAGCAGGACGCGTCGCTCATCAGCACGCGGACGGACGTCGACGGCCTGGCCGGCCGCCGCACCGCCGGCGACGCGGAGCCGGTCGCCGTCCCGGTCGACGCGCTCGTGGTCACGACCGCGGCGGGCGTCGCCGGCGTCGTCACCGTCACGCCCGTGCACCCGACCGTGCTGCCCGCGGACAACAGCGACGTCAGCGCGGACCTCAACGGCGCGATCCGCCGTGCACTCGCGGCGCCGGGGCGCTGGGTGGTCGCGGCGACCGGCGCCGCGGGCGACATCAGCACCCGGCACACCCGCCGCGGCCACGGCGCCGCGGAACTGGACCGGCTCGCGGCGCTGGTGGCCGGCGGCCTGCGGCTGGAACCGGCCGGCGAGCCCGGCCCGGACGCCGTCCACCCACCCTTGTCCCAGAGGCTCAGCCTGGCGCCGAAGAGCGCCGACGAGGCGAGCGCCGCGACCCGGGCCACGGCCGCCGACGCCGCCGACGCACGCACCCGGCAGGTCTTCGAGCAGGGCCGGCGCATCGCGCGCGACCTCGCCGCCCACCGCCGCGGCGAGCCGTACGACGTCGACGTCCAGGCGGTCCGGCTCGGCGGGGTCACGCTGGTGGCGATCCCGGGCGAGCTGTTCCTGGAGCTCGGCGAGGCGATCCGCGCGGGCGCCGGGCCGGACGTGGTCGTCGTCGGCTACGCCAACGGCTACCTCGGCTACCTGCCCAGCCTGGCCACGCCCCCCACGTACGAGACGCTCGTCAGCCCGGTCCGGCCGGGCAGCGGCGAGCAGGTCGCCGACGCCGCCGCCGAGCTGGCGCGGTCCGCCGCACACGCCGAGGAGAGCACGTGACCGCATCCGAGTACGCCGCCCGCGCCGCCGGGCTGGTCGAGCACGTCGTCGAGACCCAGCTGCCGGCGATCGAGCGGGCCGCGTCGATGGTGGCGGAGTCGATCGCCGCCGGCGGCGTGCTGCAGGCGTTCGGGACCGGCCACTCGCGCATCGTGACGCTCGAGCTGGCCGGCCGCGCGGGTGGGCTGGTGCCCGTCGGCATGCTCGCCGTGAAGGACCTGGTGATGTTCGGCGGCGAGGACCCCGCGGCGATCCTCGACCCCACCTACGAGCGCGAGTCCGGTCTGGCCGAGCGGATCTACGCGCTGGCCCGGCCGCGGCCCGAGGACGTCTTCGTCATCGTGTCGAACTCCGGCCTCAACGCCGCCGTCGTCGAGATGGCCCGGCTCGCGCGCGACCGCGGGCACGGCCTGGTGGCGATCACGTCGCTGGCACACACGCGGTCGGCGGCAGCCCGGAGCACGGACGGGCCGCGGCTGGCCGACCTCGCCGACGTCGTCATCGACAACGGCGCGCCCGAGGGCGACGCCGCCGTCGAGCTGACGCCCGGGGTGCGGATCGGCGCGGTGTCGTCGCTGACCGGGGTGCTGGTGGCGCAGATCCTCACCGAACTGGTCTGCCGGCGGCTGCTCGAACGGGGGGAGCAGCCGCCGGTGTACGTCTCGGCCAACCTCGCGGCGGGCGACGCGCACAACCGTATGATCCTGGAGCGCTACCGCGACCGGGTGCGCCCGATCGAGCCCTAGGAGTACAGATGCAGGACGCCCGGACGGTGCCGGTCGCCGGGGACGGCGCCGGTCTCATCGCCCGGACCGGCTGGCTGCTGTTGCTGGCGATGGTCTGGCTGACGCTGGCCGTCCCGCTGGGGTGGCTGAGCGAGTGGGACCCGGGCGAGATGTGGGACTCCGACACCCGCGGCCTCGCGATCGGCACCGTGGTGCTCGGTGTGCTGCTGGTGGTGCTGACGGCGCGGACGGTGCACCGGCTGCCGGGCAGCACCGCGCGCCGGGAGATCGTCGTCGACGGCGGCGGGCTGCTCGTCACCGAGCACCCGAAGTGGTGGCACCGGGGCGGCTGGGCCCGCATCGGCTGGGACGGCGTCCAGGTCGTCAACGCGCCCGGTCCCGGCGAGCTGCTCGAGCTGTACCTCGACCGCGAGGTGCCCGGCCTGCCCGCGTTCGCCGCGACCGACGTCGCCGTCGAGGCGGACACCGAGATCGACGGCGTCCGGATCCCGGCGCCGCGGCTGCGGCTGGGCGAGCCGGTCTCCCGCGAGGTGGCCGAGGCGGTGGCGGCGTGGCGGCCGGACCTGTTCTACGCCGGCAGCGGCGTGGACCAGTGGTTCACGCCGCCGGAGGCGGCCGGGCCGCGCGCCGTCCCGCTGACGGACGTCGCCGCCCCGCCGGAGGGGGAGGCCGCACCGGCGCCGCCGGACGTTCCCCGTCCGGCCGGGCCGGTCTGGCTGGAGCACGGCGAGTCGTGGCCGCGCGTGCTCGCCGCGATGGTGGTGCAGGTCGCCGTCCTGGTCGGCGGCATCTACCTGATGAACGACCCGTTCGGCCTGCCGACGGCGGCGGCAGCGCTGATCGCGCTGGTGTTGCTGGTGCCGGTGCTGTTCTGCTGCATCACACTGCCGGCCTCGCTGTGGCTGCTGCCCCGGTTCACGGCGGGCGTCGGCATCCTGGTCTCGGCCGACGGGCTGGAGCTGGTCCGTAAGCGGCGCTGGCGGCCGCGGGCGCTCGTCCGCACGAGCGTCAGCTGGGACTGGGTGCAGGTCGCCGTCACGCGGCGCGCGTTCGACCTCGCCACCCCGGCTCGCGGCCGCCGGGTGGTGGACGTCTACCTCCACGAGAACGCGCGGCTGCCGGTCCCGGTCCCGGGGGTGGGCGCCGACGTCACGGCGTCGAGGCACGAGGGGCCGGACGCCATCGGCACCGGGCGGCTGGTCCGCTACCCGGCGATCCGGCTGCGCCTGAGCTACCGGCACGACCTGGAGGCGCGCGGCCGGGAGCGGTGGAGCGCCGCGGTCGCCGGCGGGCGGTCGCCGGTCCGGCTGCCGTCGCACCAGCTTCGGCCGGCGCTGCTGGCCTTCCGGCCGGACCTCTGCCACGGCTTCGACGACCTGTGGCGGGCGGGTTAGGGTCGGGCGGTGATGGCGGAGTCGAGCGGCGGGGTCACCGACGGAGTGCGCGACTGGTTCGCCGACGTGCGGGTCGACGAGACGCTGGCGACGATGCCGTCGTCCGTCGTGCTGGGGTTCGCGCTGGCCGGCGTGGTGCTGGCGGTGTACGGGCCGGCCTGGCGGCTGGCCGGGTACCCGGTGACGCTGGTGCACGAGCTGGGCCACGTCGTCGCCGCGTTGACGGCCGGGTTCCGGCTGCGCGGGGTGACGGTGCGCGGCGACCTGTCCGGCGCGACGAACTTCTGGTCACACAGCACGCCCGGCACGTTGTGGACGATGTGGTGGGGCTACCCGGCGCCGGCCGTCCTCGGATGGGGGCTGGTGTGGGCGGCCACGCAGGGCTGGGCCCGGCTGGCGCTCGGCGTCCTGGTGGTCTGCCTCGCGCTGGTGTTCCTGCTGTCCCGCAGCTGGCTGACGGTGGCCGTCGTGCTCACGACGGGGGTCGCGTTCGGACTGGTCGGCTGGTACGGGTCCGAGTGGCTGTGCACGGTGGTCGTGTACGCGTTCGCCTGGCTGCTGACGGTCGGCGCGGTGCGCGGGCTGTGGGCCGTCGTCCGGACACACACCACCGGCCGCGGCGTCCAGCAGTCCGACGCCTACCTCATGGGCCGCCGGTCGGCCGTCCCCGGCGGCGTCTGGCTGCTGACGTTCGTCCTGGTCATCGGCGCGTGCGTCTGGTTCAACGTCGCCTCCGTCGTCACGGCGCTCGACTAGCGTCCCAAGGTGCCGCGGGTGCCGCACGACAGTCACCGTGCGGCCACCTTTGCAATGAGCACCTCTACGCACCACCCACCTGCCGGTGCGTATAGGTGCTCATTGCAAACGGCCGGGTCGCCGTTGCCAAGGCCGACCTGTCTCCACCTGGACGCCGTTCGCTACGGCCGAGCCTAGGAGGCGCACCCCTGCCATCTAAGCTGTCGCGGGTGCGTGTCCTCCAATACGCCTACTTCGCCGTGGCCTCGACGCGCCTGCCGGCGACGGAGATCACGGCTCGGCTGGGGGTCGAGCCGGACGACGTGCTGGTCCGCGGCAGCCGGCTGGCCGAGCCGCCCCGGCCGGCCGCCCACAAGTGGCGCGTCGTCTGCCGCGAGCCCGGTCTGACGGTGGACGCGCAGCTCGGCCGGGTCGTGGACCCGGCTGGAGGAGCACGCCGGACGCATCGGCGCGCTCGTGGCCGAGCTGCAGGAGCTCGACGACTGGCCGTCGGTCAGCACGCTGCAGGTCGTCCGGATCTTCGACCATCCCGACGGCGAGGAGGAAGCGGTGCCGCCATCGGTCGACGGCCTGACGAAGCTCGCCGGGCAGCACCAGTTGCTGGGCTGGCACCTCGACGCGCGGACGCTGGACTTCCTCCGCACGACGCGCGCGGAACTGGACGTCGACGAGTATGCCGAAGCGGAGCGTGGATGAGCGACGGAGGGCTGGTCGCCCTGCTGCTGGTCGGCGCGGCGTTCGTGATCGCGCTGGCGGTCCTGGTCCCGATCAGGGTGCGCAAGCGGCAGAGGCTGGAAGGCACCGCCGCGGTGCTGGCCGACTTCGCCGCGCGCAACGGGATGCGGTTCGGCCGCTCCGAACCGAACCTGCCGGCCCGGGCGCCCAGCATCAACGACCTCGTCGGCGACCGCATCGTCCTCGTGGACTTCCACCTCGACGGAACGCTGCGCGACATGCCGTTCCAGGCGTTCCAGGTGCGGCGTCCGCCACCTCGCCGGGTCTGGAGCACGCTGAGCGTCTCGACCCGCACCCCCGAGTACACGGTGGTGCTGGTGCCCCGCCCGGCGCCCGGACCGGAGCTGCGGCTGGCGCCGCAACGGCTCTCGTGGGCCACCGTGCTCCGCACGGATACCGAGGTGGGCGACCCGGCGTTCGACGCCGCCTTCCACGTCAGCACCGACGCGCCCGACTTCGCCCGGCAGGTGCTGCGCCCGCCGCTGACGACCTGGCTGGCCGCCGACGTTCGTGCGGCCGCCGCGATCATCGTGTTCGAGCCGGCCGAGCTGATGGCCGTCGTGCCGGGACCGCTCACGCCCGATAGCGCGATGTCGCTCGCGGACCTGATGACCGACCTCCGGCACCGCGTGCCGTGGACGTGACGAAACGAACCAGGAGAGCAGCAGACCATGTCCGACCCGAGCTCCATGGACGCCCGGCAGCAACGGTACGACGAGCTGCTGCAGCGGATCGGCGGCACCCTGCTCGACGTCGCGCCGCCGGGGTGGCGGCGGCTGGACCTGATCGCGACCATCGACGACGGCATGCAGGACGTCGGCCTCACCGTGATCATGTCCGACTTCTCCGACGGGCTCGTGCCACCGCCGGAGCGGCTCGCCACCGACTTCGCCGAGTTGCGCGGGGTGATGCGCGACGAGCAGCGCGGCGTGTGGCGATCGGCCCGCTACACGGTCGACCCGCTGAGCGCGTTCCAGGTCTTCTACGCCTACGACCCGCCGGCCCCGGACGGATCCGGGCGCACCGGCATCGAGGAGCAGCGCGTCCTGCACCGCGCGATCGCCGACCTGCTGGTGGCGGGCGCGCCGGCCGATCGCGACCAGATCCGGCTGATGTACAACGCCGTCGGCGGCCACGAGGAGGTGGTCGGGCACGTTCTCGGCATCGACGGGCAGCTGCGCGAGTGGACGCCGCCGGGCGAGGTGGCGCCGTACTACCGGCGGCTGCGCGCCGGGATGTACACCGACGGCGTCGGCACGTGGACGTCGGCCAGCACCGTCGTCGAGTACCCGATCAGGCTCTCGATCGACTACCGGAACGAGGCGCGCTGGCACCAGGCGCCGTCGCGCTGGGACGTGCTCGACGAGCTGGAGCGGTACCCGCGAGCGGCCGAGCACGTCCCCGACTGGATGACGACGGCGCTGCCGAACGCGCGGCAGGCGGCCGAGGTGGCCGGCCGGTTCCGTCGCGCCCGCATCTTCGACCGCCGCGACGAGACCGGTCGGCCGGTGGTCGAGCGGCCGCCCGTGCCCGACGCCGAACGGCAGCGGCTGCTGGACTACCTGAACACCGCGCCGGTGATCGTGAGCGGCCGCGGCTTCGAGCCCGACCTGTTCGACCCCGACGGCGGTCAGGACACCCCGTCCGCCCATCACACGGACGGCGTGTGGATGTGGACCGCGTCGGTCCCGCACTACCTCGCCAAGCACGGCGTCGCGCCCGAGCCCGACCTCGTCGAGCACGTCCGCCGCAACGGCTTCGCGCTGCCGGAGGTCGGCCGGGAGGCCAGGGACGCCGCCTACCTCGCGCTCACCGGCGAGCTCCCGGCGCCGGTCCCGGGGCCGCCACCGCCGCCGTCGCTGCCCGACCGCGACCGCCGGGTCCTCGCGATCATCGAACGGCAGCTGAGCGAGGCAGGCGTGCTGCCCGCCGTCTACCGGCTGCTCGACTCCGCCGAGGGCGCGACGTGTCTCGAGCGGGTCGGCGACGAGTGGCAGGTCGCCGGCTACGAGCGCGGCAAGCCACGTGGCCCGCAGCGGTTCGCCCAGCTGTGGGACGCGGGCGCGTTCCTGCTCGGCAGCCTGACGATCAGCCCGTTCGGCCTGCGCGGCGGGACCAGGGACCGCAACACCGCGGCGGCGCTGAACGACTGGCCGGTCCAGCCGCTGCCCGGCGAGCCGCCGCTGACCCTCCTCGCCGAGAAGCGCATCGCGGTGCTGATGCCGGGGCGCGAGCTGGTCCGCTACGGCGCGCCCGCCGGCAACCTGACCTTCGCGGCCGGCACTGAGTTCGCCGCCATGTCGCTGCGGCCGGAGCGGGAACAGCAGGGCCCGCGGCGCTACCGCGTGGAACGCGAACTGCGCGTCCTCGCCGGCCAGACCGTTTCCTGGCACGACCAGCCCGGCGGCGGCCCCGCCTACCTGCTGCCCAAGGCCGTCGCCGACCACGTGGCGGACGGCAGCCTCACCGCCCTCGACTAGCCGTCACCAGTTGGTGTAGGCGCCGTCGGGGGTGCGCAGGTGGGGGCGCTCGGCCGGGGTGGCGCGCAGCTTCCGGGCGGCCTCGCGGTCGATGTCGACGCCGAGGCCGGGGAGTTCGCTGCGCTCGACCCAGCCGGGCCGCACGGTCGGGCGGACGGTGAACAGCGCGGCCGTGGCCGGCTCGGGCGCGACCTGGTGCTCCTGGACGCCGACGTTCGGGCAGGCGAGGTTGAGGTGCAGCGACGCCGCCGCGGTGACGGGGCCGAGCGGGTTGTGGGTGGCCAGCTTGACGTAGTGGGTCTCGGCCAGTGCGGCGATCTTCTTCGCCTCGGTCAGCCCGGCCGCCACCGCGACGTCGACCCGGGCGTAGTCGATGAGGTCGCGCTCGATCAGCCGCTGGAACTCCCACTTCGAGCCGTACACCTCGCCGGTGGCCAGCGGCACGCCGGTGCGCAGCCGCAGCATCTCGTAGCTGTCCAGCGACTCCGCCCGCAGCGGGTCCTCGACGAAGTAGGGGCGGGCCGCCTCGATCTCGCGGCACAGCGTGACGGCCTCGGGCGGGTCCAGCCGGGTGTGCACGTCGAGGATCAGCTCGATCTCGTCGCCCAGCGCCTCGCGCGCGGCGTGCATCATCGCGATCGACGCGCGCATGGCGGCGCGCTGGTCCAGGACGCCGTCGTCGTGCGGCGTGGCGAAGCGCAGGTGCCGCCAGCCGTCGTCGACCAGCTGGCGGCACCGGTCGAGGAAGGCCGGCAGCTCGCGGTACTGGTCGCCGACGTGGACGTAGCAGGGGACGGCGTCGCGGACCTGGCCGCCGAGCAGCTCGTACACGGGCACGCCGAGCGCCTTGCCGCGGATGTCCCACAGCGCGACGTCGATGGCGGCGATGGCGGCGGAGAGGAACCGGTCGGACGGAAAGAAGCCGCGCCGGAACATCACCTGCCACAGGTGCTCGATGCGGGTGGGGTCCTCGCCGACGATCAGCTCGGCCAGCGCCTCGATGCCGCCGGCGACCGCGCGCTGCCGGGTCCGGATGCCGACCTCGCCCAGGCCGTGGATGCCCTCGTCGGTGTCGACCACGACCAGCATCATGCTGTCGCCGTGGTCGGGCAGGGTGAGCACTTCGCACCCGGTGATCTTCATGGGCTGCGGCGTCCCTTCGCTTCGTATGAAAACGATCCCGCAAATCACTCATCGCGGCGATCAGAACCGTAGCGTATGTCGGAGTTCCCAGGGAAGGCATCACTGGGAAGACACCTCTTGACATACTTCAGAAACGTTTGCAATGCTGCCGCAGCGCCACCGTCCACCCCACCGTCGAGGAGGAGCCACATGGCCGTCACGATCGGCGCGGTCGCCAAGGCCGCCGGCGTCTCCGTCTCGACGGTGTCCCGCGCGCTGAACACGCCCGACCTCGTCAACGCCGTCACCCGCGAACGGGTCGTGGCGGCGGCCGACCGGCTGGGCTACTCGCCCAACCCGGCGGCGCGGTCGCTGCGCGACGGCCGCACCGAGACGCTCGGGCTGCTGATCCCCGACATCACCAACCCGTTCTTCCCGCCGATCTTCAAGGCGATGCAGGAGCGGGCCCGGCGGCAGGGCTACACCCTGCTGGTCGCCGACAGCGACGAGCGCGAGGCGGACGAGCTGGAGACCATCGCGGCGGTGTCGAAGAAGGTCGACGGCCTGGTGCTGTGGGCGTCGATGCTGACGGAGGACCGGCTCGCCGAGCTGGCCGGACGGACGCCCGTCGTGCTGGTCAACCGGCAGGTCCCGGAGGTCTGCGAGGTGCACGTCTCGCTCACTGATGGCATCGCCCAGGCGGCCGAGCACCTCAAGGCGTACGGCCACCAGGTGTGCGTCTTCGTCGACGGCAACGGCAACCGGCCGGACCAGTCGCGGTCGAAGTCGATCCGCGAGGCGTTCGACGCGCACGGCCTGTCGCTGATCGAGATCGGCCCGTACGAGCCCCGGTTCGAGACCGGCGTGCACGCCGCGCCGCTGGTCCTCGCCCACGGGGCGACCGCCGTGCTGGCGCACAACGACCTCGTCGCGATGGGCGTGCTGCACCAGCTGGCGGCGCTCGGCGCCTCGGTGCCGGGCGACATCAGCGTGGTCGGCATCGACGACACGCTGCTGGCGTCGGTGTCCACGCCGTCGCTGACCACCATCCGCATCGACCCGGACGAGGTCGCCAGCCTCGCGATCGACCTGCTGATCGGACTGGTGCACGAGCGCCCGCCCGCCGCGCAGGTGGTCCAGGTCGGGTCGCGGCTCATTCCCCGCGGCACCACGGGACCCGCTCGGCGCGAGCCCCGATAACCCGGTTCCGTTTCTCCAGGTACGAGGAAGTTCTTGGGAGCTCACATGACATCCATGGCCAGACCACGCCCATTTCGCCTCGGCGTGCTGCTGCTGAGCGGCATCGCTGTGCTCGCCGCCTGCGGCGGTGACGACAACGCCGGCGGGAGCGGCGGGGACGACGGCGGCACCGTCACCATCCGCGTCCAGGGCCTGCCGCCGGGCACCGACCAGGCCGGGCAGGACCAGTTCAACGCGAAGATCGCCGAGTTCGAGGAGCAGAACCCGGACATCCAGATCGAGGCGTCCACCAACGAGTTCGACCCGCAGACGTTCTCCGCGCTGCTGGCCGGCGGCGGCGTCGAGGACGTCATCCGGGTGCCGCTGACCGAGCCGCAGGGCCTGATCCAGCGTGGTCAGGTGCAGCCGATCACCGGGTACCTGGACGAGTGGGAGCACGCCGACGAGATCAACCCGCAGGTGCTGGAGCCCATCTCCGACGCCGACGGCGAGGTCTACGGCATCCCGCGCTCGCCGTTCGCGCTGGGCCTGGTCTACAACCGGGCGCTGTTCGAGCAGGCCGGCCTCGACCCGGACGCCCCGCCGGCAACCTGGGAGGACGTCCGCACGGCCGCGCAGGCGATCAGCGCGGCGACCGACGCGGCCGGGTTCGTGCACGAGTCGAAGGACGGCACCGGCGGCTGGCAGCTGACGATGATGGCCTACGCGCACGGCGGCGAGCTGGAGCGGGCCGACGGCGAGACTTACGTCGCGGACTTCCAGAACGCCGCGGTACGCGACTCGCTCGAGCTGCTCGGGCAGATGCGCTGGACCGACCAGTCGATGGGCGAGACGCAGCTGCTCAACCAGGACGACGTCATCCGCCAGTTCGCGGCCGGCCAGGTCGGCATGTTCATGGGCACGCCGGGCACCTACCGGGTGGCCAAGCAGAACTTCGGCATGGAGGACACCGCGAGCTACGGCGTCACGTCGATGCCGCAGGCCGGCGGCAACGCCACCATGAGCGGCGGCGAGATCTTCATGGTCCCGGCGTCGGTGCCGGAGGACCGCGCCGCGGCGGCGGTGAAGTGGATGGTGTTCTACTACGCCGAGCCGCAGTACGACCCCGAGACCGCGGCCACCGAGGCCGAGGCGCTCTCGCAGGACCCGGCCGCCGCGGTCGGCGTCCCGGTGCTGCCGATGTTCGACGACGCCCAGCAGCAGCTGATCAACGACGCGATCGCGCCGTTCGTCAACGTCGAGCTGGAGAACTTCCAGCCGTACCTGGCCGGCACGCCGGAGCTGGAGCTCAAGCCCGAGCCGCCGCTCAACGCGCAGGCGCTCTACCAGGTGCTCGACCCCGTCGTGCAGGCCGTGCTGACCGACCCCGACGCCGACGTCGACGCGCTGCTGGCGTCGGCCGAGGACGAGGCCAACCGCCAGCTCGCGGCCGCGCAGTAATCCGGAGGTTCTTTCCAGTGACGACGGCGACGGTCACCCGTCCCACCGAGGAGCAGGCGGCCCAGCAGGGCCGGGCCGCCCGCTCCCGCCGGTGGCGGGCCGGCGGGCGCAGGGAGCTCATCGGGCTGCTGTTCCTGCTCCCCGCGATCCTGATCTTCGGCATGTTCGCGTGGTGGCCGATCGTCCGCGGGCTGATCATCAGCTTCCAGCGGACCGACCTGATGGGCACCAGCGAGTGGGTCGGCCTGGCGAACTTCGAGGCGCTGTTCGCCGACCCGCTGCTCGGCACCGCGGTGATGAACACGCTGCTGTTCGTCGGGCTGGGCGTGCTGATCGGGTTCCCGGCGCCGCTGATCCTCGCGTCGGTGCTGTCGACGGTGCGCCGCTACGGCGGGGTGTACCGGTTCCTCGTCTACCTGCCGGTGGTGATCCCGCCGGTGGTGTCCGTCCTGCTGTGGAAGTGGTTCTACGACCCCGGCGCCGGGCTGTTCAACGAGCTGCTCGGCACGGTCGGGCTGGGACCGTACCCGTGGCTGGAGTCGCCGGACACCGCGATGCTCAGCCTCGTCCTCGAGTCGACCTGGGCCGGCATGGGCGGCACCGTCCTCATCTACCTGGCCGCGATGGTCGGCATCCCGCAGGAGCTGTACGAGGCGGCCGAGATCGACGGCGCGAACCTGTGGCAGCGCATCTGGCACGTCATGCTGCCGCAGCTGCGCACCGTGATCGCGCTGCTGCTGCTCTGGCAGCTGATCAACACCGTGCAGGTGTTCACCGAGCCGTACGTGTTCACCGGCGGCGGGCCGCAGAACGCCACCACGACCGTCCTCCTGCTGATCTTCCGGTACGGGTTCCAGCAGGGCAACTACGGCCAGGCCGCGGCGCTGGCCTTCCTGCTCGCGCTGTCGCTGGCCGTGCTGTCGGCGGTCTACCTGCGGGCCACCCGGAGCTGGAGCAAGTCATGAGCGGATTCGTCTCCGAGACCAGCCGGCGCCGGCCGGGCACCCGCGGCGCGCTGTTCACCGTCCACAGCCTGACCCTGGTCGCGCTGGTGCTGATCGGCCTCGGGCCGCTGTTCTGGGCGGTCAAGGGCGCGATCTCGTCGCCGACGGAGCTGGTGACGAACCCGCTCGCGCTGTGGCCGGTCGACGCGCGGTGGGGCAACTTCTCGCTGGCGTGGGACGACCTGCAGGTCGGCCGGTACGTGCTGAACAGCTTCTGGATCGTGCTCGGCTCGTGGGCGGTGCAGCTGTTCGTCGCCGCCACCGCCGGGTTCGCGCTGTCGGTGCTGCGGCCGCGGATCGGGCCGTACGTCTACGGCGCGATCCTGGCGACGATGTTCGTGCCGTACACGGTCTCGATGGTCAGCCTGTTCCTGACGATCATCGACCTGCCGTTCCTGGGCATCAACATCGCCAACACGTACTGGGCGATCTGGCTGCCGGCCGGCGCCAACGCGTTCAACGTGCTGCTGGCGAAGGGGTTCTTCGACGCGCTGCCGCGCGAGCTGTTCGACGCGGCGAAGGTCGACGGCGCCGGCACCTGGCGGCTGCTGTGGAGCATCGTGCTGCCGATGAGCCGGCCGATCCTCGCCGTCATCAGCCTGCTCGCGGTCATGCACGCGTGGAAGGACTTCATCTGGCCGCTGGTCGCGATCGCCGACCCGCAGAAGCAGCCGATCGCCGTCGCGCTGACGGTGCTGGCCGGCCAGGCACCGCAGGACCAGCTGATCGCCGCGATGGTGCTCGCGCTGGTCCCGCCGGTGGTCGTCTTCCTGATCTTCCAGCGCCACATCGTCGCCGGTCTCGGCTTCACGGGGGTCAAGGGCTGAGCCTTTTGCATCGATACGTCCGCACTTCGACGAAGAAGAAGGGACGCACCATGCCCGAACTGTCCAGACGAACGTTCGTCCGCGGCTCGCTCGCGGCCGGCGGCACCGGCCTGCTGTCCACAGCGCTGCCGGGCACCGCGCACGCCGCGGAGCTGACCGTCACCGACCCGGCCGGGACCGTCACGCTGGCCGCCGACACCGCGTCCGGCGCGATCCGGGTGCTCGACGCCGGCGGCGTCCACCGGCTGACGCTGACCGAGTTCTGGTACGCGAACGGCATCCGCACCCGCGGCGCGTCGTCGGTGACCAAGATCGGCCCCACCGAGCTGCACGTCGAGTACGTCACCCAGCACTCGGACGTCAGCGTGACTGCCGTGGTCGTCGCCGGACTGCGCAAGGCGCGGGTCCGCTGGCAGGTCGCGGGCCCGGCCGCCGTCCCCGCGCAGTTCCTCATCGGCCAGGCCGTGGTGAACGGGACCGTGCGGTACGACCCGCTGGCGCTCTGGAACCGCGACGCCGGCGGCGGGATCCCGTACGAGACCAGGCACGGCGCCTGCTATGCGATGACGTACGCCGACAGCCGGCTGCTGCTGCGGGTCCGGGAGAGCACGCCGGCGTTCGGCGGCGGGGTCACCGCGGTGCACGCCCCGGGTGTCGTCGACCCCGACGGCGGCTACGTCACCGAGGCGGTGCTGGTGCCCGGCTTGATGCGGCCGCACTCCGCCGGCGTCATCGCCCGCGACGTCGTCACGCCGCTGGGCGTCGACCTGTGGGCCGACCAGCCGTTCCACGTCTGGAACACCGGCGGCGCGAAGACGGTGAACGCGCAGGTGGTGAACCAGGACGCGACGGAGCGGGAGGTGCTGGTCACCTGGAAGGCCCGGACCTGGGACGGGGCGGAGCAGAGCGGCACGAGAGGCCCGGCGACGGTCGCCGCGCGGTCGATCTGGAACACGTCCTTCCCGGTCACGTTGGGCGGCCGGGACATCGCGTTCGTCGAGGCGGTGGTCACCGACGTGGCGGCCCCGGCCGTCACGGCCTTCTCGCGCACGAACCTCGCCGTGCTGTCGTCGTACAGCTACCAGGCGGGCGAGGCCAGCATGTTCGGGCTGGCCAACTACCCGTACCTGCTCACCGGGCCGACGGCCGACCAGGTCGCGGCGCTGATGAAGCTGATCGGGATGAAGTGGGTGCGCACCGCCTACGAAGGCGCGCTTGGCATCCCGCCCGGCGACCTCGACGGCCACCAGCTGCTGCACAACGTCCAGCTCGGCGACTTCGAGGACGGCACACCCGCGGACCCGGAGGCCTGGGCCCAGGACATGGTCGATCTGTGCGTCGCCGCCGGCGCGCGGTACTACGAGTGCGGCAACGAGCTGAACCTCACCGCGCCGGCGGTGACGCCTGCGGCCTACGTCACCGGCGTGCTGGGCCCGCTGCGCGACGTCATGGCGAACCGGCCCGACGCCACCTTCAAGGTGATGACCTGCGGGCTCGCCGGCCTCGACTCGGTCTGGCTGGACGGGTTCGGCGCGGCCGGCGGGTGGCCGGAGGTGGACGTCCTCGCGTACCACCCCGGCCGGGGCAACTTCGTCGCCGACTACGACCCGCCGGAGCCGTGGCTGGAGCCCGACGGCCGGCGCAAGCCGGTGTTCTGGAACTTCATCGGCTCGCTGCGCAAGGCCGACGCGGCCCGGGCGGCCGACGGCGGCAAGGAGCTGTGGCTGACCGAGGCATACGCGTCGACGCAGCCGAACCGCTGGCAGAGCGACACCTATCGACACGCCGCCGAGAACGTGCTGCTGCAGCTGATGTTCGCGCGCGTGCACGGGGTCCGCTGCGTCACCTGGTACACGCTCGACGACGGCATCGAGCAGCAGCCGCGGGAGGCCGAGCCCGGCGACATCGAGTACCACTTCGGCCTGCTGGGCCGCGACCGCGGGCCGAAGCCGTCGCTGCTGGCCTTCGCCACCGCGGCCCGCTTCCTCGACCAGGCCGAGTACCTCGGGCGGGTCACGTTCTCCGACCCCGCGGTCAAGGGGCTGCTGTTCGACACGCCCACCGGCCGGTTCTCGGTGCTGTGGACCCGGCACGACGGCTACATCCTCAACGCCGGCCACGACGAGGGCGCCTACTACCCGCACCCCGAGCCGTGGCTGGACCCGTGGCCGGCCAAGACCTCGGTCTCGCTGCCCACCCCGGCGGCGACGACCACCGTCCGCGAGCTGAACGCCATCGGCCAGGAGACGCTGCGCACCGCCGCCGGGGGCCGGGTGAGCGTCACCCTCGACGGCGCGCCGCGCATCTTCGTCGGCCTCGACCTCACGACCACCGACACCTACCCGGTCAACTGAAGGGACCTGACATGGCTGAGTACCACCTGACCCGGCGGACGTTCGTCGGCGGCGCCGCGGGATCGGTGGCCGTCGGCGCCGGGCTGCTGCCGTCGCTGGCCACGAGCGCGGCCGCGGCCGACGCCGTCACCATCAGCGCCGACGGCATCGTCGTCACCGCGGGCACGGACGGCGCCGTCACCGTAGCCGACGGCAACGGCGTGCAGCGGCTGCGGCTGGCGCACTTCATGGTCAAGGACACCGTGCTCGGGCAGCAGCGGACCTACAGCGGCACCCCGTCGGCCATCACGCTGCCGGACGGGCGGCCCGCGATCCGGGTCGACTACCGGATGGGCAGCACCGGCGTGGGCATCGCCGTCCGCGGCACCTTCGACGTCACCGCGCGCCGGCTGCACGCCCGCTGGGAGGCCACCAGCGGCAATGAGATGTACCTGAACTCGCAGTTCCACCGCGTGGCGCTCGGCTCGGCCGGCCCGGAGAGCACCAAGGCGCTGACCCGCTGGAACCGTGACAGTGGCGGCGGCGTGCCGTACGAGACCAACGACGGCGTCATCTACGCGCGCAGCTGGTCCGACACCGCCGGCTTCCTGCGCATCGCCGACAGCAACCCGGCCTGGAGCGCCGGCGACTGGGTGCACGTCGCCGGCAAGTACGAGGGCGACGTGCTGGTCCACGACGTCGACGTGGTGATCGGCGCGCTGCGTCCGGCAGCGGCGAACGCGCTGGCCCAGGCCCGCCCGCTCGGCATCGACATCTGGACCGACCAGCCGTTCAATCTGTGGGACGGCGCCGGACACGCGATGGCGGTGCGCGCACAGGCCGTCAACGGCGGCGCCGCCGCCCGCGACGTCGAGCTGAGCTGGTGGGGCCGCGACTTCGACGGCGCCGTGGTGGCCAGCGGCCAGGAGACCCTCCGGCTGGGCGCCGGTGGCGTCGCCGAGCGCACCGTCGAGTTCCCGTCGCCCGAGCAGGGCATCGTGTTCGTCGAGGTCAGGGTGGCCGCCGGCGACGACGAGGCGTTCGCGCGCACCACGCTGGCGTCGCTGCGGCCGTACGAGTACCAGCCCGGCGGGATGTTCGGCGTCGCCAACTACCCGTGGCTGCTGCAGCCGAGCAAGGAGGCCGTGGCCGAGCTGCTGCTGCGCATCGGCGTCGCGTCGGTGCGCATCGCCTACAACGGCGCGCCCGGCATCCCGCCGGCCGAGCTGGAGGCGCTGGGCATCATGCCGAACATCCAGCACGGCGACGTCGTGTTCGGCGCGACGCCGGAGGCCGCGAAGGCCTGGGCGGCCGAGCTGGTCGACGTCGTCGTCGACGCCGGCGCGCACTACTTCGAGGTCGACAACGAGCGCAACCAGCCGTGGATGTCCGGCCAGTTCACCGAGGAGTACATCCGCGACGGCCTGCGCCCGGTGGTCGAGCGGCTGGCCGAGGTCGGCTACGACGTCAAGGTGATGAACACCGGCCTCGGCGGCATGGACGTCAACTGGCTGGACAACTTCCACGCCAACGGCGGCTGGGACCTCATCGACGTGTTTGCGTTCCACCCCGGACGCGGCAACTTCACCCCCGACTACGCGCCGACGCCGGACGAGTGGGAGCAGGGCAGCAACGGCAGCTACTGGAACTTCCTCGGCGGCCTGCGCGAGGCCCGGCGCCGGCTCGACGAGTACGGTGGCGACAAGGAGCTGTGGCTGACCGAGGCGTACTCGTGCACCCGGCCGAACCACTGGTGGAACGACACCATGCGCCAGTCGGCCGAGAACGTGCTGCTCACGCTCGCGCTGGCGAAGTCAGAGGGGGTCGACGGCGTCAACTGGTACCAGCTGCACGACAGCATCATCCACCAGCCGCAGAAGGCGAACCCGACGAACACCGAGTACCACTTCGGGCTGATGAACCGCGACACCAGCGCGAAGCCGTCGCTGCTGGCCTACGCCACCGCGACCCGGCTGCTGGAGGGTGCGGAGTTCGTCCGCTGGCTGTCCTTCGACGACCCGGACGTCAAGGGCCTGCAGTTCGACACGCCGTCCGGTCCGATGTCGATCCTGTGGACGCGCACCGACGGGTACTTCCTCAACGCCGGCCACGGCGAGGAGGCGTACTACCCGCACCCGGAGGCGTGGGAGGACGACTGGCCGACCAAGACCGACGTCGTGTTCCGCGCCGCGCGGCTGCGTGAGGTCGACGTGCTCGGCCGCGAGCGGACCGTCACCGGCGCCCGCGGCACCGTCGACGTCCGGCTCGACGGCACGCCGCGGGTCTACTACGGCCTCGGCGACCAGCCGGAGCGCCGGGTCTCGTCGATCACGCACCGTTCCGTGGAGGGTTGATGCGGGAACAGCAGGTCCGGCACGACGTCACCGTGGTGGGCGGCGGGCTGGCGGGCGTGTGCGCCGCCATCGCCGCCGCTCGCCTCGGGCGGTCCGTCGCGCTGATCAACAACCGTCCGGTGCTGGGCGGGAACTCGTCCAGCGAGATCCGAGTGTGGGTGGTCGGCGCGACCGCGCACGGCCGCAACCACCACGCCCGCGAGACCGGCATCATGGGCGAGCTGTTCGTCGAGAACCAGTACCGCAACCCCGAGGGCAACCCGTACTACTGGGACGCGGTCGTGCTCGATGCGGTGCGGGCCGAGCCGAACATCTCGCTGTATCTCAACACCGACGTGCGGTCGGTCGCCGCGTCCGACGGCCGCATCGAGTCGGTGACCGGCTGGACCATGGGGTCGGAGCTGCTGACGACGTTCACCGGGCCGGTCTTCCTCGACTGCACCGGCGACGGCTTGGTCGGCTATCTCGCCGGTGCTGAGCATCGCATCGGTCACGAGGCCCGGTCGGAGTACGACGAGCCATGGGCGCCCGACGAGGCGAGTCGGCTGACCATGGGGAGTTCGCTCTTCTTCTACTCCAAGGACGCCGGCGAGCCGGTGCGGTTCGTCCCGCCGGACTTCACCAAGGACATCACCGCGACGTCGATCCCGCAGCGGCGGATCATCCGGGCCGAGGACAAGGGGTGCGCCTACTGGTGGATCGAGTTCGGCGGCGAGCTGGACACCGTCCACGACAACGAGGCGATCCGCGACGAGCTGTGGGCCGTCGTCTACGGGATCTGGGACCACATCAAGAACTCCGGCTCGTTCCCGGGCGCGGAGAACCTGACGCTGGAGTGGGTCGGCGCCGTGCCCGGCAAGCGGGAGTACCGGCGCTTCCTCGGCGACTACGTGCTGACGCAGCACGACGTGCTCGGCCAGACCGAGTTCGACGACCGCGTCGCGTTCGGCGGCTGGTCCATCGACCTGCACCCGCCCGGCGGCATGTACGCGCAGGAGGAGGGCGCGAAGCAGCGCTACGCCGACGGCATCTACCACATCCCGTACCGCATCCTGTACTCGAGGAACGTGACGAACCTGCTGCTCGCGGGCCGCAACGTGTCCGCGTCGCACGTCGCCTTCGGCACCACCCGGGTGCAGGCGACCACCGCGGTGATGGGCGAGGCGGCCGGGACGGCGGCGGCGCTCAGCGTCGCGGCCGGGGTGCCGCCGCGGTCGGTGGACGTCGGCGAGCTGCAGCGGACGCTGCTGCGGGCCGACGCGTCTGTGGTCGGGCTGCCGTTGGTCGATCCGCTGGACCTGGCGTCGGCTTCGGGTGTGACGGTGACGGCGTCGGGTTCGCTGCCGGCGCTGTCCGTCTCGGACGGGTCGTCGCTCTGGCCGCTGGACGCCGATGCCGGCCTGGTGCTGCCGGTGGACCCGGCGCTGCCGGTGCTGGAACTGCTCGCCGACGCCGCCGACGACACGTCGCTCACGGTCGAGTTGTACGACCCGGGGCCGGGGCAGAACTACGTGCCCCGGCTGCTGGTGGGTACGGCGACCGTGCCGGTGCCCGCCGGGTCGAAGCAGTGGGTGCGGTTCGACCTGGACTGGTCGCCGTCGTCGCCGCGGAATGCGTTCGTGCTGGTGAAGGCCGCTTCCGGGGTGGCGTTGTACGTCGCCGACCGGCCCACGCCGGGGGTGCTGAGCTTCACCCGGCGGCCGCTGCGCCCGCAGGACGAGCGGCCGCAGCCGCTGCGCGAGTGGACCAACCGCGACCTGCTGCGGCGGACGTTCTGCTTCCGGGCGGGTGCTTCCGCAGCGTTCGCGCCCGAGAAGGCGGTGGACGGCTACCTGCGGCCGTTCGCCGGGCCGCGGATGTGGGTGTCGTCCGGTCTGCCGGCCTGGGTCGCGTTGACCTGGCCGTCGCCGGTGACGGTCGGGCGGGTCGAGCTGATCGGCGACGACGACGTCGACGAGGACCTCATCAACCTGCACCGGCATCGCACGCCGTTCCCGGTGCCGCCGCCGCTGGTCCGCGACTACGTGGTCGAGGCGCTGGTCGCCGATGCGTGGACGCCGGTGGTGTCGGTAACCGAGAACCGGCGGCGCCGGCGGGTGCACGAGCTGGAGGTGCCGGTGACGTGCACCGCGCTGCGGGTGGTCGTCACGGCGACCAACGGCGCGCCCGCCGCGCACGTCGTCGCGCTGCGGGCCCACGCGCCCTGACGGGAAGCCGGCGGCCGGCCGCGTCGTTGTCGTTGGTATGAGCGAGGTGGACGTTGTCGTGATCGGTGCCGGGCAGGCCGGCCTGTCGACGGCGTACCACCTGTGGCGGCTCGGGGTGTCGTTCGTCGTGCTGGACGGCGCCGCCGCGCCCGGCGGGGCGTGGGCGTCGCGGCCGCCGACGCTGACCATGGCGAAGGTGCACGGGGTGTTCGACCTGCCCGGCGCGCACCGTACTGCCTCTCCTGGCGAGGCCGACCGGCCCGCGTCGGAGGTGGTCGGGCGGTACTACGCCGACTACGAGCGGCGCTTCTCGCTGCCCGTGCTGCGGCCCGTGCGGGTGACGTCGGTCTCGTCCCTCGCTGATGACCGGCTGCTCGTCGAGGCTGCCGACGGCCGGACGTGGACGGCGCGGGCCGTCGCGAACGCGACCGGCACCTGGACCCGTCCGCACTGGCCGTACTACCCCGGCGCCGCCTCGTTCCGCGGCCGCCAGCTGCACTCGTCGGAGTATCGCGGGCCGTCGTCGTTCGCCGGTCTGCGGGTCGTGGTGGTGGGTGGCGGGCACTCGGCGGCCCACGTCCTGTCCGAAGTCGCCGACGTCGCCGCGGCGGTGACCTGGGTGACCCGGCGGCCGCCGGAGTTCCGCTCGGGCGAGTTCTCGCCCGAGATCGGCCGCTCGATCATCGCCGACGTCGAGGCGCGGGTGCGGGCCGGCCTGCCGCCGCTCAGCGTCGTCGCCGTCACCGGGCTCGGCTACACCGAGGTGGTGCGCGAGGCGATGGAGAAGGGCGTGCTGAACCCGCGGCCGATGTTCGTTCGCGTGCTGCCCGACGGCGTCGAGTTCGCCGACGGCTCGGTCGAGGCGGCCGACGTCATCGTGTGGGCGACCGGCTTCCGCGCCGCGCTTGGCCACCTCGCCCCGCTCCACCTGCGCGAACCCGGCGGCGGCGTCCGCATGTCCGGCACCCGCGTCGCCCGCGACGCGCGGGTGCACCTCGTCGGCTACGGCCCCTCCGCCAGTACCGTCGGCGCCAACCGCGCCGGCCGCGACGCCGCCCTGGAGATCAAGGAGTTCCTGGCAGCCGCAGCGCAGCCGGCCGCGTGATCGTCCGGCGGCTAGGACGCATCAAAACGGCACGGGCTCGGGATGTGCGTCTCCGGCTGGTCGTCGTTCGGGTGGTCGTCGTTCGGGTGATCGGGTGTGGATCGGGCCGACGACCTTGGGTTCGACGCGGTACCGGTGGCCGGCGGGGGTGATCCACCAGGTGACGCTGGCGAGGTCCGTGACGATGCGGTAGCCGTGCCAGGTCTTCGCGCGGTGGTGGCCGTCGTGCAGGGCCCAGGTGTTGTCCGGGTCGGTCGTGCCGCCGTGCGCGTAGGGCACCAGATGGTCGATTTCGGCTTCGGTGGCCGGCCGGTGGCATGTGGGGAACCTGCACGTGCGGTCGCGGGCGATGACGTGGGCGGCAAGGTCGGCGGGCGGGGCGTAGGTGGTGCGGCCGTAGTCGAGCAGCCGCCCGTCGGAGGGGTCGGTGAGCAGTCGGCGCAGGGTGGCGTCGGCGGTGATGCGGCGCACGGCGGTGGCGGTGATGGGGCCGTAGCCGTCCAGCTCTCCGGGCACGTCGTCGTGGCCGAGGTACGCGCCCGCGGGCACGACGACGTGCACGGCTGCGGCCCGGCCGCGTCGCCGCCCGAGCTCGACCGGCCCGGCCGCAGCGCCGCCCGTGCCGGCGTGGTGAGGTGCTGCGGCGTAGGCCGGTGTACTGGGTGGGTCGTCGTGGCGCTGTTCGGCCGGCTTGCCGGCGCCGGTGGTGCGGTGGGGACTGCAGCAGCCGAGGTGTCCGGACTCCAGCGCGGTCCAGGCCAGGCCGGTGAGGAGGTCGAAGCGGAGTTGGTCGAGGGTGCGCGGGTCGCCGCTGGTGCGGGTGTGCCGGGCGGCGGCGTCGGTGGCGATCCACAGCGCGGTGACGTCTTCGGCCGGCCCGTACAGGGTGAGGGTGGCCATGCCGTCCTCGCCCCCTGGGCTGGCGGGCTCGGGACGCCCGACGTGCCGGTGTTCGGCGGACCGGCGGCGCCGCTCCTCCGCCCCAGCGGGATCGGCGGCGATCACCTCACGGCGCAGCCGTTGGTCCAGCGCCCACCGGGTCCGGGTCTGCGCGACCGGCAACACGGTCTGCTCAACCCGCCGGCGCGATGCGAGATCGGCGAGGCAGCGGGTGCGCTCGGCGATCAGCCGTGCCTTGTCAGCATCGATCCGGCCCGCGGCGAGCGCGTCGAACGTGTCGGGGAGGTCCTCGAGCAGCTCGACGGCCAGCGCGACCCGTCCAGTCGCGCGGCCCGGGCTCCAGCGCAACGCCAGCGACACCTCGTCACCGGCCGCCTGCGCCGCACGATGCGCGTGTCCCGAGCCCAGGTCCTCCGGCGCATCGCACCTGCTGTATTCCGGGCGGGCGGCCAGCTCGGCGAACACCCGCAACAGCGCGGCCTCCTCGTGCGCGAGCTGACGCTGCCGCGCCACCGCCACCACGATCAGGTCGTGCGCGGACAGCACCGCGGGATCGACGCACGCGAGCAGCGCGGCCAACTCGGCACCCGGCGGAGCCGCGGCCAGACGGTCGATCGGATCAGACACGCGCACGTCTCCTTCGTCCACGATGCGGCGCTCCTGCGTCAGAGCGCGTGCCACCCCGTTGACCCGCGGCGGGCTGGGGTGGACGACCGCAAGCACGCTGATCGGCTGCGACCGTGGACGAGGTGGGACACCTGGCGTGATGTCCTGCTTCGATGCCCGGGAACCCGCTGCTGCCGCTCCCGGTGACGGCGTGTCCTTCTGATGCGAATCTTATCGAACAGGCGTCCGGTTCGCAACCGAAAGGCTGGGTGTCAGCGCCACCGAGGATGACCTCCATGGAGCCTTCCCCCGGCGCCACGTGGTTGACTGGCGCGGTGCGCTACGGACTGAAGCTGAGCCAGCAGGCCCCCATCGACGAGTACCGAGCGGTCTGGCGCATTGCCGACGACGCGGGCTTCGACCATGTCTGGAACATGGACCACTTCGCCACCATCGGCGCCGACCCGTCGGGCGACATCTTCGACGCGTGGACGCTGCTGGCCGCGATGGCCGAGACCACCACGCGCGTCCGCATCGGGTGCATGGTCAGTGGCAACACGTACCGCCACCCCGGCGTGCTGGCCAAGCAGGCCGTCACCGTCGACCACCTGTCCGGCGGCCGGCTCGAGTTCGGCCTCGGCGCGGCGTGGGCGGAGTACGAGCACACGATGTTCGGCCTCCGGTTCGGCACGGCGGGGGAGCGGCTGGACCGCCTCGAGGAGGCCTGTCAGATCGTCCGCTCGCTGTGGACCCAGGAGCGCACGACGTTCGCCGGCCAGCACTACACCCTCGACGACGCCGTCGCCGAGCCGAAGCCGGTCCAGTCGCCGTACCCGCCGATCTGGATCGGCGGCACCGGCCGCAAGCGGACGCTGCGGATCACCGCCCTGTACGCGGACGTCTGGAACGCGACCGGCGACTCCAGCCCGGACGAGTTCGCCGAGCTGTCCGGCGTCCTCGACGCGCACTGCGCCGACGTCGGGCGCGACCCGGGGCAGATCAGGCGGACGGTCCAGCTGCGGCTGCGCGACCGCCCCGACGACGTCCTCGCCGACGTCGACTCCTACGCCCGCGCCGGCGCCGACGACGTCGTCCTCATCACCCGGGCCGGCACGGCCGAGGCCCAGGCCGCCGCGGCCGCCGAGCTGCTGCCGCGGCTGCGCGACATCGGCTGACCAGCCGGACGGCCGCCGACGGGAGTACCTTGGGCGCGAGGGCTCCGGTCGTAGGAGGTGAGCGCCATGAGCGCCTTCACCGTCGAGTTCCAGAACCAGCCGGGCGGGCTCGCGGAGCTGTGCGAGGTGATGGCCGCGCGCGGCATCGACCTGGTGATCTGCGGGGTGGCGCACGGTGCTGCAGGCACGGTCGCGTTCATCGCCGACGACGAGTCGGCGGCGCGGTCGGCGCTGCAGGACACCGGCTTCGACGCGGCTGAGCGCGAGGCGCTGACGGTGCGGCTGACGAACGCGCCCGGCGCCGGCGCCGCGATGTTCCGCAAGCTGGCCGACGCCGGGGTGAACGTCGAGGTGTTCCTGCCGGTGCGGGTCTCCGACACGCGGTTCGTCGCCGTCCTGTGCGTCGACGACCAGGACGCGGCCAGAGCGGTGCTCGGCAACGCTGTCGCCTGAGCGGGCCTGCTCAGGCCAGCTCGGCCTGCAGGATCGGCGCGACCGGCCGGCGCGCGGCGAGGCGCGCCGGGATCACCGTCAGCGCCGCGACGGCCAGCACCACGCCGGGGACCAGCGCGACCAGCCACCAGGCCGGCGGCATCGGCACCTCGTCGGGGTCGACCGCCGTGTAGAGCGCCAGTCCGCCGCCGACGCCCAACACGGCGCCGACGAGGGCAGGCAGCACCTGCGCGACCGAGAGACCCGCGCTGAGCTGCGCCGGCGTGGCGCCGAGCGCCCGGGTGAGCGCCGACGCGTGCCGCGCGTCTAGCACGGTCGCCCAGGTGACGACGATCGTGTTGACGGCGGCGAGCGCGATCAGCGTGACCGTGATGATCAGCAGGACCTCGCCCAGCCGCTGCGTCTCGGTGTCGGCGTCCAGGATCGGCTGCGCGCCGAGCTGCGCGTTCGCCGCCATCGCGGCGACCAGCCCGCTGACGGTGACGGTGATGCTGGCGATGCTCAGCGCGACCCGCCGCGGCCGCCGTCCGGCCACCCGCAGCGCGATGAGCAGGGCGACCGGCAGGCGGGAGGAGACCGCGATCAGCCAGCCGACGCGGCGGGGCGGCCGCGCGGCGTCGTTCAGGGCGGCGACGGTGCTGGTGCGGGCGGCGCGGATCGCGGGGACGAGCGTGGCGGTCACCGCGACACCCAGCGCGACCGCCGTCACGACGGCGACCGTTCCCGGCGTGAGCGCCGGCTCGCCGGCCGCGCCGACGAGGCCCGGGGCCCGCTCCGTGAACAACGGCGCCGTCAGCCGTCCGGCCAGCAATCCAGTCGCGGAGGCGACGAGCGCGACCGCGACATACGCGGCGAGCAGGACGGCCGCCACCAGGCCGGGCGTCGCGCCCGCCGCCTTCAGCAGCCCGACCCGTTGCGTCTGGTCGGCCATGCGCCCGCCGACGAGGACCGCGACGCTGGCGACCGCCAGGACACCCAGCAGCCAGCCGCCGGTCGTCAGCAGCCGCTGTGTGTTCCGCTCCAGATGCGTGACCTGCTCGAACGTGTGCTGCCACGACTCCAGGCGCGGCACCCCCGGCGCGTCCTGGTTGTGCGCGTCGGCGAACGCCTGTGCACCGTCCGGGTCCGCGAGCTTCAGGTTTGTGACGTAGGACAGCGGGCCCGACGCGAGCGCCTCAACGTCGGCAATGGTGAGCCAGACCGTGCCGGGGTCCTGCACGGCTCCGGCCGCGAACCGCATGCCCTCGGGCGCCTCGCCCAGCATGCAGTGGACCAGGCAGCTCGTCCACGGGTAGGGCACCAGGGCGGTGGTGACGGCGATGCCCGCGACCTCGAACGCACGACCGTCCAGGGTGACCGTGTCGCCCACCTGGAGGCCGATGGCCTCGGCGAACGCCGCCTCGACCACGACGCCGCCGTCGCGCACCCAGCCGCCCTCCGTCACCGCCGGCCGATCGACGGTGGCCGGCTCGGTGTCGCGGCCGATGGCCTGCACGTCCACCGTCCGCGCCTCGGTGTCCATAGTGGCGCCGGCGACCGGGTACGGACCGCTGTGGTCGACGACGCCGTCGGCCCCGGCGAGTGCCTCGAGGGTCGCGGGGTCGGCCGTGCCGGCCTCGGGGTCGGGCATGATCACGGCGGTCACGTCGGGCCCGGCGGTGGTCTCGCGGGTGCTCTGGAACGGGTCGCTGGCCACGCCGTGGATCGCCAGCCCGAGCGTCAGCGTCGTCGTGGCGGCGGCGATGGCGATCAGCAGCAGCGCCGCCTCCGCCGGACGCCGTCGCAGGTCGCGAGCGGCGAGGCGGATGATGAGAAGGAGCCGGCCCATCGCCGTCAGCTCTCGAATCCGGCGAGCGCGCCGAGCTGGCCCGTGGTGCCGCCGGTCAGCCGCGTCTCGTCGACGAACACGCCGTCGCGCATCGAGATGAGCCGGTCCGCCGTCGCGGCGATGCGCTCGTCGTGCGTGACGATGACCAGCGTCTGGCCCGCTTGATGCAGCTCCTCGAACAGCCGCAGCACGTCGAGGGTCGCGGCGCTGTCGAGGTTGCCGGTGGGCTCGTCGGCGAGGACGAGGACCGGCTCGTTGCCCAGCGCCCGGGCGACCGCGACCCGTTGCCGCTGGCCGCCGGAGAGCGTCGTCGGCAGGGCCCGGGCCTTCGCCGCGAGCCCGACCCGGTCGAGCAGCTCGGTGGCGCGGGCTCGGGCGGCGCGCGGGGAGCTGCCCGCGAGCAGGGCCGGCAGCTCGACGTTCTCGAGGACGGTCAGCTCGTCCATCAGGTGGAAGGCCTGGAACACGAAGCCGACGTCGGTGCGGCGCAGCCGGGCCAGCGCCCGTTCGCTGAGCTGGTCGACGCGGCGGCCGGCGAGGTGGATCTCGCCGCCGCTCGCGCGGTCCAGCCCGCCGACCAGGTGCAGCAGCGTCGACTTCCCGCAGCCGCTCGGTCCCATGACGGCGACGGTTTCGCCCCGCTCGACGTCCAGGTCGACGCCGTCGACGGCGCGCATCAGGCTCTCGCCCGCGCCGTAGGTCTTGGTCAGCCCGCGAGTGCTGAGGATGGTGCTGCTCACGAATCGCTCCTTCGGGTCGTCCAGCTGCGTTCGCAGGCCTCCAGCCAGCGCAGATCGGCCTGCAGCCGGAGCACGATGCCCTCCAGCAGCAAGGCCGCGTCGGACCCGTCCGGCTCGGCCATGGCGGCCCGCTGAGCCTCGCGCAGACGGCGCAGCAGTTCGCGCCGCTGCGTGTCGACGATGCTCAGCGGATCGGCCAGCCCGGCGGCCGCGGCGGCGACCAGCTTGAGGTGGAACTCGGCGAGATCGGGCTTGGGCCAGCTCACTTCGGTCAGCCACTCGGCGACGCGCTGCTGGCCCTTCGGGGTGAGTGCATAGGTCTTGCGGTCGGCGGAGTCCTTGTCCGTGGTCGCCGGCCGCTCGGTGTCGACGAGGCCGGCCTTCTCCAGCCGCGTCAGGACGACGTACACCTGGCCGGCGTTCATCGCCTCGCCGACCGGGCCGAGCGCCTGCCGGAGCCGGGCGCGCAGCTGGTAGCCGTGCGACGGCTCCTTGGCCAGCAGCGCCAGGACCACTTCCTGCTGCATCGGACCTCCCATATAACCGTTAGTCCCCGACTATAACCGTTATCCCTCGGCGGTCAAGGGGGTTGCGCAGGGCTTTGCAATGAGCACCGATACGCACCACCGCGGACGGTGGTGCGTATCGGTGCTCATTGCAAGCGGCCCGGGTCAGAACGGCCAGCCCGCCGAGCGGCCGTTCTCCAGCAGGCCGATCATCGTGAACGTGGCGTCGTTGAGACCGCCGAACTCGTGCCGGTTCGCCCGGCCCGCCGCCAGCACCGTCGGCCGGTATCCGCCGAGGTTGAACCCGTAGACGGGGACCTGCGCCGGGACGCCGGCCACCGGATCGCCGTAGCCCGCGACCGGGAACGTCTGCATGTCGGTCACGATCACCACGCGGTCGTGCCGGCGGTACGTCGCGCGCAGCGACTCGGCGATGCGCGTGCCGTGACCGGCCTCGCCGACCCGTTCGACCAGCCGCCCGACCTGCGTCAGCAGCGACGCGGCCGGCTCGACCCGGTGCCGGAACACGCGGTCGGCGAACCCGTACAGGTCGACGTCGTTGCCGCGCTTGGCCAGCGCGACTCCGAACACCGTCGCAGCCTCGATCGCCGAGATCGTCGACCGGGCCGAGACGCCCTGGCGCATCGACGCCGAGGTGTCGACGAGCACGAGCGTGCGGCCCGCGAGCGCCGGCACGTTCGCCGTCGCAGCCTCGATGGCCCGGTCCAGCGCGTAGGCCCACCGCAGCGACGGCGCGTTGCGGTACGCGGCGACGAACCGGAACGGGAACTGGCGCGAGCGGCGCACCTCGTCGGGGTCGGCCAGCTTGGCCGCCACCCGCTCGGCGACGGCGTCGCTCACCCCGGCCTGGTCGAAGTTGCGCAGGTTGCGCAGCAGCGCCATGTAGCCCATCGACGGGATGACCGCCTCCCACGCCGTCCGGTCCAGCGGCCCGCCGAGCCAGCCTGCCAGCGCCTCCCACGTCACGCCCGCGGTCGCGAGCGTGGCGGGGTCCAGGTGCTGACGTCGCTGGTCGAGCGGGATCGCCTGGAGCCCGGTGTGCGCACGGACGACGGGCAGCCGCTCGGTGCGCGCGGCGTCGGCCGGGCGGCCGTGGCGGCGGTCGAGCAGCCAGCGGAACAGCGCCGACTGCGCCTCGTCGCGCGGCCGGACGTGGCACAGCTCGATCACGTCGGCCATGCGCCAGGCCCGCGATGCTCCGTCGTACTTGAGCGCGGCCCGCTCGGTGTACAGCCGGCGCGCGGCGTCGGCGACGCCCCGCTTGATCGGCTGCGGCAGCGCCCGCCCGTATCGCGACGTGTAGTACGCGAGCACCTCGGCCGGCTCGTCCGCCCGCCGCAACGCTCCGTCGACGACCCGGCGTCCGAACGGCCCGCCGGCGCGCACGTACTCCACCGCCGCGACGACGGGCGCCGACCGCAGGTTCGCGGTGTCGCGCAGCCACGGGACGAGGCGGGCGACCCAGTCGGCGTCCTCCTGTGTCGCATCGTGCACGAGGGTGCGGAAGCGCTCGTCGCGCGTGCCGGCGTCCTCGTAGAAGGTGTCCTCGCCGGCGAGGTTCGTGACGGCGAGCAGGAACAGCTCGCTCTTCACGTCACGGACGTAGGCGGGTGCGCCCTCGTGCGTGCGGGTGCGCGTGTTTCGCAACGCCCGGATGGGGCTGGTGAGCAGGGCGGTGACACCGGTTGCCTTGCTGATGCGGTCGAACTTGCTCATGTGAATGCCCTCCCTCCGGGCGTGGTGTGTTGTGGGGTCGCTGCCGAGAACTCGAGTGAGCAGGGGTCGTTGGCCATGACGGCCGCTTCTACCTGAAAGAAGTAACCCGGCTCGTCGCATCGGCGAACGTGGGGCCAGGGCGAGAACAGGTGCGGCGAAGGCGATTGCCGCTCTGCCGGATTGAGCTACAGTCCGCAGACCGCCGGGATTCGAACCCGGAACATGCGATTCCGAAGTAGCCCTCGCCTGCGCATCGCCCTGGCGTTCAGGGGCAGCCGCATCGCCGGGCGCTGACGGCCCGGTTTCCACGTGAGATTCGCGATGCGCTGCATGACGACAATGCTGCCGGTGTCGCCGTCGGCCCCGCAACGGATTATTCGCGCGCCGATCAGTCGTCGTGCAGCAGGAAGGTCAGATGACGCCGGGCGTCGGCGAGCTGCCGTCCCGTCAGCGTCGCGACATGCTGGGTGAGCCAGTGCCGCGGATGCATGGCCAGCCGGTCCGCGAACACCGTCCCCGCGTCCGTGGTGACGGCGAACGGCTCGAACTGCTCCGGCGGCGGCCCGACGACGGCTGTGATGACCTGGTTCAGCTGGCTGGTGTTGTAGATCGCGTTGCTCAGCACGATCCGCAGCGACCCGTCCTCGAGCCGCCAGATCTCGCCCGGGTTCACGACGGGTTGCGCTGCCAGGCGAGCAGGTCACGCAGCTGCTGGTCGCTCTCGGTATGCCTGTGGTTGCCCGGTCGGCCGGCCCGCTCGAGGAGCCTTCGGTAGTGCTCGCGGCGCAGCGCCCGCTCGACGAACTCCGAGCGGTTCAGTCCCGCCAGCCGCGCATCAGCATCGATGTCGGCCAGGGTGGACGGATCGAGGGTGACGGTCATCTTCTCCTTGGCCATACGGCCATCTTATCCATCGTCATACGGTCCGCGCCAGGGTGGCTGTCACGTTTGGGCTCTGGAACCTACCTATAGATGACAGGACGGCTTGCGCGGAGTGCGGTGCGCTGCGTGCGGTGGTCGCCGTAAGATCATCGGCTCGGTCCAGGCTGAGGCCACGAGGAGTGCAGGGGATGTTCGGGAGACAACGTTTTGCGGTGCTATCGGTGGCCGTCGCGGCCGCCGTGGTGCTGCTCGCCGCCTGCGGCGGCGGTGATGGGTCGGAACCCGAGCCCGCGCCGAGCGGCGGGACGACCACGCAGCCCTCCATCACCGCGCCGCCCACGCTCACCCCCGAAGAGCAAGCTGAGGCCGACATCCAGGCCACCTTCGAAGACCTCATCGCCGATCGCGATGCGTTCTACTCCAACGCTGGCGACTACGTCTTGGCGGACGTGGCAACCAACTCGCCCGCCACCGAGTGGAATGTGACTGGTCAGGCTGAACTCGAGATGTCCAACTGGACGGTTCTCTGGCGCCAAGGCGGGCTTGAGCAGACTAGTTCGATATTGGTCGCGGCGCACGAGATTTCCTCAATCGAGGTTGCCGAAGCTGAGGGTCAGGCGGACCTGGCCGTCTCTGTTGCCTGCCTAGATATGACCTCGCTTGGATATGTGGCGGTCGACGCTGCCTCAGCGGATCTGACCTATGAGCCAGACCAGTACCAATCGTGGGAGATGACGTGGATCTTCTTCCCCACTGCATCGCCGGAGGCGGGCGTTGACGACGGCGGCTGGTATGTCCGGACAGTTGAGGTGAGTCGGAACGCTCCATGCTGAGCCTGTGTCTCGCGGCAGCCCTAGCGTCAATCGCCAACCATGGGTTGCTATCGACGCTGCCCGGCGCCGACGCTGCGAACGGCGACTGCCCGCCAGGCACAGTCTTTGACGGCTCCGGTTGCGTGAATGAGGAGCCGCCAGATGAAGAGGATGAAGGCGTTCTCACTGGCTGTACCCAGCAGAACCCGTTCGTTTACCCAGCACCGTGTTCTAAGGACGGGTATGCGTATGTCGCCGCGCTCGATTCCTACATACGTGCTCTTGAAGCCCATGAGAACGAGTTGCATCGACCGCCGGACGGACCGTTGAGCCATCTTGGGTATTGGACCGGCGATCCATCAGAGGGCTGGATCTATGAGTGGCGAAAGTTGGCCGGCGTCGCGGGCGGGATTCACTGGGGCGACTACGGCTACATGTGGCTGGCGGAGGCACCGGGTGAACAGCAGCCGGCTGTCGTGGACCCGGAGGCGGTTGCGCAGCAGGTTCTCGAAGGTATGACGTTCGAGCCGCTCGAATTGGGGCTCGCGCCGCGCCCGTTGGAACAGGCCCCCTCGAGCATCGGGCTGGTCGGCGCGCCGGTGTGGATGTGGGTGACGAACGCTGGGCCGACGACCTGGGGGCCAGCCGACGAGTCGGTCACGGTCGGCGGCGTCACGGTGACCGTGACGGCTGAGGTCGAGGACGTGACCTGGGAGATGGGCGACGGCAGCGCGGTCACGTGCGACACTCCCGGCGACGCCTACGAGGCAGGGCTCGGCGTTCGGCCGTCGCCGAGTTGTGGGCACACCTATGCCCAGACCAGCGCCGACGAGCCTGGCACCGCCTACGCCGTCACGGCGACCGCGAACTGGACCGCAAGCTGGACGGCGTCGACCGGCGCGAGCGGCACGCTGGAACCACCGCGACCGGCCACGACCGGGCACGTGCGGATCGGCGAGCGCCAGGTCATCGAGACCGGGTGACCGCGCGGATGGTTGAGGGAATCGTGCAGGCATGGCGACCCAAATCCTTCAACCATCGGACCGCCGGCTACCGAGTGATTGGCAGTTTGGTGGGGCCAGGGCACCACTGAACTGCCAACCACGGGGACGACGGCAGCTGATCAGCGCGAACCGACGACCTCGACGGAGCCGGCGCTGGAGAAGGCGCGGACCTCATGGCGCGCCCCCGGCCGAGAGTCGACGGTGACGCGCTCGCGGCCGACGGCGGAATCGGTCTCGACGTCGTAGGAGACGTCGTCGGGGAGGGACACCCGCACCGAGCCGGCGCTGGACTCCGCGTCCAGCGACCGTGGCGGCGACACCGCCTCGATCTCCACGTCGCCCGCGCTCGACGTCACCTTGGCGACGTCGGCGTCGAGACCGGTCACCCGGACGGAGCCGGCGTCGGAGTGGGCGGTCAGGGGGCCGGTCTGGTCGGACACCTCGATCGAGCCCGCGTCGGAATCCAGCGACGTCTCGCCGGACAGGCCCGACACCACGAGGGTCCCGGCGGACGCGTCGGCCGAGACCACGGCGGACGAGGGCACGGTGATCGTCACGTCCGACTCGCACCAGATGCCCGGGAACACCCCCGAGTCGCACCCGCCGGTCACCCGCAGCACGCCGCCGGCCACAGAGTGCTCGATCCCGCCGTCGCGGCTCCACCCCGACTTCACCGAGAAGTCCAGCCGTGTCTCACCCGACGGCGACCCGACGATCTCGACGCGGCCGGAGGAGACGTCGATCTCGACCCGGTCGACCCGCTCCGAAACGCTGACCGAGTCCTGTGAATGCGTGATCCACGACACCGCGGTCAGGCCGGCGAACGCCGCCGCCGCGATCGCGGCGAACGACAACCCCCGCCGCACCGGCCGACGATCAAGCTCCGCGCCCGGCCCAGCAACCGCCGGCTTCGTCTCGTTGGCCATGGTCCCAACGCTAGAACCGAATCGATCTCCGGAGGCTCCGACTCGGTGACGATCGTTCCCTGATTCCGGGACCGGGGACCACCCTGACCCCGAACGTCCGAAACGTCCGCCGACCAGGCCAAAGACCCCTAAGGCGTCAGCGTCAGCCGCAGAATCCGGTCGTCGCCGTCGCGGGGGTCGCCGCGGCTGTCGGTGTTGTTCGTCAGCACCCACAGCGTCCCGTCGGGGGCGAGGACGGCGTCGCGCAGGCGCCCGTAGTCCTCGACGAACGCCGCCGGCTCACCCGCCGTCGAGCCGTCGACCGGCACCTGCCACAGCCGCTCGCCCCGCAGGGCCGCGACGAAGATCGTGTCGCGCACGTACGCGATCCCGCTCGGCGACGACTCGGACGTAGGCCGCCACTCGGTGACGGGGTCGACGTAGTCGGGTGCGCCGCCGATCCCCTCGACGAAGGGCCACCCGTAATTCTGGCCGGGCGAGATCAGATTCAGCTCGTCCGCCGACCGGTCGCCGAACTCCGACGCCCACAGCCGGCCCTCGTCGTCGAAGGCGAGGCCCTCGACGTTGCGGTGACCATAGGACCAGATCGGCGACCCGTCGAACGGGTTGTCGTCGGGCACGTCGCCGCCGGGCGTGATGCGCAAGATCTTCCCGCCCAGGTTGTCCAGCTCCTGCGCGTCCTCAGGCACACCGCTCTCGCCGGTCGAGATGTACAGCATCCCGTCGGGCCCGAACGCCAGCCGCCCGCCGTCGTGCCGCGTCCCCGCGGGAATCCCGTCCAGCACCAGCGAGAACGAGCCCAGCGCGCCGTCTGCATACGTCGTCCGCTGCACCACGTTCTCCGAGCCCATCGTCGCGTACACGTACAGGTCGGAGGGCGCCGCCGGGTCGAACGCGAGCCCCAGCAGCCCGCCCTCGCCGGTCCCGTCGACCCCGGGCACGGACCCGACCGGCGTCACCGCGCCCGACGCGTCGACCAGCACGATCGTGCCCTCGTCGCGCAGCGTCACCAGCGCCGCACCGTCGCCGCCCGGCACGAACGCGATGCTCCACGGCGCGGCCAGCCCGGTCACGATCTCCTCGACCGCCGACGGCGTGACGGGGCCCGGCTGCGCGGCGGGGGTCGACGGCGTCTGCGTCCCCGGCGCGAGCGACGACGGCGACTCGGTGACCGGCTCTGACGGCGACTCGGTGACCGGCGCGGAGCCCGACGGCGAGGCCGAGCCGTCCCCGTCCGACCCCGACTCCGAGCAGGACGCACCCGCCAGGGCCAGCGCCGCGACGACCATGATCATCCGCCGGGTGGACATCGCCCCATCGTGTCACGCACGGCGCGGTAGGTTCGAGGACCATGGTGGACGTCCTCATCCCGTTCCCCGCCGCCTCGCTGGCGCTGCCGCCCGGGCTCGACGTGCACGTCTGGGCCGGTGAGCCGACGGTGACGACCGGGCCCGACATGCTGACCAGCGCCGACACCTCGGACATCCCGGGGCAGGACGTGCTCGACCGCGTCGAGTACTACGTCATGCCGTACGGCTTCCCCTCGGCCGCCGTCGAGCTCATCGAGCGGATGCCGAAGCTGCGCGCCGTCCAGACACTCACCGCCGGCTACGAGCACGTCATGCCGCATCTGCGCGACGGGCTGACGCTCTGCAACGCGCGCGGCGTGCACGACGCCAGCACCGCCGAGCTCGCGGTGACGCTGACGCTCGCGTCGCTGCGCGGTATCCCGGCGTTCGTCCGGGCCGCGCCGTCGGGGGAGTGGCTGCAGGGCTGGTACGACTCGCTGGCCGACCGGACGGTGCTGGTCGTCGGCTACGGCGCGATCGGCCGGGCCATCGAAGCGCGGCTGCTGCCGTTCGAGTGTGACGTGCTCAAGGTCGCCCGGACGGCGCGCGAGGGCGTGGCCGGCTTCGACTCGCTGCCGGAGCTGCTCGGCCGCGCCGACGTCGTCATCCTCATCCTGCCGCTGACCGACGAGACCCGCGGCATGGTCGACGCGGACTTCCTGGGCCGGATGCGCGACGGCGCGGTGCTGGTCAACGTCGCCCGCGGGCCGATCGTCGACACCGACGCGCTGGTCGCCGAGGTCGGCTCGGGCCGCATCCGCGCCGGGCTGGACGTCACCGACCCCGAGCCGCTGCCGCCCGGCCACCCGCTGTGGACGCTGCCCGGCGCGCTGATCTCGCCGCACGTCGGCGGCCTGTCGTCGGCGTTCCTGCCGCGGGCGAGGCGGCTGGTGCAGTCGCAGCTGACGCGGCTGGCGGCCGGCGAGCCGCTCGCCAACGTCGTCGTCGGCCCGGGAACGTCGGGCTAGCCCAGCTGGATCAGCGCGGCCCCGGCCACCAGCGTTGTCACGCCGGTCAGCCGGGTGACGGTGAGCGGGCGGCGGGGCAGCCGCAGCAGGCCGCGGTGGTCGGCGACGGCCGACGCGAGCTGCTGTCCGGCCACGGTCAGCGCGACGGTCGGCGCGGCGCCGATCTCGCCGACCGCGACCAGCGTCGTCGTCACGTAGCCCGCGCCGACCACGCCACCGGCCCAGCCCCACCACGGCATCCGGCGCAGTCCGGCCGGTCGGGGACGGGGCGCGCCGGCGGCCAGCACGACGGCGAGGACGACGACCATCGCGGCCAGCGCGACCCCGAAGCTGACGACGGCGGCACCGAACGGCGCGTCGAGGCCGGTCCGCAGCCGGGCGTTGACGGCGGCCTGCACCGGCAGCCCCGCGCCGGCGACCAGGCCGAGCGCGTACAGCATCGTCAGCCGCCGGACGTCCGGGCACGCACCCGCCTGCCGCCCCGTCCGGACGATCGCCGCGATGCCGTAGCCGACCGCGAGCGCACCCAGCGCGACCGGGACCGACGGCGTCCGCTGCTCCAAGCCGAGCAGGCCGAAGCCGTCCAGGACGACCGACCCGGCCAGCTGACCGGTGATGAACAGGCCCATGCTGGTCAGCGCGCCGAGCTGGGGGAACAGCACGATCCCGGCGCCGATGTACAGCGCGCTGCCGAGCCCGCCGAGCAGCTGCCAGGCCGGCACCGATCCGGCGGACGTCAGCGCGGGCAGCTCGCCCGCGGCTGCCGCAACGACGACCAGCAGCACGCCGGCGAGGGCCAGCTGCAGCGCCGCCGCGGCTGCCGGATTGCCGAGGGCGCCGTTGAGCTGGACGTTGGCGGCGGCCTGCGTGGTCAGCAGCGCTCCGACCAGGACGGTGAGGACGACGAGGGCGACTTCCATGATGGCTCCACTGGACTTAGGTGGACGTGGCGTCCGGTTATAACTGGACGCCGCGTCCACCTATTCCGGTAGGCTGGCCACCGTGCGTGCGCAGGGAGAACGCGCCGATGCGGCGAAGAACCGGGCCCGCGTGCTGACCGCCGCGGCCGAGCTCTTCCGCGAGCGCCCGGCCGAGACCGTCACCATGGAGGACATCGCCCGGGCCGCCGGCGTCGGCAAGGGCACGCTCTATCGTCGCTACCCCAGCCGCGAGGCCATCGCGATCGCCCTGCTCGACGAGCACGAGCGCGCGCTCCAGGAGCAGCTGATCTCCGGCCCGCCGCCGCTCGGGCCGGGCGCGCCGGCGGGCGCGGCGGGCGCCCCGGCCGCATCGCCGGCCGAGCGGCTGGCGGCGTTCTACCGGGCGATGGCCGACCTCCTCGAGCGGCACGGACATCTCGCCCTGGCCGGCGAGACCGGCGCGCGCCGGTTCCGGACCGGCGCCTACGGGTTCTGGCGCGCCCACGTGGGCGCCCTGCTCACGGCCGCCGGCCTGGCCGAAGAACGGGCCGCGCTGGTCGACGTCCTGCTCGCGCCGCTCGCGCCCGAGCTCTATCGCTACCAGCGGGAGGCCGGGCTGTCCCCGGCGCAGATCGCCGACGCGCTCGCCGTGCTGGCACGACGCGTTCTCGGCTGACCGCCGCCGGGCTCCGGCGTATGGTGAGGCGGCGGGAGGCGATCGCCATGAACGACGTCCTGCTCGCCGTCGGCACGAAGAAGGGTCTGTGGCTGCTGCGCAGCGCCGACCGCCGGACGTGGTCGGTCGACGGGCCGCATTTCCTGATGCGCTCGGTCGCGGCGTGCGCCATCGACACCCGCGGCGACCGGCCGCGGCTGCTGGTCGGCGCGAGCAGCTCGCACTGGGGGCCGGGCGTCTCGTGGTCCGACGACCTCGGCGCGACGTGGACCGAGGCGGCCGACGGCAGCGGCATCCGCTTCCCGGAGGACGCCGGCGCTTCGGTCGAGGCGGTCTGGCAGCTGCGCCCCGACACCGCGGCCCGGCCGGGCGTCGTCTGGGCCGGCTCGCAGCCGTCGGCGCTCTGGCGCTCCGACGACGGCGGCGAGACGTTCGCGCTGGTCGAGTCGTTGTGGAACCATCCGCACCGGCCGACGTGGGAGCCAGGCTTCGGCGGCCAGGCCGTGCACACCGTCCTGCCGCACCCGGTCGATGACCAGCGGGTGCTCGTAGCGATGTCGACCGGTGGCGTCTACGTGACCGACGACGGAGCCGCCAGCTGGACGCCGTCGAACACCGGCATCCGCACCGATTTCCTGCCCGGCGAGCCGCCTGAGTACGGGCAGTGCGTGCACAAGGTGTCGCGCGACGCGACCGACCCGGACCGGCTCTACGCGCAGAACCACGGCGGCGTCTACCGGTCCGGTGACGGCGGCGCGACATGGCAGCCGATCGACGGCGGGCTGCCGGCCGACTTCGGCTTCCCGATCGTCGCGCACCCGCGGCGCGGCTCCACCGCCTGGGTGGCGCCGCTGATCGCCGACGGCGAGCGCACCCCGCCGGAGCGGCAGCTGCAGGTCTGGCGGACCGACGACGGCGGCGGCAGCTGGTCGCGGTCGGCGGACGGGCTGCCTGGCGGCTTCTTCGGGGTCGTCCTGCGCGACGCGATGTGCGTGGACGACGCCGACGGCGCGGCCGGCGTGTACGTCGGCACCCGCGACGGCTCGGTCTACGCGAGCGCCGACGAGGGCGAGACGTGGACCGAGGTGATCCAGCACCTGCCCGACGTGCTCTGCGTCCGCGCCGCCGCCCTCACCTAGCCACCGAGGTCAGCGGTCTTCGGCAGGAACTTGCTGGCGCTGAATGTCGCGCCCTGCGGATCGCCGATGACGGTGACGCGGATGGTGTAGGTGTCGGTGGACCAGGGCGCGTCGAACGGCGGGACGATTACCCGTCCGCCGAGTTCGGCGGCCTTCGCGGCCGTGGCGTCGGCGTCGGCGGTCGCGAAGGTCACGCTCCAGTGTGGCGGCAGATCGGGCTGGTCGCCGGCGATCGGAATGATGCTCCCGACGACGTCTTCGAACCCCTCCGGGGCTCCTGCCTCCGCCATGTTCCGGCGCAACCCCGGATGGTGCTCGCGCTCGAGCCAGTCGCCGTATCCGGGCAGGGTCCACCCCTCGGCCCCGCCGCCGATACCGGCCGTCCGCCACCCGAAGACCGATCCGTAGAATGATCGCGCCCCTTCGACGTCACGGGTGTTGAGGTTGTTGAAGACCACTGCGCCTGGGTCGTTGACCAGCCGCGCGCCGTTGTGCTCCCGCGCCTCCCAGACGGAGAACGCCGCGCCCTCGGGATCGGTGAGGACGGCCGTCCGGCACGCGCTGCGCAGGTCGAAGGGCTCAGCCACGACGCCCCCGCCGGCATCGCGGACCTTGGCCGCGGCCTCGTCGGCGCTGTCGACCCAGAAGTAGGTGCTCCACATCGCCGTCGGCGGCGCTCCCTGGGGTATCGAACGGATGGCCGCGACGTCGCCGCTGCGCAGCTCGCCCGACGTGTCGAAGATCGACGAGCCTGGCGCCCTGCCCCGCGCGATGCAGTACCTGTCCTCCGACGTCGGCGGCAGCACGTCCTCGAAGTCCCATCCGAACAGCGCGCTGTAGAACTCGAGCGCCGCCTCAGGTTCGGGCTCACTCAGCTCCACCCAGCAGGGGACGCCGGGAATGTATCCGTCGCGCTGGGGCATCGGTGTACTCCCTTCGAGGCGTTGGCCGCTCGGTGTACCGTAACCGACGGGGCATTGCGGCTAGCTGTCGTCGAGCGCGATCCGGGCGACGACGGCGACCAGCCCCAGGGCGCTGAAGCGGGGCCGCGGAGCAGGACGAAGTCCGCTACCTGACCAACGGGAGGCCCCCATGACCAGCACGCATCCCCACAAGCGCCGTTTCCCCGGCGCCGCAGTGGGTACCGCCGACGACATGACGTTGCTGACGATGGGCGCCGGCCAGCTCGAAGAAGCACGGGTCTCGTCCGCCGGACGGGCGTCGCGAACCCTGCACAGCGGCGCGCGGCTGCGCCAGACCCTCATCGCGCTCACCGCCGGGACCCGCATGAACGAGCACCAGAGCCCCGGCGACGCGACGGTCCAGTGCCTGCAGGGCCACGTCACGCTGCACACGCGCGAGCGCACCATCGCCATCGCCGCGGGACAGTTGGTCGACGCACCGCCGGAACGTCACGACCTCGTCGCCGACGACGACGCGCTGATCATCCTCACCGTCGGCGTCTCCTGACCGGCCCGGGCGGCTGCGGACCGCACGAGCCAGGGTGGCGCCCGGAGGTCAGGACGCCGTCGCCGCCACGCGGGCGTGCAGGTCGGACACCACCTTCCGGGCCGACAGGAACGCGCCGTTCTGCCAAGCGGTGTAGTAGCTGAGGTGGTCGCCTGCGAAGTAGGTGTTGCCGTCGGCCTGCAGCAGGTGCTGGTAGGCCGCGCCCCGTCCGCCGGGCCAGCTCACCCAGGCGCCGAGGCTGTACGGCTCCTTCGGCCAGGCGACGGAGAAGGAGTTGTCGAACTCGCGGTGGTACACGTCGCCGTGGATCTTGGCGCCCTGCATCAGCGCCCGCGTCTCGCGCTCGGGCACCGGGAGGTTCGTGTACGAGCCGGAGTAGTACCCGACCAGCACCCCCTTGCGCGAGAAGTATCCGGTCGACGGGTAGTAGATGCCGGACACGTCGAGGTTGGTGTGGGTGACGCCACCGTAGATGTCGAAGTCCTCCTCCCAGAACCGGCGCTTGAACTGGATGCCCATCCGGCCGCTGTTCGCGCCGACGGGCACGGCGAGCGCGTCCTTCGTCCCCGTCGAGAAGTTCGTCGGGATGGCCTTGAGCACCATCGGCGGGATCGTCACGACACAGAAGTCGGCGTCGAGCACACGCGTGCGGCCGTTGGAGCGGTACGTCACGCGCACCCCGTCGGCCGTGTTGTCGATGCGGGTGACGGGCGCGTCGTAGGTGATGCGGCGGCGGCCGCCGATGGCCGAGGCGAGCGCGGCCGAGATGCGGTCCATGCCGCCGACCGGCTGCCACATCATCATCGCCTGGTCGAAGCCGAACTCGAACGCGAACCGGGTGCCGAGCTGCGACTGCAGGATCGCCGACACCGACGGCGGCGGCCCGGCGATGGTGCCCGGCTGGTCGCCGGCGCCGGGCGGCTCGCTGTAGCCGCGCCGGTTGTTGCCGGCGTACCGGCCGCCGCTCAGGCCGCCGAGGCTGTTCGCCAGCTCGACCAGCCGGTCGACATCGTCAGCGGACAGGACGGTGTCCAGGGCGCCCTGATCGGCGGCGGCCACGAGCAGTTCGGAGATGTACCCGTAGACGTCCGCCTTGGCCTGCCGGTGCGTGACGGTCGTGCTGGCCAGCGGGCCGTAGTTCACCGTCGGGGTGTTCTCGTGGAAGTAGAAGCCCTGCGCGTTCGCGTTCACCATCGGCTCGATCGCGACGCCCAGCTCGCGGCAGTAGTCGATGGTAAGGTGGTGGCTCGGGATCCGCGACGGGCCGGGGTTGTAGTAGTGCTCGTCGTCGAACGTGCAGGTCTGGGTGACGCCGTCGGTGTCGGTGAGCCGGTCGCCGCGGCGGATCGTCTTGGCCCGGCCGCCGGGACGGTCGCGCGCCTCCAGCACGTGGCAGTCGTACCCGGCCTTGCCCAGCTCGTAGGCGATGGTGAGCCCGGCGGTCCCCGCGCCCAGGATCGCCACCTTCGTCCCGTTCGCCGCGGCCGGCAGGTCGCCCGGGCGCAGCGGCACGAAGTCGCCGGCCTCCTCAGCCGCGTGCGCCGGCGAGGCGATCAGCCCCAGCGCCTCCATGGTCCCGTACAGCGCCGTCGCACCGCCGACCGCGCCGACCCGGGTGAGAAACCCGCGCCGGCTCACGCCGTCCGGCGTTCCTGCTGTCGTGTCCACTCTCTGCCTCCATGGGTGGTCGGGTACGAACCCTCGATCCACTTCTACGAGGCGATGTCCGAAATGGATTGCAATGTCGGATTGCAATCCGGCGGTCAGGCGGGGCGGGCGGCCCGGCCCCAGGCGTCGAGCAGTCGCGCCGACGACCCGCCGACCGGGCCGACGATGTCCTCGAGGTCGGCGGGCAGAGTGGCCGACTCGACGGCGGGCAGGGCCTCGGCGGCGGTGTCGATCAGCGACGAGCAGACGGCCAGCAGGTAGTCGGGCACGACGAGGCGCGGGTCGAGGCAGCCGACGACCGGGACGCCGGCGGCGGCGATGAGCGGGAACACCGTCCCCGGGATGCCGATCGCGACCTCCGCCCGCGCCGACGCCTGCAGCGACGGGACCGGGCTGACCTCGTACCGGCTCCACAGCGCCGGGTTCTCCCGCGGATGCAGCCCGACCAGGATGTGCTTGCCGGCCGCCTCGAGCGCCGCCGCCGCGTCGAGCAGCAGCTGGGTGCCGGGCGCTGCGCCGCCGGTCTGGTCGGGGTAGGTGACGCTGGTGAGGACGAGGACGGTGTCAGGCTCCGGCGCGGGGGTGGGCAGCGTGTCGGTCTGCGGCGACCCGACGACGCGGACCCGGCGGCGCGTGCCCAGGTGCCCGGCGAACGACCGGCCCTCCGCGGCCGAGGACGACGTGACCAGCCGCAGCCGCCGCTCGAACTCGTGCGCCCGCGGCGCCTCGGTCGCGTTGAGGTAGGCCAGCGAGGTCGCCGCCAGCGGCGTCGTCCGGCCAGAAACGGCGGCGCAGTCGGCCGGCCAGTCCGTCGCACCCGTCACGACCAGCAGGTCGGCCGGCGCGGCGTCGGCCGGGGTCACGACGGGGACGGTCTCGCCGGGCGCGATCTGCGACAGGTCCGGGACCAGCTGCCGGACGTCCCAGCCGCGGCGCGCGATCTCCGGCAGCAGCGGCCGCACGTGATACGTCCCCCACGGCTCGTTCGTGGCGACGAGGATCCGCGGCGGCCGGGCCACCCGCGGGGTCGCGGCGGACGCCGTCGGCGCCCCCGGGACGGCGGCGAGGCCCAGGCCGGCGATCGTGCCGGCGACGAACGTGCGGCGGGATGGACGAGGCGAAGCGGTCATGCCGCGCACCGTACCCACGCCGCCCGGCGCCGACGTGAACGCCCGGTGAAGTCACCAGGGGACGGGGCGGCCGTCGCGGAAGAAGCCGCCGGTCGGGCCGTCGTCGGGGAGGGTGGCGGCCCAGACGATGCCGGCGGCGCCCTCGGTGACGGGACGGCCGCCGGGGCCGCCCATGTCGGTGGCGACCCAGCCGGGGCAGATCGAGTTGACCAGGATCCGGTCGCGCCGCAGCTCGGCGGCGAGCATGCGGGTCACCGCGTTGAGCGCGGCCTTCGTCAGGCTGTACGCGGGCGTGCCGCCGCCCATGCTCGCCAGCGACCCGCCCTCACTGGACACGTTGACGACGCGTGGATGGGCGCTCGCCCGCAGCAGCGGCAGCAGCGTCATCGCCAGCCGCCAGGGCCCGTAGACGTTGGTCTCGGCGGCCTCGCGAACGACGTCGAGGTCGGCGGACGCGGCGCGCTGCCAGGTGTCGTAGGCGATCGCGGCGTTGTTGACCAGCACGTCCAGCCGCCCGAACTCGTCGCCGAGAAATCCGGCCAGCGCCTCGGCGTCGTCGGCGGACGTGACGTCCAGACGGAACGGCACGACGGTCCCCGGCAGACCGGCCAGCCCCGACGCCGCCTTCCGGGCCGCGGCCTCATCGCGCGCCGTCAGCACGACGGCCTGCCCGCGGGCGGCCAGCTGGCGGCACACCTCGAGGCCGATGCCGCGGTTGCCGCCGGTGACGACGGCGACCGGCGCGCGCCCGCCGTCGGTCAAGCCGCCACCCGTCCACCGGCGCCGGCCGCGCACCGGGCGGACGCCGCCTCGGTCAGCGCGCGGTCGCCGTCCTCGTAGGACGCGTGCAGCGTGATCGCAGTGATCCGCCCGCCGGCGTCGACCCCGATGTCGTAGCGGCCGGCGATCATCCACGTCGCCCGGTTGGAGCCGTCGACGAGGTGGTGGTAGGCGCGGACCGTCGTGGCGCAGCGGAAGCCGGCGCCGTCGGGCGACACGAGGACCGGGCCGGTCAGGTGCTGCGTCGTGTCGAACCCCGGCAGCAGCCCGCGCCACCGCGTCACCACCTCCGACGCCGCCACGGACTCCACCGAGCCACCCCAGAGCGAGGTGTAGTCGAGCCGGACCTCGCCGGCGAGCACGGCCAGCACGCCGTTCCAGTCCAGCGTGTCGACGGCGTGCAGCAGGGCGGTCACCGCGTCGGCGGCGCGAGAATCGGTCATGACGCCAAGCCTGTCAAACGCCCGTCGGCGCCTGGAGGGTCCGATCCTGCGGTCCTCGCCGGGCGCAGGTCGGACGGCAGGAAGCCGGTGTGCCGGCGGAACACCCGGCGGAAGTGGCTGACGTTGGAGAAGCCGACCGAATAGGCGATCTCCGGCACGCTCAACCGGGTGCTGAGCAACAGCGACTTGGCCCGCTCCATGCGCCGCGACGTGACGTACTCGTGCGGCGCGAGGCCGGTCGACGCCTTGAAGGCGCGGGCGAAGTGGAACGGGCTGAGCGTCGCGGCGGCGGCGAGGTCGTCGACGGTGAGCGGGTCGCCCAGGCGGTCCTCAACGACGCCGGCGACGCGGTCGAGCAGGACGCGGTCCAGCCGCCCGGCGCCCGCGCGGCCCCGGCCCCGCCCCGGCGGCGCGATGCCGGCGTAGTGGCCGACGACGTGCTCGGCCAGCCGGTGCGCGAGCGTGCCGGCCAGAAGACTGTCGACGTGTGCCACGCCGAGGTGGGCGCGCTTGAGGATCGACGCCGTCCCGAGCACGACGGGGTCGCGCACCCCGCGAAGCGGCTCGATCTCAGGCGTCCGCGACGCCCCCGCCGCGGCCCGCAGCAGCTCGTCGCCCGGGTAGATCTCGACCAGCTCGTCAGGCCGCGTGACCTCGCTCCAGTACACCCGCGACCACCCGTTCGCGAACACGTCGCCGGGCCGGATGTCGAACCGCTCGCGCCGCCCGCCGGACTCGGTGACGACGCCGTGGTGCTCGGCGAACGAGACGCCGATCTGCTGGGCGCCGCTGACGGAGACGCCGCCGGTGGGCGGGTGCCAGCAGTACACCGTCCGCAGCCCCGGCCAGCGCAGCTCCGACCGGCGCGCGCCCAGTCCTCGGTCCATGCCCCCAGTATCCGCCGGGCTCGGTTTGCAATGAGCACCTATACGCACCGGGCCGGGGTGGTGCGTATAGGTGCTCATTGCAAAGGGGACGCAGTGACAACCGAACGTCCGGATTTCGGACCTCGCGTCTTTCCTGCCGGACGACGGGACTAGCGTGTCGGCATGACCGTGACACCCTCGAAGCCCGACCTGAAGCCACACTCCCGGGCGGTCACCGACGGTCTCGAACGCGCCGCCGCCCGCGGGATGCTGCGCGCCGTCGGCATGACCGACGACGACTGGGAGAAGCCGCAGATCGGGGTCGCCTCGTCCTGGAACGAGATCACCCCCTGCAACCTGTCGCTCGACCGCCTCGCCAAGGCGTCGAAGGAAGGCGTACACGCCGGCGGCGGGTTCCCGATGGAGTTCGGCACCATCTCGGTGTCCGACGGCATTTCCATGGGCCACGAGGGCATGCACTACTCGCTGGTGTCGCGCGAGGTCATCGCCGACTCCGTCGAGACGGTGTTCGGTGCCGAGCGGCTGGACGGGGCCGTGCTGCTGGCCGGCTGCGACAAGTCCGCGCCGGCCATGCTGATGGCGGCCGCGCGGCTCGACGTCGCCGCGACGTTCCTGTACGCCGGGTCGATCCTGCCCGGCCGGGTCGGCGACCGCGACGTCACCATCATCGACGCGTTCGAGGCGGTCGGCGCGTGCGCCCGTGGGCTGATCACCCGCGAAGAGGTCGACATCATCGAGCGGGCCATCTGTCCGGGCGAGGGCGCCTGCGGTGGCATGTACACCGCGAACACCATGGCCAGCGCCGCGGAGGCGCTCGGTATGTCGCTGCCCGGCAGCGCCGCGCCGCCCGCCGTCGACCGCCGTCGCGACGGCTACGCCCGCAAGTCCGGCGAGGCCGTCGTCAACCTGCTGCGGCTGGGCATCACCACCCGCGACATCCTGACGAAGGAGGCGTTCGAGAACGCCATCGCCGTCGTCATGGCGGTCGGCGGCTCCACCAACGCCGTCCTGCACCTCATGGCCATCGCGCACGAGGCCGACGTGAAGCTCGAGCTCGACGACTTCAACCGCATCGGCGACCGCGTGCCGCACCTGGCCGACGTCAAGCCGTTCGGGCAGTACGTCATGACCGACGTCGACCGCGTCGGCGGCGTGCCGGTCATCATGAAGGCGCTGCTCGACGCCGGTCTCATGCACGGTGACGCGCTCACCGTCACGGGCAAGACGCTGGCCGAGAACCTGGAGAAGATCGCGCCGCCGGACGTCGACGGCAAGATCATCCACGCGATGAGCAACCCGATCCACCAGACCGGCGGCCTGACGATCCTGCGCGGGTCGCTGGCCCCCGAGGGCGCCGTCGTCAAGTCGGCCGGCTTCGACACCGCCGTCTTCGAGGGCACCGCCAAGGTGTTCGACGGCGAGCGCGGCGCCATGGACGCCGTCGAGAACGACACGCTGGAGAAGAACGACGTCATCGTCATCCGCTACGAGGGCCCCAAGGGCGGCCCGGGCATGCGCGAGATGCTCGCCGTCACCGGCGCCATCAAGGGCGCCGGCATGGGCAAGGACGTCCTGCTGGTCACCGACGGCCGATTCTCCGGCGGCACGACGGGGCCGTGCATCGGCCACGTCGCCCCCGAGGCGGTCGACGGCGGTCCCATCGCGTTCATCGAGAACGGCGACCGCGTCCGGCTCGACCTCGCGGCCCGCACGCTCGACCTGCTGGTCGACGACGACGAGCTGGCCCGCCGCCGCGCTGCCTGGACGCCGCCGGCGCCGAAGCACCAGCGCGGCGTGCTGGCGAAGTACGCCAAGCTGGTCGGCTCGGCCGCCAACGGCGCCGTCTGCGACTAGCCCTGGTCCTCGTCGGGTCGCAACGCGTCGAGGATCAGGGCGAGGCCGAAGTCGAACTCGGCGGCGTAGTCGTAGCCGGGCCGCAGCGCGTGCTCGGTGATCACCTCGGTGAGGTGCGGGTACGCGCCGCCGGGCAGATCGGCGAGGATGCTGCCCGCCACCGCGTCGACGTCGTCCCCGCCGCCGGCGAACGGCAGGCTCAGCTCCTGCAGCACGAACCCGTACAGGTAGCTGTCGATCAGCGAGACGGCGTGCGCGGCCAGTGGGACGGAGAACCCGCCGCCGCGCAGCGCGCCCAGGACGGCGTCGTGGTGGCGCAGCGTCGCCGGGCCGGGCCGGCCGCGCGAGTCCATCAGGCCGATGGCCCACGGGTGCCGCAGCAGCGCCGCCCGCGCTGACCCGGCGCGTTCGCGCATGGCCGGCCGCCAGTCCGCGCCCGGCGCCGGGAGGTCGATCTCGGCGAACACCGCGTCGACCATGCCGTCGAGGATGTCGTCGCGGCCCGCGACGTGGTTGTAGAGCGACATCGCCTCGACGCCCAGCTGCCCGGCGATGGCCCGCATGCTGGCGCCCGCCTGGCCCTTCTCGTCGGCCAGCGCCATGGCCGCCGCGACGACGCGCTCGCGGTTGAGTGGCGGCCGTGCCGTCCTGGTGGTGCCGCGGTCGGGCATCGGTGGGTCTCCTTGCCGGCTTGACGTACTTACAGTGTAAGCCTACCGTTACTTACAGTGTAAGTACGAGCGGCTGGAGCGGACATGAAGGTGTGCATCGTCGGGGCGTCGGGGAAGCTGGGGCAGTACCTGGTGCGGCAAGCGCTGGACCGCGGCTACGAGGTGGTCGGCGTCTGCCGCGAGAAGAGCGTGCCGAAGCTGGCCGAGGTCGCGGACCGCATCACCATCGTGCCGGGGCCGACGAACGACCGCGACGTGATCCGTCAGGCGGTCGCCGGGTGCGACGGCGTGCTGAGCGTGCTGGTGCCGTGGGGCGTCCAGCAGTACTCGTCCGGAACGGCGCAGGCGGTGCTCGACTTCGCCGAGCCGGACGCGCGGCTGGTCTTCTCCTGCGGCTGGCACATCACCCGCGACGGGCGGGACCGGTACTCCTGGCGGTTCCGGACGGCGCTGCGCATCGCCGACCGGCTGGGCCGCCTCGTCCGCGCCGTCGAGATCAGCGACCAGGAGGAGGCCTGCCGGCGGATCTTCGCCAGCGACCGCCGCTGGACCGTCGTCCGGGGTAGCGACCTGGAGGAGGGCGAGAGTCAGGGCCTGCCGGTCTGGAGCCGGCACGTCGGCGACCCGATCCTGGAGAGCAACCTGACCCGGCGCACCGACTTCGCGCTGTTCATGATCGAGGCGCTCACGGACGACTCGCTCGTCCAGGAGGCGCCGGCGATCAACGGACGCACGACGCCCAGCGCGCGGGCTGCTGGCATGTAGACGCACGTCTACATGAGTCGCTAGAATAGGTCCATGAAGACCGTCGGCACTCGCGAACTGAAGCAGAACCCGCACACGGTGATCGAGCGCGTGCGGAACACCGGCGACGAGTACGAGATCACCGCCTACGGCCGCCCCACCGGGGTGCGGATCGTTCCCGACCGTCCCGGGCCCCGTCGCTGGGTGAGTGGTGCCAGCCTCGCGGACGTCACGCCGATGAGCCCGCGGAACGCTGCCGCCTGGCGCAGCGACATCGAGCAGGCCATGGCCGACGAGGTCACCGACCCCTGGGAGTGAGCGTGATATTGCTCGACACGAACATTCTCATCGACCTGCATCTGTACGTTTTCGATCCAGCCGAGGAGTACGGCGCGAGCATCCTGTCCCGAGCCGAGCTGGAGTTCGGGATCCGTGCGGCCAAGAACCCGCGCGACGCCGCCGAGCGCACCCGGCGCCTCAATGAACTCGACCAGCGGTTCGACTGGGTCGGCTTCGACATCGAGTCGACCCGTTCCTACGGCATGATCGCGGCCGGCGCGCGTGCGACCGGCGCCAAGATCCGCAGCAAGGACGCCCTCATCGCGGCCCAGGCTCACCGGCACGGCGCCGCGGTCATGACGGCGAACACCGACGACTTCAGACCCATCGACCACGACGTCGAAGTCGTCGCGCCCACCCCGCGCACAGCCCGTTCTTGAATGTGCCCAGCGCGCTGCGGCCTCAGTAACGGAGGCTCAGGCCAGGCCGCGCAGGTAGCGCGCGAGCACGCTCATGTCCTCGTCGCCCAGGCCGGCGGCGACGGCGTCGGCGACGGCCCGGCGGTTGGCGGCGGCCTGCGGCATCGAGGCGCCGGACCGGGCGGCGAGGTCGAGGATGAGGTCGAGGTCCTTGCCGACGAGGTCGAGCGAGAACGCGACCGGCGTCTGCCCGGGCCGTTCGAACGCCGCGCGCTTGTACTGGACGAACGGCCCGCCGGCGACGCTGTTCGCGAACACCTCGTAGGCCGCTCGCCGGGCGACGCCGGACCGCTCGGCCAGCACCAGCGCCTCGGACACCGCCTGGTTGAGCGCGTGCACCAGCGCGTTGACGGCCAGCTTCATGGTCGCGCCGGCGCCGTGCTCGCCGACGTGGAAGATCTGGCGGGCCAGCAGGTCCAGCACCGGCCGGGCGCGGTCGAGGACCGCGACCCGGCCGCCGGCCATGACGGTCAGCTCGCCCCGCTCGACCACCGGCACGCTGCCGGAGACCGGGGTGTCCAGCATAGCGCCGCCGCCGGCCGCCACCAGCGCGGCCAGTTCGATCGACGTCCCCGGCGCGACGGTGCTGGTGTCGGCGACGACCGTGCCCGGCCCGGCGCCCGCGACGATGCCGTCCGGCCCGTCGTACGCGGCCCGGCAGGCGGCGTCGTCGGCCAGCGAGACCAGGACGACGGGGCCCGCGGCGGCCGCCCCCCGTGCGGTCGCCGCGACCCGTGCGCCCGTCGCCGCCGCCACCGCGGCCGCGCGCGCCGCCGTCCGGTTCCACAGCACGACCTCGACCCCGGCCGAGCGCAGCCGCGCCGTCATCGCCGCGCCCATGCGCCCGGCGCCGATCACCCCCACCGTGTCGGTCACGTCAGCAGCCAGCCGCCGTCGACGTTGAGGTTGACGCCGTTCATCGACGGGTTGCGCAGCAGGAAGTCCACCGAGTCGGCGACGTCGGCCATGGTCGCGAGGCGCCCGATCGGGGTGCGCGCGATGTAGCCGTCGAGCACCCCGGCCGGCTTGGCCTGCCAGAACGGGCTGTCGCCGACGATGCCCGGGTGGACGGCGTTGACCCGCAGCGGCGCCAGCTCGACCGCCAGCGTGTGCACCAGGCCCATCACGCCGCCGTTGATCGTCGACACCGTCGTCGACCCCGGATACGGCCGGTCCTTGGCCAGCCCGCCGAACAGCACGACGGCACCGTCGGGCGCCATGCGCGGCAGCAGCGCGTGCACCACCTCGGTGTACCCGACCAGCTTCAGCGTCACCAGGCGCAGCGCCCGCTCGACGGAGTAGTCGGCGGCGGTGTTCTGGTCGCGGTCGATGGCGGCGACGACGAGGTGATCGACGCGGTCCACGCCGGACAGCGCCGCGCCGATGGCGTCCGGGTCGGACAGCTCGACGGCGACGCCGCGGCAGCGCGCCCCGACCTCGGCGGCCACCGCGGCACAGCGCGAACCGTCGCGGCCGGTGATGACGACGTCGTCGCCGGTCGCGACCCGCCGCCGGGCCAGCTCCAGCCCGATGCCGGACGTGCCCCCGACGATCACGATGGTGCTCACGCCGAACCTCCCAGGACGTCGCGCAGATGGTTCCAGTCGCGCGCGAACCGGTACGAGTACCGCGGCGGCGGCGCCGGCGCCTGCGTCTCCAGCCAGCGCAGCGTGCCGTCGCCGGCGTTGCGGAACGCGTGCGGGCAGCCGACCCCGGCCCAGGCGACGTCGCCGGCCTCGAGCAGGTACGTCCGGCCGTCGAAGGACGCCTCGACCGTGCCCTCGAGGATGAGGTACGTCTCCTCGAACGGGTGGTCGTGCGGGGTGGTCGCGCCGTCGGGATCGTACTGCACCATGAACATCGTGGTCAGGACGGCGCCGAGGTCGCTGTCGACCATCTGCTTGACGTTGATGCCGCCGTAGACGAGCAGCGCGGTGCGCATGCTGGCCGAGACCGCGAGCAGGTCCTGCGACTGCTTCGCCGGGTCCATGTGCCCGGGCCGGATGGTGCCGAACCGGTACGTGCGCGGGTCACGCACGTCGACGGTGACCGCCGGCTGGGACTCGTCCAAGGCCGGCACCAGGAACGTGTCGCCGTCGAACGCGTCGCGCGGCTGCGGCCCCTGCATCTCCGCCCACCGCGCGGGACCGGAGCCGGAGCCCCGCCAGGCGTGCGGCACCGCCACCGGCAGCACCCCGTAGTCGCCCTCGGACACCTGGTACGAGCCGTCCGGCGTCGTGAGGACCGCCGACCCGGAGAGCACGTGGAAGCTCTCCTCGAACGAGTGGACGTGCGCCGGCACCGATCCGCCGGGGTCGAGCTCGCAGACGCCGAACCCGGTGTGGACGGCGCCGGCGTCCTCGCCGACGACCGTCCACCGCCGGTAGCCGGTGGCGCCCGCGGCCCAGCCCGCGGGTGCGCTGAACCCGGCCTGTCCCGCTCGCCGGACCAGGTGCCGCTCCGTCATACCGCGGCCGCCTCGCTGCGCTGCGCCGCCGCGGCGACCAGCCGGTCCCGGGCCGCCTCGACGAGGTCACGGGCCCGCGCGGCGTCGGCCAGCAGGCGGCCGTCGCGCTTGCGGACCACGCCGTCGACGATGACGGTCTCGACGTTGGAGACGTCGGCGGCCAGCACGACCGCGGCCACCGGGTCCATCACCGGGGCGACGTTGAGCGCCGTCGCGTCGATCAGCACGACGTCGGCGCGCTTGCCCGGCGTCAGTGAGCCGGTCCGGCCGTCCAGCCCGGCCACCCGCGCGCCGTTGATCGTCGCCATCTCCAGCATCTGCCGCGCCGTCGGCATGGTCTCCGGCACGACGGTGTCGGCCTCCCAGGAGGTCGCGTTGATGCGCGCCCGCTCGCCGCCGAACGCGCCACGCATCTGCGTGAACATGTCGCCCGGCACGGTCGTGACGACGTCGACGGACAGGCTGGGCGGCAGGCCGAACTGGTAGCTCTTCGCGACCGGCGGCCAGCCGTGGCCCATCTGCAGCTCGACTTGCGCGGCGATCGAGATGGTGCCGCCGGTGTCGGCGACCCGCCGCCACTCGTGGTCGCTGAAGTAGCAGCAGTGCACGTAGGTGGTGTCGGGTGCGAGCAGGCCGAGCCGGTCCAGCTGCTCGACCATGGCGAACCGGCCGGCGAGGCGGCCCATCGCGACGTGGACGGTGATCGGGATGCCGACCTCGCGCGCCAGCGCCCACTCGGCGCGGACCACGTCGTCCTGGCAGAACCCCGGCCCGCGGGTCGCCAGCCCCATGGTGAGCAGGCCGTCGTCGGAGGAGAAGTACCTGCTCCGAATGCGCCGGACGTCGTCGCCCGGGATCACCTCGGCGCTGTTGAACCAGTACGTCGCCAGCGACGTGTTGGCCGAGCCGTAGGCGTACTGGGCCCGCAGCCCCGCCTCCGTCAGCCCGGCGATCGCGGCGTCGGGGTGCTCGGCGGTGTTGTTGATGTGCGACCAGTCGACCAGCGTCGTGATGCCGGCGTTCAGGCACTCCAGCGCGCCGGCCAGGTTGCTCGCGTAGACGTCGTCGGGCCGGTAGAGCGGCGCGAACGTGTCGAGGACCTCGACGAAGTAGTCGTCCAGGGTGGCGTTCGGCGCGCAGGTGCGGATCGCCGTCTCCCAGGTGTGCCGGTGGCTGTCGACGAAACCGGGGATCACGATGCGCCCGGTGGCGTCGATGACCTCGGCATCGGCGTCGATGCGGGGCTGGACGGCGAGGATCGCGCCGTCCTCGATCAGCACGTCGGCGCCGGCGAGGTCGCCGATGTCCGGGTCCATGCTGATCACGTGGCCGTTGCGGAGCAGGAGTCGGGTGCTCATGGACCATCCCTTCATTGCGATGGCTGACGGTTTCAGTAGTGCGTGAGACTCCGGGCGGCGTCGACCACCTTGTCCACGGTGGGGATCACCTGGTCCTCCAGCGCGTCGGCGAACGGCAGCGGCACGTTGGCCCCCGCCACCCGCTTCACCGGCGCGTCCAGCAGTTCGAACCCCTCGTCGGCGACGACGGAGACGACGGTGCCGCCCCAGCCGCCCTGGTAGGGGTTCTCCTCGACGACGACCAGCCGCGACGTGCGCTCGACGGAGCGCAGCACGGCCGTGACGTCCAGCGGGATCAGCGTGCGCAGGTCCAGCACCTCGGCCGCGACGCCCTCGGCGGCCAGCCGGTCCGCGGCGGCGAGCGCCAGCGGCACCGTCGACGCGAGCGCCACCAGCGTGACGTCGCCGCCCTCGCGCAGCACGGCCGCCTCGCCGAACGGCACGACGTGGCCGTCGGGCGCCGGCGCCCCCTTGCCGGCCAGCAGCCCCTTGTGCTCGAAGAACACGACCGGGTCGTCGCTGCGGATCGCGCTGGCCATCAGCCCGACGACGTCGGCCGGCGTCGACGGCGCGGCGATCTTCAGGCCGGGGACGGCGAGCGCCCAGTTCTCCACCGCCTGCGAGTGCTGCGCGCCGAAGCCCAGCCCGCCGCCGTTCGCCGTCCGGACCACCAGCGGCACCGTCACCTGCCCGCCGGTCATGTAGCGGACCTTCGGGATCTCGTTGGCGAGGTAGTCCCAGCAGCAGGCCAGGAAGTCGCTGAACATGATCTCGGCGACCGGGCGCATGCCGGTCATCGCCGCGCCCATGGCTGCGCCGACGATGGCCTGCTCGGAGATCGGGGTGTCCCAGACCCGCTCCGGGCCGAACTCCTCGAACAGGCCGACGGTGGTCTTGAAGACGCCGCCGGCTGCGCCGATGTCCTCGCCCAGGCAGACGACGGACGGGTCGCGGCGCATCTCGCGGGCGATGCCCTCGGCGACGGACTCCCGGTAGGTGACTACGTCCGCCATGCGGAGCCCCCGTCCGCCCAGACGTCGGTGAACGCCTCGGCCAGGTCGGCCGGCGGTGCGGCCTCGGCGGCCGCGATCGCCGCGTCGACGACGGCTGCCGCGCGGTCCTCGGCCGCCGCGATCTCGTCGTCGCCGGTGCCGGTCGCGCGCAGCCGGGCGGCGGACACCGTCAGCGGGTCGCGTTCCAGCCAGCGCTCCAGCTCGCCGTCGGGCCGGTACTTCGCCGGGTCGGTGCGGCTGTGGCCGTAGTGCCGGTAGGTGTGCGCCTCCAGCACGGTGGGCCCGTCGCCCGCGCGGGCCCGCTTCGCCGCGCGGGCGACGGCGTCGCGCACCGTCACCACGTCATTGCCGTCGACGACCTCGGCGGGCAGGCCGTACGACGGCGCCCGCCCGGCCGCCGGGTGCTCCGTCGCCGTGACGGAGGCGATCGGCGTGTACTCCATGTAGAAGTTGTTCTCGCAGACGAACAGGACCGGCAGCCGCCACACCGCGGCGAGGTTCAGCGCCTCGTGGAACGCCCCGATGTTGGTGGCGCCGTCGCCGAAGAACGCGACCGCCACCTGGCCGGAGCCGCGCAGCCGGGCCGACCACGCGGCGCCGACGGCCATCGGCAGGTGCGCGCCGACGATCGCGTACGAGCCGAGCATGCCGGTCGCGGCCTTCGTCAGGTGCATGGAGCCGCCCTTGCCCTTGTTCAGCCCGGTCGAGCGCTGCATCAGCTCGGCCAGGCACTCCTCGGGCGTGGCGCCCCAGGCGATGGCGTGGTGGTGGCCGCGGTAGGTGGCGAACGCGTAGTCGCCGTCGCGCAGCGCCGCACGGGCCCCGACGGCGACCGCCTCGTGCCCGGCGGCCAGGTGCGTCGTCCCCTTGACCAGGCCGGACATGAACAGGTCGTGCGCGGCCTTCTCCGTCGCGCGGATCACCGCCATCGTCTCGTGCAGCTCCAGCAGACCGGTCGCCGTCGTCGTCTCCGTCATCCGGCCGCCCCGTTGGTGGTGTTGAGGTGCGACTGCGACTCGCGCAGCGTGCTCAGCTCGCCGCCGACGGTCCAGTACTTGCGGCCGGCGACCAGCAGTTCCTCGGCCGGGAACTTGGTGATGACCTCGCAGCCGTCGGCCGTCACCACGACCTCCTCCTCGATGCGGGCGGCGGACCAGCCGTCGGCGGCCGGCCAGTACGTCTCGAGCGCGAAGACCATCCCCTCCTCCAGCACCTCGGGGTGGTCCAGAGACACCAGCCGGGAGAAGATCGGCTTCTCCCAGATCGACAGCCCGACGCCGTGGCCGTACTGCAGCGCGAACGCCGCCTCCTCGTCGGGGAAGCCGAACTCGTCCGCCCGCGGCCACAGCGACACGATGTCGGCCGTCGTCGCACCGGGCTTGACCTCGGCGATCGCGTGGTCGATGAACTCGCGGCAGCGGGTGTAGGCGTCGCGCTGGGCGACGGACGCGCTGCCGACGGCGAACGTGCGGTAGTAGCAGGTCCGGTAGCCGTTGTAGCTGTGCAGGATGTCGAAGAACGCGGGGTCGCCGGGCCGGACGATGCGGTCGCTGTAGACGTGCGGGTGTGGCGAGCAGCGTTCGCCGGAGATCGCGTTGACGCCCTCGACGTACTCGCTGCCGAGGTCGTAGAGCACCTTGCTGACGACGCCGACGCACTCGTTCTCGCGTACGCCCGGGCGCAGGAACCCGTACAGCTCGTCGTAGGCGGCGTCGACCATCGACGCGGCGTGCGCCAGCAGCGCGATCTCGTCGGCCGTCTTGATGCGGCGGGCGTCGAGGAACACCTGCTGGCCGTCGACGACGTCGACCTGGTGGCTCGCGAGGGCGGCGAGGACCGGCATCTCGGCGAGGTCGACGCCCAGCGGCGCGTCCTGGAGGCCGTGCTCGGCCAGCACCCGGGCGATCTTGCCGGCGACGTCGTCCGCGATGCCGGCGCCCGGGTGGAACGCGCCGCGCAGCGTCGAGATGCCCGCGCGGGCCCGGTTCGCGCCGTCGAGCCACGGGTTGTACAGCTGGTGGTGCCGGGCGGCCGAGCCGAAGTCCCACACGATGGGCTCGCCGCCGCGGGGCAGCAGCGCGAACCGGATCAGCTTGTCGATCGCCCACGTCCCGATGTGCGTCGACGTCATGTACCGGATGTTGGCGAAGTCGAAGGCCAGCAGCGCGCCGAGCTCGGAGCGCTCCAGCGCGGCGCGCAGCCGGTCGAGCCGTTCGCGGCGCAGCCGGTCGAGGTCGATGCGGGTCTCCCAGTCGACCGCGTTGGGTCCGTAGGTGCGGATCGGCATCGGCGCGGCACCCCTCTCCGACTTTCGGAGTGTTCAATCACACTTATCATCTGAGTGAAGCGGAGCCGAGGCTGGACGTCAACCCGCTAAAATGCACAGTCATGGTGAACGCGTCGGTGGTGCCCCCGATCGGCGAGCGCATCCGCCAGGAACGGCTGCGCAAGGGCGTCAGCGCCCGCGCGCTGGCCCGCGAGATCGGGGTGTCGGCGAGCCTGATCTCGCAGATCGAGACCGAGAAGAGCCAGCCGTCGGTGAGCACGCTGTACGCCATCACGACGGCGCTGGGCATCTCGGTCGAGGACATCTTCGCGCAGGTGCCTGCAGAGCCGGCGGCGTCGGTCTCGGCGCCGGCGTCCGCACCGGCGTCCGCACCGGAGACGATCAGCGCGTTGCAGGCGCTCGGCGCGGCCCGCCGCCGCATCGGGCCCGTGGTCCGGGCCGCCGAGCGCGAGGTGCTGACGCTCGACTCCGGCGTCACCTGGGAGCTGCTCGGCCAGGTGCCCGACGTCCACACCGACTTCCTGCGCATCACGTACCAGCCGGGCGGCTCGTCGTCGTCGAGCGCCGGGCTGCTCATGCGGCACTCGGGCACGGAGTACGGGCACGTCCTGAGCGGTGAGCTGGTGCTGACGCTCGGGTTCGACGAACACCACCTGGCCGCCGGCGACTCCGTCTCGTTCGACTCCACGACGCCGCACTCGTACCGCAACGACGGCGCCGAGCCCGCGGTCGGCATCTGGTTCGTGCTCGAACAGTGACACTGCACGCCCGGCGCCACTGTGATCGGCGTCGCTGCGCCCGCCGGGCCGCGTGGGTAGGGTGCGGGCGTGGGCAAGGTGCATGAATCGATCAGCGGCCGGCTCCGCGAGTTCATCGAGGCGCAACAGGTGTTCTTCGTGGCCACGGCGCCGGCCGGGCCGGACGGTCACGTCAACGTGTCGCCGAAGGGCATCGGCGGCTCCTTCGTGGTGATCGACGAGCACACCGTCGCCTATCTCGACTACACCGCCAGCGGCGCCGAGACCATCGCGCACCTGCGCGAGAACGGCCGCATCACGCTGATGTTCTGCGCCTTCACCGGCCCGCCGAACGTCGTGCGGCTGCACGGCACCGGCCGGTTCGTCACGCTCTACTCCGAAGAATTCGCTGAGCTCGTCGAGCTGTTCCCGGAGCGCCGCGGCGCCCGCGCGGTCATCGTCGTCGACGTGCACCGGGTGTCCGACTCCTGCGGCTACGGCGTCCCGTTCATGGACTACGTGGGCGAGCGCGACCTGCTGCCGGCCCACATGGAGCGCAAGGGCACCGACGGGCGGGTCGAGTACCGCCGCAAGAAGAACCTGACCAGCCTCGACGGCCTCCCGGCGTTCGACTTCGATCCCGTGTGAGGTGACCACGGACGCCGTCGTGGACGACGAGCGACCGGTCTGGCTGGCCGCGACCGGCTGCCCCGATCACGGGGGGTCGACGTCGCCGATGTGGATCGAGATGCGGCTCAGCGGAAGGGCCGAGCCGAGGACGGACCGGATGGTCTCGTGCGAGGCATGCCGGACGGACTCGGCGAGCGGGTGGACGGGTTCCGGGTAGCGGACGGTGACGGTGATCCGCAGCGCCGTGAGGAGGTCGCCGTCGAGCTCCAGCCGGATGTGGGTCGCCTGTACGCCGTCGACCTCGTCGACCGCCGCCTGGAGGTAGGTCGTGATCACCTGGTCGCTGACGTGGAGGTCGCCGGCGTCGTCGCGGGCGCGCACCGGCCGGGACCGGCGGGTGGCGGCGAGGACGGACTGCAGGATCCGCGGCGACGCGGCCGTCCAGCCGTGGTCGGTGTAGGCGCGCAGGGCGGACGCGGCGCGGTCGACGACGGCGGAACCGGGGTCGGGACCGTCGCGACCATCGTGGCCGTTGCCGGAGCCGGAGGTCAGCGCCATGCGGCCAGCCTCTCCGCGAGCCGCCGCCGGGCGCGGTGCAGCAGCCCGCGGACGACGTCGCGTGAGGTGTGCATGATCTCGGCGATCTCCTCGTAGGTGAGTTCGTCGACCTCGCGGAGCAGCCAGGCCACCCGCTGCGGCTCCGGCAGACTCGCCAGAGCGTCGTCGAGGGCGGCGACCAGCTCGTTCTCGATGATGCCACGGGCGGGATCGCCGACGACGTCGACCAGGGTCTCGTGCTCGCCGGCCGCCAGCGGGACCGGACGCCGTTTGCGCCGCACGTTGTGCGCTTTGTTCAGCGTCAGCCGCAACAGCCAGCTGCGCAGCGCCGCGGCGCCTCGGAAATCGCCCAGGTGCCGCCACGCCGCGAGCAGCGCGTCCTGCACCGCCTCCTCGGCGTCACCGTCGTCGAGCAGCACCCGGCGGGCGAATCGGTACATGACCGGGCCGTGCCGCCGTGCGATGACACCGAAGGCCACCCGGTCGCCGAGCCCCGCGCGCCGGGCCAGGACCAGATCGTCCCACTGCTCCGGCGTCCCGGACCGATCGATCACAGTGACTCTGTGACCGGAATATCCGCAATCATGCGTGACGTCCGGGTGGGAGTGCGTGTCTAAGCAGTGTCAGCCGCGCAAGCGGGGTGCGAGCAAGGGGGAGGGCCCACGATGACTGTGGACGGGCCGAACACGTCGACGACGGGGAGCGGCGGCACATCGGCGCCGGCGCGGGAGCAGGGCCGCGAGCAAGGGCGCCAGGCCGGGCGGGAGCCGGCGCACGTCGCCGGTCGCGAGCCGGCACAGGGCCCGCTGGTGACGGAGATGGGCCGGACCACCATCGCCGACAGCGTGGTGTCGAAGATCGCCGGGATCTCCGCGCGCGAAGTGGCCGGTGTGCACGACCTCGGCGGCGGCGCCGCTCGGATGGTCGGGGCGATCCGCGAGCGGATCCCCGGCTCGCGCACGAACCTCCAGCAGGGCGTGTCGGTCGAGGTCGGCGAACGGCAGGCGGCGATCGACATCGACATCGTGGCCGAGTACGGCGTCTCCATCGTCGACCTGTCGACGGGGATCCGGCGCAACGTGATCGCCGCGGTGGAGCGCATGACCGGCCTCGAGGTCTCCGAGGTGAACGTCACCGTGAACGACGTCTACCTCGAGGGCGAGGACGACGACGAGCAGCGCGAGAGCCGGGTCGAGTGATCGCGATGGAACCTCCGGGAACGGAGGCGGATCCGGCCGAGGTCGTCGCGGCGGCCGTGCGGGCGGTGCCGGGGGTGGCCGGGCTCTACGGCGGCCTGTTCGGTGAGGTCGCGACGCACCTGGCCGGTCGGCGGGTGCCGGGCGTCCGGATCGACGACCGCGGCGAGGTCGAGGTCCACATCGTGATCCGCTGGGGCCACCCGGTGCCGTCCACCGCTGACGCCGTCCGGCGAGCCGTGTCGGCCCTGGTGCCCGGCGGGGTCCGGGTCGTGGTCGACGACGTCGCTGTGCCGGGCGAGCCCGCGGAACACGGAGGTGCAACGTGAACACGGTGACCATCGGGCTGTTCGCCGGTCTGCTGCTCGGCGTGGCCGCGGCGGCGGGCGGCTTCTGGGGGTTCGTCGTCGCCGTGCTGCTCGGACTGGTGGGTGCCGCCGTCGCCGGTCAGGCGTCCGGCGAGATCGACGTGACCGCCGTGCTGCGGGGACGGGACCGGGAGTGACATGAGCGCGGGGGAACATGCGGGCGACGATGTCGACGCCCGCGGCCGGTTGGTGATCCACGACCGCGTGGTCCGCAAGATCGCCGAGCGGGCGGCGGCGACTGTGGCCGGCCGCTCGGAACAGGCCACCGTGTGGGAGCGCCTCGGCGGCCAGCGGCTTCCGAACGCCGACGCGCGGGTGATCGGCCGCCACGTCCGCATCGACGTGGCGGTCGGTGCGCCGGGGGGCAGTGCGCTGCCCGATCTCGCCGCGGCCGTCCGGGACGCCGTCGCCCGCGAGGTCGGCGAGCTCACCGGGTTCACCGTCGACCGCGTGGACGTGCGCGTGGCGGCGGTCGCCCCGTACCGTCCGCCGCCCGGGACCGAGCCGCTGCCGGGCGCGGGCCGCCCGGCGGCGCCGGGAGCGGCCCGCAAGGCCGGGCTGCTGGTGGCACTGCTCTTCCTCGCCCTGGGCGTCGCCGGCATCTACGACGCGCTGGTCGACGGTGGTGTCGTCGACGCGCGGCGGCTGGTCGAGCCGCTGCTGGAGTGGTTGGACGGGCTGGAGCCGCAGGACTGGATGGTGCCCGCGGGCATCGTCGTCGGGCTGGCCGGGCTCGCTCTGATCCTGGCGGCGCTGTGGCCGCGGCCACGGCGGTCGCTTCCCGTCACCGCGCGCACCGGCGTCTTCGCCACCCGCGGGGCCGTCGAGGAGCTCACCGTCGACAGCGCCGCCGCGCACGGCGGGGTGCTCGACGCGAACGCGCGGGCACGCTCGCGGGCGGTCGCGGTCCGCGTGGTCACCGACGGCGAGCCGGAGACCCCCGCCGAGGTGCGGCGGAGCGTGACCGAACGGCTGTCCCGGCTCTCCGGCACGCCGAAGGTCCGCGTGGGCGCGCGGCGCAAGGAGGTCCGGTGAACCGGGCGGCGGCCGGAACCGAACGGGTCGCCGTCCTGCTCGTGGGCCTGGTGCTGCTGGCTCTCGGGGCCGCGGCGGCCGCCTGGGAGCGGGACTGGATCCCTGACGCCGTCGACCGCCTGGACCTCTCGGTGCTGCTCGACCGCACGGACGAGAGCTGGTGGCCGTGGGCGGTCGGGCTGCTGGGACTGGTCCTGGTGATTCTCGCGCTGCTGTGGCTGCGGGCGCACGCCCGCCGCCGCAGCCTCGCCCGGCTGAAGCTCCCGGGCACCGGCCGCGGCGGGGCGCTCGAGGCCGACTCCGGCGCGCTGGTCGATGCGGCCGCGGCGAGCCTGGCCGAGGCGCCGGGCGTGACGGCGCGCGGCGGGCGGGTCTGGCGCGACCAGCGCGAGATCGTCGTCGAGTTGCGGGCGGCGCTCGACCCCGGCGCGGACCTGAACGAGGTCGCGGATGCCGCCGATCGGGCCGCGGCCGTGCTCGGGACGTGCCTCGGACCGGAGACGTCGGCGCGCTGCCGGGTGGTCCTGGTCCGCGCCCGGCCCTGGGCTCGGGGGCGGACGCGAGTGCGGTGACCGACCAGCATCTGAACGCCGATTCCGTATGGTGAGACATCCCGGCAACCACCTTGACGCGCGCCCGCCGGGTGAGGGACGGTGCATTCGTGCGTTTCGGCATTCTCGTACTTCATTAGCGCGTAGGCGGTTTCTCGCCGACGCGCTACCCCTCGTCAGCCCACCCGGGCCGAGGGGTTTTTTGTTGCACGGGACAGACAGAGAAAGGTCCGGCCATGCCGCAGGGACAGCCCACCAGGGACACCGGGACGACGATGACGGGCGCCGCCAGCCTCATCCGCTCGCTCGAGGCGGTCGGCGTCGACACCGTATTCGGCATTCCCGGTGGCACGATCCTGCCTGCGTACGACCCGATGCTCGACTCCGAGCAGATCCGGCACATCCTCGTCCGGCACGAGCAGGGCGCCGGCCACGCGGCCGAGGGGTACGCGCTGGCGACGGGGAAGCCGGGGGTCTGCATGGCGACGTCGGGGCCGGGGGCGACGAACCTGGTCACGCCCATCGCCGACGCGCACATGGACTCGGTCCCGATGGTCGCGGTGACGGGGCAGGTCGTGTCGTCGGCCATCGGCACCGACGCGTTCCAGGAGGCCGACATCCGCGGCATCACGATGCCGATCACCAAGCACAGCTTCCTGATCACCGACCCGGCGGAGATCCCGCGGGCGATCGCCGAGGCGTTCCACATCGCGACGACGGGACGGCCCGGGCCGGTCCTCGTCGACATCGCCAAGGACGCCATGCAGAAGATGACGACGTTCCGCTGGCCGGTCGAGCTGGACCTGCCGGGCTACCGTCCGGTGACCCGCCCGCACGCCAAGCAGGTCCGCGAGGCGGCCCGGCTGATGGCGTCGGCCAAGCGCCCGGTCCTCTACGTCGGCGGCGGCGTGCTGCGCGCCCGAGCCTGGGCGGAACTGGCCCGGCTGGCCGAGCTGACCGGGTTCCCCGTCGTCACGACGCTGACGGCGCGCGGCGCGTTCCCCGACAGCCACCAGCAGCACCTCGGCATGCCCGGCATGCACGGCGGTGTCGCGGCGGTGACGGCGCTGCAGAAGGCCGACCTGCTGATCGCGCTGGGCGCCCGGTTCGACGACCGCGTCACCGGCAAGCTGTCGTCGTTCGCGCCGAACGCCGCGGTCATCCACGCCGACATCGACCCGGCCGAGATCTCCAAGAACCGCACCGCCGACGTCCCGATCGTGGGCGACTGCAAGGAGGTCATCGGTGACCTGATCCCGGCCATCGAGGCCGAGTTCGCCGCCGGCCACCGGGCCGACCTCACCGGCTGGTGGCGTCAGCTGGACCAGTGGCGCGACAACTTCCCGCTGGGCTACACGCCGTCCGAGGGCGGCGAGCTGATGCCGCAGTACGTCATCGAGCGGCTGGGCAAGCTGGTCGGCCCCGATGCCATCTACGTCGCCGGCGTCGGCCAGCACCAGATGTGGGCCTCGCAGTTCATCTCCTACGAGAACCCCAACACCTGGCTGAACTCCGGCGGCGCAGGGACCATGGGGTACGCCGTCCCGGCCGCCATGGGCGCCAAGGCCGGCCGGCCCGACGCCACCGTCTGGGCCATCGACGGCGACGGCTGCTTCCAGATGACCAACCAAGAGCTGGCCACCTGCGCCATCGAGGGCATCCCGATCAAGGTCGCGGTCATCAACAACGAGAGCCTCGGCATGGTCCGGCAGTGGCAGACGCTGTTCTACGACGGCCGCTACTCCAGCACCGACCTCGACAGCCGCCGCATCCCCGACTTCGCCAAGCTGGCCGAGGCCTACGGCTGCGTCGGGCTGCGCTGCGACACCGCCGAGGACGTCGACCGCACCATCGAGAAGGCCATGGCCGTCGACGACCGGCCGGTCGTGGTCGACTTCGGCGTGCACCGCGACGCGATGGTCTGGCCGATGGTCGCCGCCGGCACCAGCAACGACGAGATCCAGATCGCCCGGGGGATGGCCCCGGAATGGGATAGAAGCGATGACTAAGCCGGCGGCAAGCCCCGCATTTCGGAGGGAAGTCTGATGAGCAAGCACACGCTGTCGGTGCTGGTCGAGAACAAGCCCGGCGTGCTGGCGCGCATCGCCGCGCTGTTCTCCCGCCGCGGCTTCAACATCGACTCGCTCGCGGTCGGGCCGACGGAGCACCCCTCGGTCTCGCGCATGACCGTCGTCGTCGACGTCGAGGACTCGCCGCTCGAGCAGGTCACGAAGCAGCTCAACAAGCTGATCAACGTCCTCAAGATCGTCGAGCTCGACCCCGGCCAGTCGGTGCAGCGCGAGCTGGTGCTGGTGAAGGTGCGCACCGACAACGACACCCGGCCGCACGTGCTGCAGACGGTCGAGCTGTTCCGCGCCAAGGTCGTCGACGTCGCCACCGACGCGGTGACGATCGAGGCGACCGGCTCGTCTGACAAGCTGAGTGCGCTGCTGCGGGTGCTGGAACCGTACGGCATCCGCGAGCTCGTGCAGTCCGGCGTGGTGGCGGTCGGCCGCGGATCGCGGTCGATCACCGACCGCGCGCTGCGGCCCGTCGACCGCGTCGCATAGAACCTAGGGGGTGTCTGATGGATATTGGTGGATGCGGGCGGCGTCCAGTCGTCGGTCCAGCAAGGCGTCGAAGTAGCTCGATGCGCACCATCGGGTGATGACACAACGCCGCTGGTCGGCGTCTGGGCGTCGATCCGCGCCGCCGAAGATCCATCAGACACCCCCTAGAACACCCGGATAGAAGGAGAAGCCCTCGTGGCAGAGATGTACTACGACGACGACGCCGACCTCTCGGTCATCCAGGGGCGGGTCGTCGCCGTCATCGGCTATGGAAGCCAGGGCCACGCGCACGCGCTGAGCCTGCGCGACTCCGGCGTGGACGTCCGCGTCGGACTGCAGGAGGGCTCGAAGAGCCGCGCCAAGGCCGAGGCCGAAGGGCTGCGCGTCGTGACGCCGGCCGAGGCGGCCGCCGAGGCCGACCTCATCATGATCCTGGCGCCGGACCACGTGCAGCGGCACATCTACGCCAACGACATCGAGCCGAACCTGCAGGAGGGCGACGCGCTCTTCTTCGGTCACGGCTTCAACATCCGGTTCGGCTACGTCAAGCCGCCGGCCAACGTCGACGTCGCGATGGTCGCGCCGAAGGGCCCGGGTCACCTGGTGCGGCGCGAGTTCGCCGACGGCCGCGGCGTGCCGGTACTGGTCGCCGTCGAGCAGGACGCGTCGGGCTCGGCGTGGGCGCTCGCGCTCGCGTACGCCAAGGGCATCGGCGGCCTGCGCGCCGGCGGCATCCGCACGACGTTCGCCGAAGAGACCGAGACCGACCTGTTCGGTGAGCAGACGGTGCTCTGCGGCGGCGTGTCGCGGCTGGTCCAGAGCGGCTTCGAGGTCATGACCGAGGCCGGCTACCAGCCCGAGGTCGCCTACTTCGAGGTGCTGCACGAGCTCAAGCTGATCGTCGACCTCATGTACGAGGGCGGCATCGCCAAGCAGCGCTGGAGCGTCTCCGACACCGCCGAGTACGGCGACTACACCACCGGCCCGAAGGTCATCGACGCCTCGGTGAAGCAGCGCATGCAGGAAGCGCTGACGGCGATCCAGGACGGGTCGTGGGCGGCCGGCTTCATCGCCGACCAGGACGCCGGCGCGCCGGAGTTCAAGCGCCTGCGGGCTGAGGGCGAGGCGCACCCGATCGAGGCGACCGGCCGCGAGCTGCGCAAGCTGATGTCGTGGGTGAAGACCAGCGACGACGACTACACCGAGGGCACCGCCGCGCGCTGACGCGGCCCGCTCGACCCGGCCGGCGGGGAGCACCTGCGTGAGGGCTCCCCGCCGGCGCAATGACGCTCTGACGGTACTGACGACATCTCGGCGAGGAGACGGACATGATCTCGACCGCGCACCTGCTGGCGTTCGTCGTCAGTTCGTTCGTCCTCATCGCGATCCCCGGCCCGAGCGTGCTGTTCACCGTCGGCCGGGCGCTGGTGCTGGGACGGCGCGGCGGCATCGCGTCGGCGTCCGGCAACTCCGTGGGCGCGTTCCTGCAGGCGCTCACCGTCGCGTTCGGCCTGGGCGCGATCGTCGAGCGGTCCATCGTCGTGTTCACCATCATCAAGTTCGCCGGCGCCGCGTACCTCGTCTACCTGGGTGTGCAGGCGATCCGGCACCGGAAGTCGTTCGCCGATGCCGCGGCCGGGGCCGTCCGTCTCACCAGCGCCCGCCGGGCCGCGCGCGAAGGCTTCGTCGTCGGGCTGACCAACCCCAAGGTGATCGTGTTCTTCGCGGCCGTCCTCCCGCAGTTCGTCGACCCGGGCGGCGCGCACCCGAGCGTGCAGATGCTGCTGTTCGGCGCCGTGTTCACCGTGATGGCGTTCCTCATGGACAGCTGCTGGGCGGTCGGCGCCGGCACCGCGCGCGACTGGTTCGCTCGCTCGCCGGGGCGGCTGGGCCACTTCAGCGCCGTCGGCGGCGTCGCGATGATCGGGCTGGGCGCGCGGGTGGCGGTCACCGGCCGGCACGACTAGCGGCCGGCACTCGCTCGACCCGGGTCCAGCCCTTCCAGCCCCGCTCCTCCAGGAGCGTGAGCAGTCGCGCGGCGATCGGCGAGGACTCCACGAACGTCGTGTCCAGCAGGTCGACGAACCGGTCGTCGAAGCCGTCGTCGCCCACCTCGCCGGCGTCGACGGCGCGGGCCAGGATGCGCTCCAGGAGGTCGGCGATCTCGACGATCCGGGGATCGTCGACCGTCAAGTCGACCACCCCGGTGAGGAAGCTGTAGAGCTTCACCATGTCGGGGTCGTTCAGGTCCTCGTGCTTCTTGGCCATGACGGCGTCGATGTGGTCCGGCACCTGGGCGGCGACCATGATCCAGGCGTCGCGCTCCATCTCGATGTACCGCTCCTCGACACCGAGACCGCGCACCCTGTCGAGGTAGTCCACGACGCTCTGCGGGAGCGCCAGGTGGTCCCCGGCGGCGAGCCGGGCGAGCCGTTTGCGGGTGCCCTGCAGCCGCCGGATCTCGGCACGCAGGTCCTTGTCGATCTCCTGGACGCCGTCGGCGAACTCGTCCGGACCGGCGTCCAGGAGTTCTTGCACTCGCGCCAGCGGCACGCCGGCGGCGGCCAGGGTGTGGATGCGGATCAGCCGCACGACCGCGGCGGCGTCGTAGCTGCGGTAGCCGGAGCGGTCGCGCTCGGGCTCGGGCAGCAGCCCGATGCGGTGGTAGTGGCGCACCGCCCGCACCGTCACCCCCGCATACGCCGCGAGTTGGCTGATGGTGAGCATGGTCCCAGCCTGCCTCAGGCGACCTTCCGCCGGTAGGCGGCCATCGCGAAGCCGTACGCCACGACGAGGATGCCCACGCACCAGCCCAGCGCGATCCAGACGTCGTTGCCGACCGGTTGCTGGGCGAACAGGTCGCGGATCGTGTTGACGATCGACGTCACCGGCTGGTTCTCGGCGAACCACTCCACCGGGGCGGGCATGGTGTCGGTGGGCACGAACGCCGAGCTGAGGAACGGCAGGAAGATCAGCGGGTACGAGAACGCGCTCGCCCCCTCGATCGACGACGCCGAGAGGCCGGGGATGACCGCGATCCACGTCAGCGCCAGTGTGAACAGCAGCAGGATGCCGGCCACGCCGAGCCACGCCGTCACCCCGGCGCTCGAGCGGAAGCCCATCAGCAGGGCGACGCCCACGACGATCACCAGCGAGATGACGTTGGCGACCAGCGAGGTCAGGACGTGCGCCCACAGCACGCCCGACCGGGTGATCGGCATCGACTGGAACCGCTCGAAGATGCCGCCCTTCATGTCCGTGAACAGCCGGAACGCGGTGTAGGAGATGCCCGAGGCAACCGTGATGAGCAGGATGCCCGGCAGCATGTACGTCACGTACGAGTCCGTGCCCGTTTCGATCGCGCCGCCGAACACGTAGACGAACAGCAGCATCATCGCGATCGGCATGATCGCGGTGGTGATGATGGTGTCCAGGCTGCGGGTGACGTGGCGCAGGGTCCGTCCCGTGAGGACGGCTGTGTCGGCGAAGAAGTACGTGCTCATGCCTGCTCCTCGTGGTTCGTGCCGATGATCGCGAGGAAGATCTCTTCCAGGGTCGGCTGCTTCTCGACGTACTCGGCCTTGGCGGGTGGGAGGAGCTTCTTGAGCTCGTCGAGGGTGCCGTTCGCGATGATGCGGCCCTGGTGGAGGATCGCGATCCGGTCGGCCAGGCGTTCGGCCTCGTCCAGGTACTGCGTGGTGAGCAGGACGGTCGTGCCGCGCCCGGCCAGCTGCTCGACTGTCTGCCACACCTCGAGGCGGCCCTCGGGGTCGAGCCCGGTGGTCGGTTCGTCCAGGAAGATCACCGGCGGGTCCCCGATGAGGCTCATCGCGATGTCCAGCCGGCGGCGCATCCCACCGGAGTAGGTCGACACCTTCCGCGCCGCCGCCTCGGTCAGTCCGAAGCGGTCGAGCAGGTCGTCCGCCAGCGCGCCCGGGTCGTCGAGGTGCCGCAGCCGGGCGACGAGCACGAGGTTCTCCCGTCCGGTGAGGATCTCGTCGACGGCCGCGAACTGCCCGGTGAGGCTGAAGGACTCGCGCACCTTCGCCGGTTCCGTCGCGACGTCGAAGCCGTTGACGCCGGCCGTCCCTGCGTCGGCCTTGAGCAGCGTCGCGAGGATCCGCACGACCGTCGTCTTGCCCGCCCCGTTCGAGCCGAGCAGTGCGAAGATGCTGCCCCGCGCGACGTCGAAGTCCACGCCGCGCAGCACGTCGAGCTCTCCGTACGACTTCTCCAGACCTTGCACGTGAATGATCGGTTCGATCTCCATGAGAGAAAGGATGGAGGGTTGACCCCGCGTCAAGGTCAAGTCGACTGCTGCCGGACCCGCGGGGTACGGTCGGAGACATGCTGGTCCGCCGGCCACGCGCCGAGCTCGCGCCGTTCGTCGAGCACCTGTGGTACCTCGACGAGCCGCTGCCGCCCGGACGCGACCGCACCCTGCCCACCGGCGCGTCCCAGCTCGTCGTCAACCTCGCCGCCGACCGTCTGAACTGGTACGACGGCGACGACCTCAGCCGCCCGGGCGGGGTCGGCGGCGCTGGCGTCTGCGCCCCGCTGGCCCGGCCGATCGGCGTCGACACCGCAGACCAGGCCGCCACCGCGGGGGTCGTGTTCCGCCCCGGCGGCGTCGTCGCGTTCGGCGACGTCCCGGCGGCCGCGCTCACCGACCCGGTCACGCCACTGGCCGACCTCTGGGGCTCTGACGGCGCGAGCGTGCGCGAGCGGGTGCTCACCGCGTCGACGCCGGGGGAGCGGCTGGACGTTCTGGAGCGGGTGCTGCTCGCCCGCCTGGGTGCGGCGGCGGCCGGGCCGGAGCCCGACGGCGCGGTCGCCTACGCCGTCCGCGCCCTGGACCGCGGTGCCGCCGTGGGTGCTGTGACCGGCCGGATCGGCGCGTCCGCCTCGACCCTGCAGCGCCGCTTCCGCGCCGCCGTCGGGCTGTCGCCGAAGCAGTTCGGCCGGGTCCGGCGGTTGCAGCGGGTGCTCCGGACCGTGACCGTGCCCGGGGTCGTGCCCGGAGGTGGGGTCGACTGGGCCGAGGTCGCCGCCCGGCACGGCTACTTCGACCAGGCCCACCTCATCAACGACTTCCGCGCCCTCACCGGCCTCACCCCCGGCCGCTACGTCCCGCGGTCGGCGGCCGAGCACAACCACGTGCCGCTCCCGCCGGGCTGACCGTTTTCTCCAAGCGCGCGACGGCGGGGGCGGGCCACGATGGAGGCATGAACGAGATCACTGTGACCCCGAAGCTGGTCGTCGACGGCGCGGAGCGCGCGCTCGACTTCTACCGCCGCGCGCTCGGCGCCGAGCCCGGCGTCCGGCACGCCGGGCCGGGCGGCAAGGTCGTCTACGCGGAGTTCCGGGTCGGCGCCAGCACGCTGTCGATCAAGGACGCCGACGAGTACGACCCGGCCGCCGGCGCGCTGTTCACGCTGGAGGTCGCCGACGCCGACGCCGTCGGGGCCGCCCTGGAGCGGGCCGGCGCGACCGTCGTCTTCCCGACCGGCGACCAGCCGTACGGCATGCGCCAGGGCCGGTTGCGCGACCCGTTCGGCATCCAGTGGATCGTCTCGCAGCAGACCGAGGACCTCAGCGCCGACGAGGTGCAGCAGCGACTGGAGAGCAGCGCGGGCTGAGCCGCTCAGGCTCTTTCTGCGAACGTCGCCAGCCAGCGGTTCTCGCGGCGGTCGAGCGAGAACGTCACGCGCTCGCCAAGTGCGACGAACTCGGCGGTGGTGGCGGTGGCGTCGTGATGGCGCCGGTCGTAGGCGGAGCGGACGTAGCTCGGGTACTCGGGCGGGATGCGGCGGTCGAAGTCGGGCAGCTTCTCGATGACGTCGGCCCAGATGTCCGGGCCGCTGTAGGCGCCGAGCAGGCCGAGGATCACCTCGGCCTGCTCGCGGGCGACCAGTTCCTCGATGGCCGGCGTCAGTTGCGCCGTCAGACGGGCCGCGTGCTCGCGGTCGGACAGCGCCGCACCGCCCGCCGCCGGCCGCCAGCTGTCCAGCCGCTGCGAGCTGTAGAGACGCTCGCCCGCCACCACGCCATCGGACGGACGGCGGACCAGCAACTCGCCGCCGCCGGCATAGACGAGGGCGGCGTGCGGATAGCCGTCCCGCAACTGCCGCACCAGCTCTTCGGTCACGACAGGGACATCCATGTCCGGATCCTAGGCCAGATCGGCTCAGGCGCGGACCGCCCGTTCAGCGGGCGCCGGCGCGAGGACGCCCGTCACCAGCTCCGCCAGCAGGTCGATGCCCTCGGTGGACAGGATCGACTCCAGGTGGAACTGCACCGACGCGAACCCGGCGCCGCGCAGCGCGAACACCTCGCCGGTCTCCGGGTGGGCCGCTGCTTCAACACCGCGGGGCAGGCTCGCCAGCCGCGCCGCGTACGTGTTGTAGAACCCGACCCGGGTCTCGCGGCCGAACAACGGCACCTGCCGCTGGGTGCCCTGGTACGGCTGCGGCAACGGCCCGAGCGGCAGCCCGAGCAGCCCGGCCAGCACCTGGTGACTGAGGCAGACGGCGAGCAGCGGACGCTCCGCGGCCAGCCGCGCTCCGACGACCTCGTGCAGCCGGGCGATCCGCGGGTCGGCGACGCCGCGCGGGTCGCCGGGACCGGGTCCGGCCAGCAGCAGGTCGTACGCGTCGCCGTCGGCCGGGCCCACCTCGTCCCAGCGGCGCACGTCCGCCCGCATGCCGAGCCGGCGCAGCAGGTGCGCCAGCATCGCGGTCCACCGGTCCTCGGCGTCGACGATCAGCACCGGCCGCCCGGTCAGCGCCGGCCGCTCGTCCTGCCCCTGCGGCCGCAGCCAGAACGGCGCCAGCGTGCGGTTGCGGGACGTGAGCGCGGCGGCGATCTCCGGGTCGTCCGCGAACGACGACGGAGGCAGCGAGGACGACGGCGACGGTGCCGCCGCTCGCACTGCGAGCGCCGCCAGCACGCCGGCCGCCTTCGCGTGCGTCTCGGCGACCTCGTGACGGGCGACGGAATGCCGCACCAGGGTCGCGCCGACGGGCACCCGCACGGTCCCGTCCGGCTCGAGGTAGGCGGTGCGGATGAGGATCGGCGCGTCGACGGTCAGCCGGTCGCCGGCGCCCTCGATCAGCGCCGCGACCCCCGCGTAGTACCCCCGCCCACCCACCTCATACCGCGTGATGACCCGTGCGGCGTTCTCCAGCGGCGACCCGGTGACCGTCGGGGCGAACATCGTCTCGCGCAGCACGTCGCGCACGTCCAGCCGCGTGGTCCCCTCGAGCAGGTACTCGGTGTGGACGAGGTGCGCCATCTCGTTGAGGTACGGCCCGAGCACGCGTCCGCCGTCCTCGCACACGGCGCTCATCATCTTCAGCTCCTCGTCGACCACCATGAACAGTTCCTCGGTCTCCTTCGGGTCGGCGAGGAACCGCAGCAGGTCGCCGGAGGTCGCGCCGCCGGCCGGGACCCGGTAGGTGCCGCTGATCGGGTTCATCACGACGGTGCCGTCGTCGACGCTGACGTGCCGCTCCGGGGTCGCGCCGACCATCGTCACGTCGCCGGCGTGCACCGCGAACGTCCAGTACGCGTTCGGCTCGCCGGTGACCAGCCGGCCGAACAGCCGCAGCGCCGCGTGCGGCACCGACCCCGTCAGCCGGGCCAGGTAGTCGCGCCGGATGACGAAGTTGGCGCCGGCGCCGCGGCCGATCTCGTCGCGGATGACCCGGCCGACGATGTCCGCGTACTCGTCGTCGCTGACGTCGAACCCGCCGGGCGCGACGTCCACACCGCCGTCCAGCGCCGCCAGGACCTCCTCGCGGGTCAGCGAGACCCTCGACCGCACCCGCAGGCAGCGCAGCGGCGCGCCGTCGTCGTGGCACTCGAAGCCGCGCTCGGACAGCTGCCGGTACGGGACCAGCGCCAGCGTCGCCGCGCTGTCCGCGTCCGGCAGCGGGATGTCCGCCAGCCGGTCGACGTCGACGACGTCACCGAGCAGCAGGTCGACGTCGGTCCGGCCGGCGCGGGCGAGCAGCGCGAACGGCGGGGGAGCGGGGTCGGCGAGCAGATCGTCCAGCATGGTGTTCCTTCCCGATCGGGCCTCGGCCGGGGCGGAACGGTGCCGGAAACAACGACGACCGCCTCGGTGAGGCGGTCGCTTGCGTGGAGTACGCGAAGGGGGTGAGCCGCCTAGGAGGCGGGCCACCACGTGCCGAGCACGGTCGCGTACATGGCGCAGACCCTAGCAGCTGCCGATCAGGGGCGTGGGGGTTGCGGTGGCGCGGGCAGCTGGCGCACGCCGTTGACGTCGGACGTGGCCGGCTCCACCTCCGGCGTGGGCGGCGGCGTGGGCGGCGGCGCTGGCGGAGTGGCCGATGCGGCCGGCGCTGCCGGCTTCTCCGAAGCGTGCTCGAGGAAGCGCAGCAGCTCGACCGGGAACGGCAGCACGACGGTCGAGTTCTTCTCCGCGGCGACCTCGACGATGGTCTGCAGCAGCCGGAGCTGCAGCGCGGCCGGGGTCTCGGACATCGTGGACGCGGCCGCGGCGAGCTTGTGCGACGCCTGCAGCTCACCGTCGGCGGTGATGATGCGGGATCGCCGTTCCCGCTCCGCCTCGGCCTGTCGTGACATCGAGCGCTTCATCGTCTCCGGCAGCGCGACGTCCTTGATCTCGACGCGGTCGATCTCGATGCCCCAGCCGACCGCCGGGCTGTCGATCATCAGCTCGAGACCCTGGTTCAGCGTCTCGCGGTTGGACAGCAGGTCGTCGAGCTCGCTCTTGCCGATGATCGACCGCAGCGACGTCTGCGCGACCTGCGAGACGGCGAACTCGTAGTCCTGCACCTCGACGACGGCCTCGACGGGGTCGTGCACCCGGAAGTAGACGACGGCGTCGACGCGCACCGTCACGTTGTCGCGGGTGATGCCGTCCTGCGCGGGGATCGGCAGGGTGACGATCTGGACGTTGACCTTGCGCATCTGGTCGACGAACGGGGCGATCCAGACGAACCCCGGCTCGCGCGGCGGCCCGTGCACCTTCCCGAACCGGAACACGACGCCGCGCTCGAACTGACGGACGATGCGGGCGCTCGCGCCGTACCCGATGAGGCCCAGGATCAGCGCGACGATGATGAGGGCTAGTAGCGCACCCATGCTGACCTCCTCGTCAGCGACCTTCTCCTTCGAGCGTACGCCCACTTCCGCGGGGATGGTTGAAGGAAATGTGTCGCCTGGGCTGCCCGGATCCCTCAACCACTGGGAGCGGGCTAGTTCGAAGCGCCTTGCAATGAGCACCTATACGCACCGCCCCCGACCGGCCGGGGGCGGTGCGTATAGGTGCTCATTGCAAAGACGGCTGACGCCCCGGCGCGGACAGCCGCGCATTCCGGGAAAGGTGATGGGTGAGCACCTGCTGGTGCTCCGGCCCCAGCAAACGCTCACCATCGCCGTCCGCGCAGAGCGAACGCGTGGGAAACCAGTTGTGAGTGAGCCCTCACTCACTTAGCATCGTGACCCATGGCCACCGAGACCCGCCGGGTGCGCGCGACGCCCATGTCGCCGGAACAGCGACGTGCGGCGATCATCGACGCCACCCTGCCGCTGGTCCGCCAGCACGGGTTCGACGTCAGCACCCGGCAGATCGCCGAGGCGGCGGGCATCGCCGAGGGCACCATCTTCCGGGTCTTCGACGACAAGGACTCGCTGCTCAAGCAGGTGCTCGAGGCGGCGATCGACCCCGGCGACACCGAGCGGCGGCTGCGGGCCATCGGCACCGACCTGCCGCTGGAGCACCGGCTGCTGGTCGCGGCGGAGATCCTGCACGAGCGGCTCACCAGCGTCTTCCAGCTCATGGTGGCCATCGGCTTCAGCCGGCCGCCGGGCGACGACGGGCGCCAGGAGCCGCCGCGGCACGCCGGCATCATGGCCGTCATCGCCGCGTTGGTCGAGCCCGACCGCCGTCGGCTGCGGGTCCCGCCGGTCGAGGTGGCCCGGCGGCTGCGCATCCTCGCCTTCGCCGGCTTCCACCCGCTCATCAACGACCACGAGCCCATGACCCCGGCCGAGGTCGTCGACCTGCTGCTGCACGGCGTCGTCGCCGCGCCGGCGACCACGAACGACCCGTCGCCCTGACCCTTCGAGCTCGGGCACACGTCAGCACCACGTCAGATTCCGATACTCCAGTTCGGAGCCGTTCCATGCTCATCACCCTGCTGCGGACGTACCTGCGCCCGTACCGGCGGTGGCTCGCCGCCGTCGTCGTGCTGCAGTTCATCGGCACGCTGGCCTCGCTCTACCTGCCCAGTCTCAACGCCGACATCATCGACAACGGCATCGCCCGCGGCGACACCGGCTACATCATGCGTACCGGCGGGTGGATGCTGGCGGCGACGCTGCTGCAGATCGCCTGCACGGTCGGCGCGGTGTACTTCGGCGCGAAGACGGCGATGGCGTTCGGCCGCGACGTGCGGGCCGCCGTCTTCCACCGCGTCGGCGAGTTCTCCGCTCGCGAGGTGGGCCGGTTCGGCGCGCCGTCGCTGATCACCCGCAACACCAACGACGTCCAGCAGGTCCAGATGCTGGTGCTGATGTCGTGCACGCTGCTGGTCACCGCGCCGATCACGGCGACCGGCGGCCTCATCATGGCGCTGCGCGAGGACGTCGACCTGGCCTGGCTGCTGCTGGTCTGCGTCCCCGCGCTGGTCATCGGCATCGCGCTGATCGTGCGCCGCATGGTGCCCGGGTTCCGGCTCATGCAGGTGCGCATCGACGCCGTCAACCGGGTCATGCGCGAGCAGATCACCGGCATCCGGGTGGTGCGGGCGTTCGTCCGCGAGCGCTGGGAGCGCAGCCGGTTCGCCGTCGCCAACACCGCGCTCACCGAGACCGCGCTGTACGTCGGCCGGCTGATGGCGCTGATGTTCCCGTGGGTGATGTTCGTCCTCAACGTGTCCAGCGTTGCCGTGCTGTGGTTCGGCGCGTCGCGCATCGACGACGGCCAGCTGCAGATCGGCTCGCTGACGGCGTTCCTGACCTACCTCATCCAGATCCTGATGGCGGTCATGATGGCGACGTTCATGCTGGTCATGATTCCGCGGGCGACGGTCTGCGCGGAACGCATCGGCGAGGTGCTCGGCACCGACTCGTCGGTGGTGCCGCCGGCGGAGCCGGTGACGACCCTGCCGTCCCGGGTGTCGCTGGAGCTGCGCGGCGCGGGGTTCGCCTACCCGGGCGCTGAGTCGCCGGTGCTGCGCGACGTGTCGTTCACCGTCGAGCCCGGCACCACGACCGCGGTCGTCGGCAGCACCGGTTCGGGCAAGACGACCCTGGTCAGCCTGGTGCCGCGGCTCATCGACGTGACGGCGGGCCAGGTGCTGGCCGGCGGCGTCGACGTCCGCCGGCTCGACCCCGAGGCGCTGCGCGAGCGGATCGGCCTGGTGCCGCAGAAGGCGTACCTGTTCTCCGGCACCGTCGCCAGCAACCTGCGGTACGGCAAGCCCGACGCCACCGACGACGAGTTGTGGGACGCGTTGCGCGTTGCGCAGGCCGCCGACTTCGTCGAGGAGATGCCGGAGGGCCTGGACGCGCCGATCGCGCAGGGCGGCACCAACGTGTCCGGCGGGCAGCGGCAGCGGCTGGCGATCGCCCGCGCGCTGGTCCGCAAGCCTGGCATCTACCTGTTCGACGACTCGTTCTCCGCACTCGACCTCGCCACCGACGCCCGGCTGCGGGCGGCGCTGCGCCCGCACATCACCGACGCCGCGGTGGTCATCGTCGCGCAGCGCATCTCCACGATCATCGACGCCGACCAGATCGTGGTGCTCGATGACGGCGCCGTCGTCGGGCTCGGCACCCACGCCGAGCTGATGGAGACCAGCCCGACCTACACCGAGATCGTCGAGTCCCAGCTGACCGCGGAGGAGGCAGCATGAGCGCGTCCAGGCCCGCGACGACGACGGCGCCCGCGCGCCCCGCCGGCCCGGGTGGTCCCGGCGGCCGGCCCGGTGGCGGTCCGCCCGGCATGGCCGCGATGGCCGGACCGCCGCAGAAGGCGCTGAACTTCGGCCCGTCGGCGAAGCGGCTGCTCGCTCAGCTGCGGCCGGAGCGCGCGGCCGTCGCGCTGGTGTTCGTGCTGGCCGTGGTCAGCGTTGGGCTCAACGTCGTGGGCCCGCGGCTGCTCGGGCACGGCACCGACCTGATCTTCCAGGGCGTCATCGGCCGGCAGCTGCCCGCGGACGTGACGAAGGACCAGGCGGTCGAGAACCTGCGCGCCGACGGGCAGGACACCTTCGCCGACCTCGTTGCCGGCATGAACGTCGTGCCCGGCCAGGGCATCGACTTCGGTGCACTGCAGACGGTGCTGCTGGGGGTGCTGGCGCTGTACGTGGGCGCGTCGCTGTTCATGTGGGTGCAGGCGTACCTGCTCAACACGGTCGTGCAGCGGACGGTGTTCCGGCTGCGCTCCGACGTCGAGGACAAGATCCACCGGCTGCCGCTCAAGTACTTCGACGCCAACGCGCGCGGCGACGTGCTGAGCCGGGTCACCAACGACATCGACAACGTGTCGCAGAGCCTGCAGCAGACCATGAGCCAGCTGCTGAACTCCCTGCTCACCGTCATCGGCGTACTGGCGATGATGGTGTGGATCTCGCCGCTGCTGGCGTTGATCGCGCTGGTGACGATCCCGCTGTCGATGCTGGTGACGGCGGTCATCGCGAAGCGGTCGCAGAAGCAGTTCGTGGCGCAGTGGGCGCACACCGGCGCGCTGAACGGGCAGATCGAGGAGGCCTACACCGGGCACGCGCTGGTGAAGGTGTTCGGCCGGCAGCGCGAGGTCGAGCAGTCCTTCGGCGCCAAGAACGACGAGCTCTACCAGGCCAGCTTCGGCGCCCAGTTCGTGTCCGGGCTGATCATGCCGGCGATGTTCTTCCTCGGGAACCTCAACTACGTCGCGATCGCGGTCGTCGGCGGGCTGCGGGTGGCGTCGGGCTCGATGAGCCTCGGTGAGGTGCAGGCGTTCGTCCAGTACACCCGCCAGTTCACCCAGCCGCTGACCCAGCTGGCGTCGATGGCGAACCTGCTGCAGTCCGGCGTCGCGTCGGCGGAGCGGGTGTTCGAGCTGCTCGACGAGCCCGAGCAGGTGCCCGACGCGGCCACGCCGCAGACGCTGGACGACCAGCCGCGCGGGCGGGTCGAGTTCGAGCACGTGTCGTTCAGCTACGACCCCGAGCAGCCGCTGATCGAGGACCTCTCGCTGGTGGCCGAGCCGGGCCGGACGGTGGCGATCGTCGGCCCGACGGGTGCCGGCAAGACCACGCTGGTCAACCTGATCATGCGGTTCTACGAGCTGCGCGGCGGGCGCATCACCATCGACGGCCGCGACATCGCCGAGCTGAGCCGCGACGAGCTGCGCTCCAGCATCGGCATGGTGCTGCAGGACACCTGGCTGTTCGGCGGGACGATCCGCGAGAACCTCGCCTACGGCGACCCCACGGCGTCGGAGGAGCAGATCCGCGCCGCCGCCGAGGCGACCTACGTCGACCGGTTCGTCCACTCGCTGCCCGACGGCTACGACACCGTCATCGACGAGGAGGGCGACAACATCAGCGCCGGTGAGAAGCAGCTGCTCACCATCGCGCGGGCGTTCCTCGCCGACCCGGCGATCCTCATCCTCGACGAGGCGACGTCGTCGGTCGACACCCGCACCGAGGTGCTCGTCCAGCACGCCATGGCGGCGCTGCGCAGCGACCGGACCAGCTTCGTCATCGCGCACCGTCTGTCGACCATCCGCGACGCCGACCTCATCCTCGTCATGCGCGACGGCGCCATCGTCGAGCAGGGGACGCACACCGAGCTGCTGGAGCGCCGCGGCGCGTACTTCGACCTGTACAACAGCCAGTTCGCCGCACCGGACGTCGAGGAGGAATAGGTTCGTCGGAAGGAGGGATGACAGTGGCGAAGAAGAGCGGCAAGGGCGGCGACGACCAGCAGGTGGAGCGGGTGCCGAAGAAGCGCTACGAGAAGGAGCTGTTCCGCCTGCAGGCGCAGCTGGTGACGCTACAGGAATGGGTCCGTCAGGAGGGCGCCCGCGTCGTCGTGGTCTTCGAGGGGCGCGACGCGGCGGGGAAGGGCAGCACGATCAAGCGGGTCACGCAGTACCTGAATCCGCGCATCGCCCGCATCGCCGCCCTGCCGGCGCCGACCGAACGGCAGCGCACCCAGTGGTACTTCCAGCGCTACGTCGAGCACCTGCCAGCGGCCGGCGAGATCGTGCTGTTCGACCGGAGCTGGTACAACCGCGCCGGCGTCGAGCGGGTCATGGGCTTCTGCACCAAGGAGGAGTACATCCGCTTCCTCAGCCAGGCCCCGATCTTCGAGCGGATGCTGGTCGAGGACGGCGTCCTGCTGCGCAAGTACTGGTTCTCGGTGAGCGACGGTGAGCAGGAGAACCGGTTCCGGTCCCGGCTCGAGGACCCGATGCGCCGGTGGAAGCTGTCACCGATGGATCTGGAGTCGATCAGCCGCTGGGAGGACTACTCGCGCGCGAAGGACGACATGTTCGTGCACACCGACATCCCGGAGGCGCCGTGGTACGTGGTCGAGAGCGAGGACAAGCGCGCCGCGCGCATCAACATGATCGCCCATCTGCTCTCGACGATTCCGTACCACGAAGTGCAGCGCCGGCCGCTGGAGTTGCCCCCGCGCCCGGCCGCGCATGGCTACGAACGGCCGCCCCGGGAGCTGCAGACGTACGTCCCGGACCACGCGGGCGCGCTCAGGTGAGCAGCCCGCGGATCTCGTCGCCATAGCCGCGGGCGCAGGCGGCGATCAGCTCCTCCAGCGGGCCGCCGGCGGCGACGCCGGCGTACACCAGTCGCAGCCAGTCGGGCACGCACCGACACTACCGTCTTCACCGGCCAGCCCGGGGGAGTTCATCCGGTGGGCGCCGAGCGCTTGATCATCACCTCTAGCGTGACCGCCAGTCGACGGCGAGCCGGAGGGGTGCAGACCATGTCCGACACACCTGAGCACACCATCGATCGGCGGCGATTCCTCGGCGTGGCCGGCGTCGGCGCGGCGGGCGCGCTGGCGGCGACGTCCGGGCTCGGCGGGCTGGTCCGGCCGGCCCGCGCAGCGGCGACGGGGACGGCGACGCCTGCGGCGTCCACCGCCCCGAGCCTGCGGTTCGCGGTGGTCACCGACACGCACGCCAGCCCGGAGGAGCCGGTTCGGCTGCAGTTGCTGCCGCGGGTCTTCCAGTCCATCGACCGGGCGAACCCCGACTTCGTCATGAACTGCGGCGACATCACCGACTACGGCGGCGGCGCGGAGTTCGACGCGTACCTGTCGACCGTGCCGGAGACGCTGCGGCCGCGCATGCGGCACGTCCCCGGCAACCACGAAGTGCGCTGGGACGTCAACGCCGGGCAGCTGTACCAGGAGACGTTCGGCCCGGCGCCGTACACGTTCGATCTGGGCGGCGTGCGGCTGATCGGCCTGGACCCGACCCAGCTGCTGCAGGAGCCGGGGCACTTCGGGCCGGAGCGGCTGAGCTGGCTGGCGTCGGCGATCGGCGGGCCAGCGCCCGCCGTCCTGTTCCAGCACTTCCCGTACGGCGCCGACCACTACTACGTCAACGACCAGGACGCGTTCTTCGCGACGGTCGCCGGGTCGCCGGTCCGCGCGGTGTTCGCCGGCCACGTGCACGCCGAGGGCGTGTACCGGTTCAACGGGTTCACGCAGGTCACCGGCGCCGCGACCCGTAACGCCGCGCTCTACTACTGGGTCGAGCGGGTCGACGACGCCGGGCACCCGGTGCTGCGGGTGTGGGTGGTGACGGTCGCGATCGACGGCGTCGAGACGCGGCGCGAGCTGACCACGATCCCGCTGGACGGCGACGGGGCCGGGCGGCTGCTGGCGCCGGGCCGGGTCGTCATCGACCTCGCCGCGGGCGGCGCGCTGGACGTCCGCGTCGAGGTGCCGCGCGACGGCGCTCCGGCGCAGGTCCGCGCCCAGCTGTATCCGCAGCACGTGTTCGGCGGGCGCAACGCCGGGGCATGGGTGCCGCTGGCCGCGCCCGGCCGCAGCCGCTGGTGGTCCGCGACGGTCGACGCCGCGGCGCTGCCGCCCGGCGCGCATCGGCTGCAGCTGCGCGTCGTCGGGGCCGACGGCGCGACGCACGAGTCGACGGCGTCGTTCGAGCTGCCGCCGGCGGCCGGGACGCCGGGGCGGCGCTGGTCGCGGTCGCTGCCGGGGAGCGTGCAGGGCGCTCTGACGGTGACGCCGGACGGGCTGGTCGTGGCCGGGTCGACCGGTGGCGCCGTCGTGCTGGTGGACCCGCGGCGGGGCGGGCGGGCGCGCTGGACCGCGTCGACCGGCCCGGTGCTGCGCGCGTCCGCCGTCACCGACGACAGCGTGTTCGTGCCGTCGGCGGACCACCGGCTGTCCGCGCTGTCGCTGTCGACCGGAGAGGAGCGGTGGAGCGTCGACGCCGGCGCGCCGGTGCTGTCCGCGCCGCTGGTGACGGTTCTGGGGTCGACGGAGGCGGTGGTGTTCGCCGCGGGCCGCACGCTGTTCGCCGTCGCGGCCGCGGACGGCGCCGAGCTGTGGCGGGCCGACCTCGGCGGGTTCTTCGCCGGCCGGGCCGCCTGCGACGGGGCGCGCGTCTACGCCGGGAGTGGCGACGGGTACGCGTACGCGTTCGACGCCGTCTCCGGGGAGCGGCTCTGGCGGTTCAGCACGACGACCCGCACCAATACGTACGGCCGGCTGCTCTACGGCGCCTGGGACGACACCGTCGAGCTGCTGCCCGGCGGCCTCGTGCTGTTCGCGACGGTGGCCTCGACGTTCGCCGTCGACGCCGCGACCGGGGTGCAGCGGTGGCAGGTGGCCAGCGGCTGCATGTACCCGCCGTCCGGGCTGACGCCGCACGGGCTGTTTCTGGTGGACGAGTGGGGCCGGTTCCAGCTGGTCGACCCGGCGACCGGGACGCGGCGCTGGTACGCCGAGCTGGGTGCCCGGACGCTGAACGCCGGCCCGGTGATCGCCGGCGACACCGCCTGGGTGGTCGCGACGACCGGGCTGCTGGCCGGCGTCGACGTCGCCACCGGGACGATCGAGCACCGGCTGCAGACCGGCCCGGCGAACACCTTCAGCACCCCGGTCGTCGTCGACGGCGTCCTCGTCTTCGGCGACCAGGACGGCGGGCTGCACGGCATCGACCTGCCGTGAGGGTCAGTGCTTCGGGCGGGCGCGGACGTGCATGCGCTCGCCCTGCGGGCCGTAGAGGCTGATCACCTCGGCCGGGCCGGGGCCGGGGTTGCCGAACCAGTGCGGCACGTGGGTGTCGAACTCGGCGACCTCACCGGCCGTCAGCGTGACGTCGTGCGGGCCGAGCCGCAGCCGGATGCGTCCGGACAGCACGTACATCCACTCGTAGCCTTCGTGGACCCGCTGTTCCAGCTCGGGTGACGGGACGCCCGGCGGGAAGATCTGCTTGTACGCCTGCACCCCGCCCGGGCGCCGGGTCAGCGGCACGTAGGTGATGCCGTTGCGCTGGAACGAGCGCTGCCGCAGCCGCGGGTCGCCGGTCTCGGGCGCGTCGACCAGCTGGTCCAGCGGCACCTGGTGTGCCTGGGCGAGGGGCAGCAGCAGCTCCAGCGTCGGCCGCCGCTGACCCGACTCCAGCCGCGACAGCGTGCTGACCGAGATGCCGGTGGTCTCGGACAGCTGGGCCAGCGTGACGCCGCGCTGCTGCCGCAGATCGCGCAGCCGCGGCCCGACGGCGTCGAGCACCCGGCCGAGCGACTCGTCCTCCACGCCTAGGAGTTTGCCAGATCGGCAACGAACCTTGCCATCGGAGCGGCGCAGGCGCACGCTGGTGACATGACTAATGAGAACCGTTATGACATAGTCGTGATCGGCGGCGGGGCGGCCGGGCTGAGCGGCGCGCTGACGCTGTCGCGGGCGCGGCGGTCGGTGCTGCTGATCGACGGCGGTGAGCCGCGCAACGCGCCGGCCGGCGGCGTGCACAACTACCTGGGCCGCGAGGGCACGGCACCGGGCGAGCTGTACCGCATCGGCCGGGCCGAGATCGAGGGCTACGGCGGCGAGTTCCGGCGCGGCGCGGTGGCCGAGGTGACCGGCGCGGCCGGCGACTTCACCGTCCGCCTCGAGGACGGCGACACGGTGCGGGCACGGCGGATCCTGCTCGCCACCGGCGGCGTCGACGAGCTGCCTGACGTGCCCGGCGTGCGCGAGCGGTGGGGCCGCGATGTCCTGCACTGCCCGTACTGCCACGGCTGGGAGGTGCGGGACCGGGCGATCGGTGTCCTCGCGACGTCGACCGCTTCCCTGCACCACGCGCAGCTGTTCCGCCAGTGGTCGGCCGACGTCACGCTGTTCGCGCACACCGCGCCGGCCCTGGACGACGCCCAGCTGGCCGACCTCGCCGCGCGCGGCGTGCGGGTGGTCGAGGGGACGGTCGCGGCGCTGCGGGTCGTCGACGACGCGGTGGCGGGGGTCGAGCTCGAAGGCGGCGTCGTCGTCCCGGTCGGCGCCGTCGTCGTCGCGCCGAAGCCGATCGCCCGCGTCGGCATGGTCGCCGGCCTCGGACTGACCGCCGTCGAGCAGGAGCGCGGCGGCATCATCGCCGGCACCGCGCTCACCGTCGACCCGATGGGCGGCACGTCCGTCCCCGGCATCTGGGCGGCCGGCAACGTCGCCGACGTGTTCGCGACGGTGATCAAGTCGGCCGCGGCCGGGGTGGACGCCGCCGCGATGATCAACATGGACCTGGTGGTCGCGGGGGTCTACTCCCCGGTGCCGGCCGCGGAGGCCGCCGCGGCGAGCTGAGGCAGGTAGTCGTCCAGCATCCACGGGATCGACAGCACCGACGGCGCCGAGCTGGCGGTCACGTAGTCCTCGCCGACGACCGGGGCGAACGCGCCCGCCGCCACGGCCGGGATCTGCGCGTACGCCGGATTCGCCGTGAACGCGTCGGCGGCCGCCTGGTCGTTGAACCAGGCGACGAACACGTCGGACTCGACGTCGCCGGCCAGCTCGGGCGACACGTAGTAATACACGGCGTCGCCCTCGGCATGCTCGTCGACGTACGGCGCCAGCGTCATGCCGAGGTCGGTGAGCAGCCGCACCCGCACGTCGTCGGACGTGTAGAGCGCGAGCTGCGCGCCGTCCTCGGCGCCGTAGGCGAAGGTCGTGCCGGCCAGCTCCGGGTACTCGTCGGTGCGGGTGGCGAGGTACTCCTCGGTGTCGGCGACCAGCTGCTCGGCCTCGGCGGAGCGGCCGAGCGCCTCACCGATGACCGTGGTCTGCTGCTGCCACGGCGTGCTCCACGGCGCGTCCGGGTAGGCGACCGTGGGCGCGATGGCGCTGAGCGTGTCGTACTCCTCCTGCGTGATGCCCGAGTACACGGCGATGATGACGTCCGGCTGCTCCTCGGCGATCGCCTCGTACGGGATCTCCTCGCCGGCCGCGTTCGGCAGCAGCGCCGGCAGGTCGGCGTCGCCCAGCTCCTCGCGCACCCACGGCAGCACGCCCTCGTCGTCGCCGCCGTAGTCGAAGACCGGCATCGCCACCGGCGTGACGCCCAGCGCCAGCAGCACGTCCTGGTTCGACGGCCCCCACGTGACGACCCGCTCGGGCGCCTCCTCGATGGTGGCCTCGCCGAGCGCGTGCTCGATCGTGAGGGGGAAGGCGCCGGCGTCCGCCGGGGCGGCGCTGTCGCCGCTCCCGCCGTCCGCGGCGTCGCCGCCGGTGTCGTCGTCGGAGCCACAGCCGGCGAGGGCTGTGCCGCCGAGCAGGAGGGCGAGCAGGACCATGGGCAGGCGTCGAGGACTCACCCGCCTAAGTTAGCTCAGGCAAACCTAACTCTGCACGTCGACCGTGCCCGTGAGCCGGCAGGCGTCGGCCCAGCGCGCCGGGTCGGTGCTGCCGCTCGGCTCGACCAGGTGGGCGCAGTCGGCGATGGTCAGCTCGAGCAGCCGGTGCAGCAGCGCGTCGGGGTCGGAGACGCAGGCGTTGGCGATGCCCTCGACGGCGCAGCGGACCGCCGTCGGCGCCGCGTAGCGCTGGAACCCCTTCATCGTGGTCTGCTCGCCCTCGGCGAAGTCGCGCGCCCAGCGGGCCGCCACCGGGACCTTGGCCAGCGCCTCGCGGCTGCGCTCGGTGAGCGTGCCGGCCGGCCGGTGGTCGAGGTCGTCGAGGATGCGCTCGGCCGACAGCACCGCGACGGCCAGCACCCGCTGCCGTTCGGCCGACGCGACCGGCAGTGCCGTCGCGGCGACCCGCAGCGTGATGTAGACGTCCATGCGCGGGTCGTCGGAGTCGACGCCGATGACCATGGGCACCAGCGGCGCCAGCTGTGGCCGGCGCTCGTCGGAGATGGCGTCGTTCACCAGCCGGGCGACCGCGGCCAGCAGCGGGTGCGTGCAGGACGGGTGGTCGCTCCATCGCTCGCCGGCGAGGTAGGACGCGAATTCCATGAAGCACGCGCCCTTGCGTGCGTTGCGGTGTTTGCCCTTCGAAAGCACCGGCAGCATGCCAGGTGCGTCGTTGTGGAGACCGGACATGGATGCACCCCGAGAGTCTTCGGCGGGTTGTGTGCTCACCATCTTGCTCCTGTTCACGCCTGGATTCCACTGCTTTGTGCCGAGCTTTTGGGCGGACGGACGGGGTGGTCAGGGGCTCTGCCGGGCACCCTCGGCGACCAGAGCGGCGGCCTCGGTGAGCTGCTCGCGCTCGGTCGTGGTCAGTTGCGGGTCGGCGCCGCGGCGGGCCGTCGCGGCGTCCAGGTGGTCCAGCGGCGCACCGCCGGCGGCGGCCAGGAACGGCCCGATCAGCGCCGCCGCGAGGGCCGTCAGCCCGGCCCCGGCATGGGCCTCGACCTCCGCGCCGACGGCGACCTGCGCCATGATCAGCGCCGAGAACGCGACGTCGAGGCCGGCTGGGCCGTCGGTGGCGTTGCGCCAGTCGATCAGCACCGGCCCGTCCGGCGTCATGACGACGTTGTCGGGGTGCAGGTCGAGGTGGACGACGGTGTCGGGCGGCGCCGCTGCGGGCGACCCACCAGCCGGTGGGACGGCGTGCAGCCGGCGGTGCAGCCCGGCCAGGACCTCGGCGGCGTCGTCCACGCTGCGGTCGCCGTCGAGCAGTGCCTGGAGCAGGGTCGGCCCGGCCAGCCGATCGAGCACGAGGTCCGGACCAGTGACGCGGTGGACGGCCGGCACGGGGAAGCCGTGCGCCCGGACGTGCGCCATGACGGCCGCCTCGGCCGCGGCGGACCGGCCGTCGCGGTAGCGGCGCAGCACCCGGGCGCCGTCGAGCGCGTAGACGTCGGCCGTGCGGCCGGTGCCGACCAGCTCGAGACCCGTCACGTCCGTCATGACTCCGAGATTAGGCGGGCCCACCGACATGGTCCGGGCGCACAATGGCGTGATGGCGACGGCGGAGTTCGAGGCGGTGCTCATCGGCGACGACGGTCCGGGCTGCGGCTTCGCGCTGCCGTTCGACCCGAAGGAGACGTACGGCAAGGCGCGCGCCCCGGTCCGGGTGTCGGTCAACGGCGCGCCGGCGTTCCGCACGACGGTGGCGGTTTACGGCGGCGCGGGCTGGATCGGCCTGCGCAAGGCCCAGCGCGCCGAGCTGAGCGTCGACGTGGGCGACACCGTGCGCGTCGCGATCGAGCCCGACGACGCGCCACGCCTCATCGACGTGCCGCGCGAGCTGTGCGCTGCGCTGGCGGCCGACCCGGCGGCGCTGCGGGCATACGAGGCGATGTCGTTCTCGCACCGCAAGGAGTACGCCGACTGGGTGGCCGAGGGCAAGAAGCAGCAGACCCGCGACGACCGTGCCGCGAAGGCGATCGCGATGATCACGGGCGGCGACGCCCGCCGGTGAGCACTCGGCGGCCGTCCGGGATGCGCCGCACGAACCCTGGGTGGCCATTGCCTGACAAGGGGTGACCCGCCCGGGCGGCCGCGGTTAGCGTCGCCGATCGTGGGCCGACTTGTGCGTTTCGCCGCGTTCGTCGCGGGTGTCGTGGCGGTACTCCTGGGCGTGTCGGCGGTGCCGGCTTCGGCCCATCTGACGCCGGAGCACGCCGACCTGGTGGTGACGACGTCCGGCGACTCCACGACCGGCCGGCTGGTCGTCCACCGTGACGTCGTCGCGCCGGACCTGGCCGGCGCGTGGGTGTCGGAGCGGCTCGGCGCCGCCTGCCCGGCCACCGGCCGCGGCGTGGCCGGTGACGAGGGCGGCATCCCCGACGGCGTGGTCGTCGAGCTCGCCTGGGACTGCCGGCTCGACTCCGTCGACCTGACGACCTTGATCGACGCCGCGGGGCTGGCCCAGCTGACCGTCGAGTTCGACGGCGCGTTCGACCTGGCGTCGGCGCAGCGGCCGATCGTCGACGCGTCCGGCGCGCACGAGCCGTCCTGGTTCGCCGGGCTGGCGCCGGTGGCCGTCCCGGTCCTCGCCGCGCTGGCCGCCGCTGGTGCCGTCATCGCCGTCGTCGTGCTGGTGCGCCGCCGAGGCGGTCGGACGCGCATCGCCGTCGGCCTCGGGCTGGTGGCGGCGCTGGCCGTGCCGGGGGTCGCGGCGGCCGCGCCGGGCGACAGCCTGTCGCTGGTGACGGCGAACCCGGTCGTCGGGCAGCCGCTGCAGTTCCGCTATGCGACCGCGACGCCGTCGGCGACCAACTGGGTCGGCATCTACGCACCCGGCGAGGTGCCCGGCCAGATCGCGTCGCGGACCTGGGCGTACACGCCGGCCGCCGAGGGCACCGTCACACTGGGCAGCGGCGCGCTCGAGGCCGGCACGTGGACCGCGCACTTCCTGGCCAACGACGGGTATGCGCCGCTCACCGACCCGATCACGTTCACGCTGGCCGGGACCGGTCCGGGCGAGACGATCGTCGTCGAGGGCAGCGTCTTCGTCGATGCCGACGGCGACGGCGTGCGCGACTCGGGGGAGGCGGGGCTGCCCGGCGTCTCCGTCACCGACGGCGCGGTGTGGACGACCAGCGGCGCGGACGGCGGGTACGAGCTGGAGATCGACGGCGGGCGGCGCGAGACCGACCTGGTCAGCGTCGTCTCGCCGGACGGGTACACGCCGGCGCTGCGCGAGGACTACGTGCCGCGCTACTTCGCGCCGGTGCCGGCGGGTTCGGGCCCGCGGACCGGCGTCGACTTCCCGCTGGTGCCGGACGCGAACGCGGCCAACCCGACGGAGACCTGGCTGATGGTCTCCGACACCGAGGTCGGCAACCGCGACGACGCCGAGGCGCGCCGTGCGCTGCCCACGTGGACCGGCCAGGTCGAGGCGATGTCCGAGGTCGAGGGCGCCACGATGGCGATCACGACCGGCGACCTCACCGTCACCGACTACGCCGCCGAGCCGCGCCGTCAGGGCGGGTACGACATCCTGCGGGCCGGCCTGACGGCGGGGGAGCTCGGGCTGCCGTTCTACCCGGTGATCGGCAACCACGACGTCGGCGGCACCGCGACGTCCACCGGCTACGGCGGCAGCCTGGAGTACTGGCGGCGCAACCTGGGGCCGGAGTGGTACTCGTTCGACCGCAACGGCCGGCACATCGTCGTCCTCGAGGACAACTACGACGCCCGCGGCCTCGCCCCGCAGCTGGACTGGCTGCGCGAGGACCTCCGCCGGCACGCCGACGGCAAGCAGGTGCTGGTGTTCGCGCACCGGTCGCTGTTCACCCGCTGGGGACCCGGCGCCGGCATGCAGCCCATCGTCGACGAGCTGGCTCGATACGACGTCCGCATGTTCGCCGCCGGGCACAACCAGCAGGCCGAGTTCCGCCGCGGCGCGTTCGACCGCTCCGTCGAGGTGAACAACATGGGCACCTACGGCATCGACGGCGCCCGGCCCGACTACAAGGTGCTCGACTTCTCCGCGATCACCGACGACCCGGCCACGCCGCGCGACGAGGACACCGGCTACGTCACCGGCATCCACCGCCAGTTCGACGTGGACGACGACGTCGCGCTGGTCAGCCCCGCCGAGGGCAGCGTGCACGCGGCGCGGACGGCGATCCCGGTCGAGATCTACGCCGAGGACGACGGCCGCACGCCGGCGACCGCGGCCCTGACCATCCGCTCCGCCGCCGGTGCCGTCGTCTGGTCGGACGCGTCGCTGTCGTTCGGCGGCGCCGTGGGCCGGAGTGGCATCGAGAACTGCTACCGGGCGCCGGGCGCGCGGAAGGCCGAGCCGTGCCCGGAGCGGCGGGTGTCGTGGACCCGCGCCCGCGCCTCGACCGGCGTGCTGCCGCCGGGCGACTACACCGCCTCGCTGGACGTCGTCGACACCGCGGGTACGGCGTGGCCGACGGTGACGACGTCGTTCCAGGTCGCGTCCGGCCGGTTCCCGCGGCCCGCCATCGGCCAGGACTGGGCCCGTCAGGGCGGCTCCGAGCAGGGCGCGTCGGCGTCGTCCGATGATCCGGGCGCCGAGCTGGACCTGCGCTGGACGGCGAACACCGGCGAGCAGCTGCACCTCAACGGCGCCGCGATCGTCGACGGCAGCGTGTACGTGGCGTCGCAGGCGTTCGACTCGCCGTACAGCATGGTGCTGTCGTACGACCTCGCGACCGGGCGGGAGCGCTGGCGCACGTACCTCGACGGCGACGCCGAGTCGTTCCCGACGGTGCACGACGGCAAGGTGTACCTGACCACCGGGAACGCGCGCGTGTACGCGCTGTCCGCGGCCGACGGTGCGGTCGAGTGGGAGGCGATCGACGCCGAGGAGCCGCAGCCGAACGGGACGGTGCGCCGGTACGGCCGTGCCGGCGGGCCGGTGTCCGTCTTCGACCTGCCGTCCGAGGACCGCGCGGTCGCCGTCTACCAGGAGTACAGCGGCGTCCGCTGCCGCGATGCCTCGACGGGGGAGCGGCTTCCGGGCGGATTCGGCGCGCCGGTCGGCTGGGGCGAGTTCCATAGCGCGGCCGTCCGCGAGCCGGGATCCTCCACCGCCTGGCTGCACTCGGGATCCAGCCAGTCGCTGATCGCGATGGACCTCACCACCTGCCGCCAGCTCTCCACCGTCGACACCGGCGGCGACCTGTTCAGCCAGTCGTCGCCCGCCTTCACCTCGCCTGCCGGCGGGGCCGCGCCGCAGCTGGTCACGTCGACCTGGACCGGGGTGCGCGGTCACGATCCGGCTGCCGGCGGTGCGGTGCGCTGGCACGCCGCGCTCGGCACCGGCGCCGCCTGCGAGCCCGGCCCGCCGCCGGTCACCAGCCCCGCCGTCTGGGGTTCGACGGCCTATGTGGCCAGCCAGGACGGCGTCGTCCGCGCCTACGACACGACGTCGGCGTCCGCGGCGACCCCGCTGTGGGAGACGCCGCTCGGCTACCTGCCCGGCGAGAGCCCCATGGACGACGCATGGCGGGTCGCCGCCGGTTGTGCCGCCGCCGGTGCCGGTTCGCCCGCGATGCACGCGCTGGTCACCGAGACGGTCGTGTACGCCGGGACGTGGGACGGGCGCCTGGTGGTCCTCGACCGGGCTTCGGGCGAAGTGGTCGCCGAGCACGACCTCGGGGGTGGCGTCGCGTCGGCGCTGTCCGTGAGCGGCGAGTGGGTGCTGGCGCTCAGCGACGACGGGACGGTGCACGCGTTCGCCGCCCAGCCTGCCTAGTTGGGCGTCCCCCTGCTGCCCATTTTCTTAGCCGCGCACCTGCGCCTCAAGCGGACTGATGGGCGCTTCGCGCCGTCGATGACCGCTTGACCCGCGGGCCCGCGGCCTAAGAACGGGCAGCTATCAGGGGACGGGGAAGAACCGGGCACAGCCCGTGCCCGATATGCACCGTTCGCCGGACATTGCGGCGTCGGCCTCCTGGGTGTGAGGCGCGTCCTGGGTGTGAGTCGCGCTGAACCGGCGAAACGGGCCCGGAAACGCGACTCACACCCAGGACGCGCTCCACACCCAGGTTGGTAGGCCGGGGTCCTGGTCTGCCGTGACGTCCTGGTCCCCGGTCACGCCACGAGCCCCGATTCCGTCATTTCGCGTCACGGCAGACCACGACGTAACGCCAGACCAGGACCCGCCCGTCGCCACACTCCCCCCGTCCCCCTGGTAGCTGCCCGTTCTTAAGAAAATGGGCAGCAGGGGGACGGCCAACTCGGCAACACCCCCGCCAACTCAGGCCAACAGCGTCTTCGCGATCAGATACGCCTGCGGCGTCTTCTCGGGCGGTTGCGACGCCCGGGGCTCGCGCACCAGCCGCGCTTCAACGGCGAAACCAGCGTCGACCAGCATCGAGGCGATGCCGTCGGGCGGCAGCCTGTAAGCATCGGCCGAGATGGAGTGGCCGTAGGCCTGCTCGACCCGCACGCGCTCGTCACCCACCTGGAACGCCAGCAGGAGCAGGCCGCCCGGGCGGAGGACGCGGCGGAACTCGGCGAAGACGCCGGGGAGCAGCTCGGGTGGGGTGTGGATGATCGAGTACCAGGCGACCAGTCCGGCCAGGCCGCCGTCGGGGAGGTCGAGGGCCGTCATCGAGCCGACGGTGAACCGGATGTCGGGGTGGGCGGCGCGGGCGACCTCGATCATCGCGGGGGAGAGGTCGATGCCGGAGATGTCGAGGCCGGCCTGGTGCAGGTACCCCGTGATGCGCCCCGGCCCACACCCGATCTCGACGACCGGCCCGGCCTCGGCGCCGACCAGCGACGTGAAGGCGTCGAGCATGGCGCGGTCGAACGGCTCGCCGGCGAGGTGGTCGCGCAGCGTCTCGGCGTAGGACACCGCGACCGTGTCGTAGGCGGCGCGAGTGGAGGTGAGGAAGTCGGGTTCGATCACCCCCGGACCGTACCGCCCGCCACCGACACCCCATCCTCGTCAACAAGAGTTGACAACCCAAGCCTGTCAACCTAAGCTGACACACATGACCGGATCGGAAGCACGAGAGGCGGTCGACGCCGCGGCTGGGGCCGTCGACGCCGACCCGAGGGTCGGGTTGCGGGCGGTCGCGGCGCTGCGCCGGCTGGTGGAGCGGCTCGAAGGCCTGCAGGTCGAGAGCGCCCGCCGCCAGGGCTGGTCCTGGGAAGAAATCGGGGCCGCCCTCGGCGTCAGCAGGCAGGCCGTCCACAAGAAGCACGCCAGGAGGTAGGGATGTTCGAGCGGTTCACCCAAGAGGCCCGCGACGTCGTGATCGGGGCCCAGAAGGAGGCCCGCGAGCTGCGGCACCGCTGGATCGGCACCGAGCACCTGCTGTTGTCGCTGCTCACCAGGCCGGACGCGCCGGGGGTGGCGACGCTGACGCGGCTCGGCGTGACGGCTGAGCGCGGTCACGAGGCGGTGGTCGCCGTGGCCGGCGGGGAGGATCTCGGCGAGGAGGACACGGAGGCGCTGAAGGCGCTCGGTATCGACCTCGACGAGGTGCGCAGACAGGCCGAGCGAGCGTTCGGCGAGGGCGCCCTGGACGCGCCGCTGGAGGAAGGCCGCGGCAAGCGGTTCGGCGTCCTCCGCCGCAAGCCGTCCGACGGGCCGGGGCACATCCCGTTCGCACCCCGGGCGAAGAAGGCGCTGGAGCTGTCGCTGCGCGAGGCGCTGGCGCACAAGGACAAGTTCATCGGCACGCAGCACCTCCTGCTCGGCCTGCTGCGCAGCCACGACCAGCAGACGCTGGCGCTGTTCGACCGGCTCGGCATCGAGCCGCGCGCGGTCCGTGCAGAGGTCCTGGCCGACCTCCGCAAGGCGGCCTAGATCCGCTCCAGCCGGAAGACGGGGTGCCGGCCGGCCTCCGCGGCGAACGCGGCCGGCGGGTCGGACGGGCGGGCGTCGAAGTAGGGACGGGTGATCGGCTCGACCCGCGCGTACGCCTTGAGCACCGGCCCGGCCTCCGCCGCCTCGACCTCGACGACGGCGTACGCGGTGGTCCCGCGCCCCCGCCGGAGCGTGACCTCGCCGGCGGCCCGGGCGTTGCGGGCCCAGTCGACCTCGCCGTAGGGCGCGACCACGTACTTCCACCCCTCGTGCGTCAGCACCCGCACCGGCGTGCTCCGCGGCTGCCCGCTCGTCCGGCCCACCACGGTGAGCAGCGCGTACGGCGGCACCAGGCCGGCCTTCAGCGCCGGCGCGAACAGCGCGTTGCCGATGCGCCGAACCAGTGTCGTCCGGTAGGTCTTCGCCATGGGTCCATCATGGTCGACGTGACCAGGTTCCGGGCCGCTGTCGTCGCGGCCGTGCTGCTCCTCTCCGGCTGTTCCGGCGACGACGAGCCCAGCGGCGCGCCCGCGCCCAGCCCGCCCAGCCCACCGGCCAGCGTGACGCCGACGCCGTCAGCCACCCCGAGCCCCACACCCACCCCCACGCCCACCCCGCCGCACCCGGTCTCGCTGCCGGCGCTGATGCAGCAGCCGTACGACGGCGGCGACCTGGCGCTGGGCGAGGTGCTGGAGACCGGCGACGGCTACACGCGGTACGCCGTCACCTACGGCGGCGCCGGCCTGACCGTCAGCGGGATCCTCAACCTGCCCGACGGCGCCGGCCCGTTCCCGGTGCTGGTCCTGGCGCACGGCTACATCGACCCCGACGTCTACACGACCGGCCGCGGCCTGCGCCGCGAGCAGGACTACCTCGCCCGTCAGGGGTACGCCGTCCTGCACACCGACTACCGCAACCACGCCGGCTCCGACGACGACCCGGCCAACGAGGTGCGGCTGCGCCTGGGCTACACCGAGGACGTCGTCAACGCGGTGCTGGCCGTCCGCAACAGCGGCATCCCGCAGCTCGACGGCGAGCGCGTCGGCCTGCTCGGCCGGTCGATGGGCGGCGGCGTCGCGCTGAACACGCTGGTCGTGCAGCCGGGACTGGTCGACGCGGCGGTGATCTACGCGTCGGTCAGCTCGAACACCGTCCAGAACTTCGACCAGTGGACCCGCGGCCAGCCGGGCGCCGAGGACCTCACCGCCGAGATCGTCGCCGCCTACGGCGCCCCGGAGGCGAACCCGGCGTTCTGGCGCGACGTGTCACCGGTGACGTTCTTCGACCGCGTCACCGAGCCGGTGCTGATCCACCACGGCACGGCCGACGACACCTGCCCGCCGCAATGGGCGCACGACACCGACGCCGCGCTGCGGGCCGCCGGCAAGGACGTCACGCTGCAGCTCTACGAGGGCGAGCCGCACGCGTTCGAGGCCGGCTGGCAGCTGTCGATCGAGCGGACGGCGGCGTTCTTCGCCCAGCACCTGGCGAGTTAGCGGCTCACCGAGTCGAGCCAGCGCTGCAGCGACGCCGTCAACGCCACGGGCGCGTCCAACTGGACGAGGTGACCGGCGCCCTCGAACAGCTCCAGCCGCGCGCCCGGGATCAGCGACGCCAGCCGGTGCCCGCGGTCCACCGGGATCCAGGTGTCGCCCGTGCCCCACGCGACCAGTGTCGGCACCCCCACCGTCGGGTACAGCAGCTCGATCTCGTCGGTGTGCGTCTGATCGGCCGCCGCGATCTGCCGGTAGAACGCCCGCTGCCCCTCCGGCCCGAGCCACGGCGTCACCAGCATGTTCAGCTCTGACGCCGTCAGCTCACTGCTCGCCGCGCCCGAGACGTACGCCCGCAGCAGCGCCTCGTGCAGCGCGGCCGGCAGTGCCTGGAACACCTCGGCGTTCTCGCCGACCAGCCGGAAGAACGGCGACCCCCACGGCGCCAGCGCGACGACGTCGACCAGCGCCAGCGATGCGACCGGCGCGCCGTGCAGCAGCAGCGCCCGCAGCGCCACCGCTCCGCCGATGTCGTGGGTCAGCAGGTGCGGCGGCGGTCCGCCCCAGTGCCGCAGCAGGTCGGCCAGCAGCTCGCCCTGCGCCGCCAGCGAGACGTCGTGCGCGTCGTCCTTGGACGAGCGCCCGTAGCCCGGCATGTCCCAGAGGTGGACGGTGTACTGGCTGCTCAGCGCATCGGCGAACGGCGCCCAGAGCGCCGACGACCAGGGCGTGCCGTGGCAGAAGACGACCGGGGGACCCGAACCGCGCCGGCTCCACTGGACCCGGCGGCCGCGCCAGGTGAACTCCTCGTGCGTTTCCATCGCCGACGAGTTTAGGATCGGTGACGTAACCGATCGGCCGGGGTGCCCCGCGAGGGGCTGAGATCACACCCGCCGAACCTGATCCGGGTCATGCCGGCGCAGGGAGACCGACGGAGGAGCTGACGCGACTCATGACACCCACCATCATCACCGTGGCTGGATCCGACCCGTCTGGAGGCGCCGGCATCCAGGCCGACCTCAAGACGTTCTCAGCGCTCGGCGCGTACGGCGGGGCCGTCCTCACGGCGCTGACGGCGCAGAACACCCGCGGCGTGACCGGCGTGCTGCCGGTGCCGGCGAACTTCGTCACCGAGCAGCTGGACGCGCTGTTCGCCGACCTCGACGTCGCCGCCGTGAAGACCGGCATGCTGGGCAGCCCGGACGTCGTCGAGGCGGTCGCCGACGCCGCCCGCCGGCACGGCGTCCGTCACCTGGTCGTCGACCCGGTCATGGTCGCGACGTCGGGGGACCGGCTGGTCGACGACGCGACCGTCGAGGCGATCCGCGACCGGCTGCTGCCGCTGGCCAGCGTCGTCACGCCCAACCTGCCGGAGACCGCGGCGCTGCTCGGCCTGCCCGCCGTCGCGCCCGAGGAGGCCGCCGACGCCGCCGCCGAACTGCACGCGAAGGGCCCGGCGGCACTGGTCAAGGGCGGCCACGCGACCGGGCCCGACGCCGTCGACGTGCTGGCCGACGACGACGGCATCCTGGAGCTGCGGGTGCCGCGGGTCGCGACGGAGAACACGCACGGCACCGGCTGCACCCTGTCGTCCGCGATCGCCGTCGGGCTGGGGCACGGCCGGCCGCTGCGCGAGGCAGTCGCCGACGCCAAGACGTACCTCACCGCCGCGCTGCGCGCCGCCGACCAGCTGCACGTCGGCGGCGGTCACGGGCCGGTGCACCACTTCCACGCCTGGTGGACGCCCGAAGGGACCCGCGCATGAGCCGACCGACTGATGTCGCGAGCTTCTCCGCCGACGCCTGGACCGCCGCGGCGCCCTGGTACGACGCGATCCGCGCCCACCCGTTCGTCACCGGCCTGGCCGACGGGACGCTGGAGCGGAAGGTGTTCCTCCGCTACATCGCCGACGACGCGCACTATCTCTCCCGCTACGCCCGCGCGCTGGCGACGACGGCCGCCCGCTGGCCGGAGCCCGAGCAGGCCGCCGTCCTCGCCCGGTTCGCCGCCGGCGCCGTCGACGCGGAGCGGCTGCTGCATGAGGCGCTGTTCGCCGAGGCGGGGTCGTCGCTGCACGACGCCGTCGGTGAGGTGGAGCCGACGCCGACCTGCCTGGCCTACGTCAACACGCTGCAGGCCGACGCGGCGCTGGCCCCCGCCGGGGTCGCGCTGGCCGGGCTGCTGCCGTGCTTCCGCGTCTACACCGAGGTCGGCCGCGAGCTGGTCACGGTCCTGTCAGACACCGATGCGCACCCCTATGAGGCCTGGCTGCGCACCTACGGCGACCCCGCGTTCGAGGCCGACACCCGGAGGGCGGAGTCGTTCGCCGACGAGCAGGCCGAGCGGCACCCCGGCACCGTCGCCGGCATGCACGACGCGTACGCGCGAGCGACCCGGTTCGAGTGGATGTTCTGGGACGCGGCCTGGCGTGGGGAGTCATGGCCAGAACCTGCGTAATCGGGATGTAATGAACCGACCACCGTATGTCGCGGTGGGTGCGCTTTGGGTTTACGTGGCGTTACACTCGGTCGCACCCGGGCCCAGTGTCGCGCTCGTCACACCACGCCCGACACACCCGGAGGTTCAGTTCGCCGTGACCAAGCCCGTCGTACTCATCGCCGAAGAGCTCTCGCCCGCCACCGTCGACGCGCTCGGGCCCGACTTCGAGATCCGCAAGGTCGACGGCGCCGACCGTACGGCCCTGCTGCCGGCCATCGTCGACGTCGACGCGATCCTGGTCCGCAGCGCCACCAAGGTCGACGCCGAGGCCATCGCCGCCGCCAAGAAGCTCAAGGTCATCGCCCGCGCCGGCGTCGGCCTCGACAACGTCGACGTCAAGGCCGCCACGCAGGCCGGCGTCATGGTCGTCAACGCGCCGACCTCCAACATCACGAGTGCCGCGGAGCTGGCCATCGGCCTGCTGCTGGCCACCGCCCGCAACATCGCCCCCGCCGACAAGGCGCTCAAGGGCGGCGAGTGGAAGCGCAGCAAGTACTCCGGCGTCGAGCTGTACGAGAAGACGGTCGGCATCGTGGGCCTGGGCCGCATCGGCGTGCTCGTCGCGCAGCGGCTGTCGTCGTTCGGCATGAACGTCATCGCCTACGACCCCTATGTGCCGGCCGCCCGGGCCGCGCAGATGGGCGTGCGCAGCGTGTCGCTGGACCAGCTGCTCGAGGAGAGCGACTTCATCACCGTCCACCTGCCGAAGACGCCCGAGACCGTCGGTCTCATCGGCGAGGCGGCGCTGCGCAAGGTCAAGCCGTCGGTGCGTGTCATCAACGCCGCGCGCGGCGGCATCGTCGACGAGCACGCGCTCGCGCTGGCGCTCAAGGAGGGCCGGGTCGCCGGCGCCGGCATCGACGTGTTCGCGTCCGAGCCGACCACCGAGTCGCCGCTGTTCGACTTCGAGTCGGTCGTCGTCACCCCGCACCTCGGCGCGTCGACCGACGAGGCGCAGGAGAAGGCCGGCGTGTCCGTCGCCCGGTCGGTCCGGCTCGCGCTGGCCGGCGAGCTGGTGCCCGACGCCGTCAACGTCAAGGGCGGCGCCATCGCCGAGGACGTCCGGCCCGGCATCCCGCTGGCCGAGAAGCTCGGCCGCATCTTCACCGCGCTGGCCGGTGGTGTCGCGACCCAGCTCGACGTCGAGGTCCGCGGCGAGATCACCGCGCACGACGTGAAGATCCTCGAGCTGGCTGCGCTGAAGGGGGTCTTCGCCGACGTCGTCGAGGACCCGGTCTCCTACGTCAACGCCCCCGTCATCGCCGGCGACCGCGGCGTCGAGGTCCGGCTGGTCACCGACGAGGAGTCGTCCGACTACCGCAACCTCGTGACGCTGCGCGGCGTCCTGGCCGACGGCCGGTCGGTGTCGGTGTCGGGCACGCTGTCCGGCCCCAAGCACGTCGAGAAGATCGTCGAGGTGCTCGGCTACGACATCGAGGTGGTGCCGGCCGAGCACATGGCGTTCCTGCGCTACACCGACCGGCCCGGCGTCGTCGGCACGGTCGGGCGCGTGCTCGGCGAGGCCGACGTCAACATCGCCGGCATGCAGGTCAGCCGCACCGGCAAGGGCGGCGACGCGCTGGTCGCCATGACCGTCGACCAGGCCGTCCCCGGCCAGGTGCTCGACGACATCGTCGCCGCCATCGGCGCCGAGTGGGGCCGCACCGTCGACCTCGACAGCTGACCACCCGCCCACTTCCTTGTTGATCATGGAGAAGGTCGGCTCCAGATCGCCGCCAGAGCCGACTTTCTCCATGATCAACCCGGTTTGGGTCTCGAATCATGAGATAGGCCGCCATTCCGCGAGACGGCGGCTGATGCGCTCCATATGCTTGGACGACCGAGTAAATCTATGGGGTGCACCATGACCGAAGAACAGCAGCAGGCGCAGGAAGCCCGGCACGCGTTGCAGGAGGCCATCGACCGTCGCGACAACGGCGGCGAGTCCGGCCAGGGCGATCTCGCCGTACGCACGCGCTGACCTCGGTCGACCCGCGCTGCGTCCGAATCGCGGGACGCGGGTGCCATCATGTGGACGACGGTCGTACGGTGTGGGCCATGTCGCGCAGTCTCAACCTGGCAGTCATCCCCGGTGACGGGATCGGTACCGAGGTCGTCACCGAAGGCCTGAAGGTGCTCGATGCCGTGCTGACCGGCACGGACGTCAAGGTCGGCAGCACCACCTACGATCTCGGCGCCAGGCGCTGGCACGCGACCGGCGAGACGCTGCCCGACTCCGTGCTCGAGGAGCTGCGCGGCCACAACGCGATCCTGCTCGGCGCCGTCGGCGACCCGGACGTGCCCAGCGGCGTACTGGAGCGCGGGCTGCTGCTGCGACTGCGGTTCGAGCTCGACCACTACGTGAACCTGCGCCCGTCCCGGCTGTTCCCCGGCGTGACGACTCCGCTCGCGAACCCCGGCGAAATCGACTTCGTCGTCGTCCGCGAAGGCACCGAGGGCCCGTACGTCGGCAACGGCGGCGCGCTGCGGGTCGGCACGCCGCACGAGGTCGCCAACGAGGTCAGCGTCAACACCGCGTTCGGCGTCGAGCGGGTGGTCCGCGACGCGTTCGCCCGCGCGCAGGCCCGACCGCGCCGCAAGCTCACGTACGTGCACAAGCACAACGTGCTGGTCCATGCCGGCCACCTGTGGCGGCGGACGGTCGAGCGGGTCGGCCAGGAGTTCCCCGAGGTCGCGGTCGACTACCTGCACGTCGACGCCGCGACGATCTTCTTCGTCACCGATCCGGGCCGGTTCGACGTCATCGTCACCGACAACCTGTTCGGCGACATCCTCACCGACCTCGCCGCCGCGATCACCGGCGGCATCGGCCTCGCGGCCAGCGGCAACGTCAACCCCGACCGCACCGCGCCGTCGATGTTCGAGCCCGTCCACGGCTCCGCGCCGGACATCGCCGGCCAGGGCGTCGCCGACCCGACCGCCACGGTGCTGTCGGTGAGCCTGCTGCTCGACCACCTCGGGCTGACGGAGCAGGCGGCGCGCATCACCGACGCGGTCGCGGCCGACCTGGGGGAGCGGGGGACGTCGACGCGCCGCACCGCCGACATCGGCGACGCCCTCGCCGCCCGCGTCACCGCCTGACGTCACACCACCGCTAGACGAAGCGCTTCAGGAACTCCAGCGACGTCTCGGCGACCTCACGCCAGCCGCTGTCGATCGTCAGCGCGTGTCCGCGGTTCGGCATCTTCTTGATCTCGGTCACGCCCGGGTTGCCCTGTTGGCGCTTGAACGAGGCGTTCGCGATCGCCCACGGGACGGTGTGGTCCTCCTCGCCGTCGATGATCAGCAGCGGCCCGCGGTCGGGGTTCTTCGTGTCGACCATCGCCTCGGTGAGGGGGTTCAGGTTGGCGAAGGCCATCTGCATCAACGCGACGCCCGGAGCGGCCACGTGGTAGGCCTCGTAGAGCTCCTTCGCCTCGTCCTCACTCAGAGCGTTGGCCCAGCCGTACTTGAACTCGTCGAACGTGAGCGTGACGGCACGCTCCCGGTTCGCGGGGTTCTTCAACACCGGCCACGACGCCCGCAGCGCCGAGATCGGCAGCGGCAGAACGCCGCGGAACGGCCCGGGGTCGATCGCCACCGTCGCCGCCGACAGGCCGCGTCCGGCGATGATCTGGGCGAGCAGCCCGCCGGTGGAGTGGCCCAGCACCACCGGCTTCCTGCCGAGCCCGCCGATCACCTCGGCGGTGTGGTCGGCGACCTCCCCGAGGTGCTTCTTCGCCAGGACCTCGGGGTTGGCCCTGGCCTGCTCGACCGTCTCCGGATCGCCCGGCCAGTCGGGAGCCACCGGGGCGTACCCGGCCTCCTCGAACAACGCGGACCAACGGTCCCAGCTGCTCGGCAGCAGCCAGAGGCCATGGATGAACACCGCGGGGGTGGCCCCGCTCGTGTTCGCCTTCTCGACCTGCTTCGCTTCTCGCTCGGAGATGGACATCGGCGGCTTCCTCTCGTCGGGGGAGTCTCCCCTCGCTATACCACTGACCGGACAGGCCGGGCCGTCGTGACAGCGTCCGACTTCTTGACACCCCGTTGTCACAGCCACTTGTATGTGACATGGCACATATCGGATCCTCCGGACAGGGGAGACAGGCGTGGTCAGAGCCCGCAGATTGCTCGCTGTACCCGTCGCGATCACGCTGACCGCGACCGCCGCGGTCGTCTCCAGCGTGGGCGCCGGCGCCGCCGACGAGCCCGGCATCGTGGTCGAGAACGGCGTGACCCAGCCGGTCTTCGGTTACGACGACGCGATCAGGGAGCGCGTCTTCATCACCTCGCCGTACGACTCCGACGTCAACGGTGAGGCGGACGTCATCGCCGTCGACATCATGCGGCCGGCCGCGAGCGAGCAGGGCCTCGACGTCCCGGTGATCATGGACCCGAGCCCCTACTACTCGACGCTGGGCCGGGGTAACGAGTCCGAGCTGAAGGTCGACCTGGACGGCGACGGGCTGCTGGACCGCTGGCCGCTGTTCTACGACAACTACTTCGTGCCCCGCGGCTACGCCGTGGTCCTCATGGACATGATCGGCACGAACAACTCCACCGGCTGCCCGACGGTGCACGACGCGTCGGACAACCTGTCGCCCAAGGTGGTCATCGACTGGCTCAACGGCCGCATCCCCGGCGTCGACGCCGACGGCAACGAGGTCGTCGCCGACTGGCACAACGGGAAGACGGGGCTCATCGGCAAGTCCTACGACGGGACGCTCGCCAACGGCACCGCGGTGTCCGGCGTCGAGGGCCTGACGACCATCGTCCCGATCAGCGCGATCTCCAGTTACTACGACTACACCCGCAGCAACGGCGTCGTGCAGCGCGGCAACAACTACCTCGCCAGCCTCGCCAACACCGTCACCAACCCAGAGCGCCGCGACTACTGCCGCCCGGTGCGCGACGTCCTGTCGGCCAATGACGGCGACGAGACCGGCGACTACACGCCGTTCTGGCACGTCCGCGACTACAACCGCGACGTCGACAAGGTGACGGCCAGCGTGTTCGTCGTGCACGGCCTGAACGACGAGAACGTCCGCCCTGACCACTTCAGCAAGTGGTGGTACGGCCTGGCCGAGAACGACGTCCCGCGCAAGCTCTGGCTGACCCAGACCGGCCACATCGACCCGTTCGACTTCCGCCGCGACGCGTGGGTCGACGAGATCCACAAGTGGTTCGACTACTGGCTGCAGGGTGTGGAGAACGGGATCATGGACGAGCCGATGGTCGACATCGAGCGCGCCCCCGACGTGTGGGAGACGGCGAACGACTGGCCGATCCCGGGGTCGCGGCCGACGCGGATCTGGCTGGAGCCGAACCCCGGCGCGTCCGGCGACCTCTCCGTCATCCCGAACCGCCCGCTCGACCCGGCGCTGAGCTTCGTCGACGACCCGAACCAGCGCGAGACCGCGATGGTGTCGAACGAGGAGACCGTGACGCCGAACCGGCTGGTCTACCTGTCCGACCCGCTGGAGGCGCCGCTGCACATCTCCGGCACGCCGACGGTGCGGCTCGAGGCGACGGTGAACGCCGCCGACACCAACTTCGGCGCGATCCTGGTGGACTACGGGCCGGCCGAACGGGTCCAGCGCACCGGCGACGGCATCGTCACCGGCACCGTCGAGGACTGCTGGGGCGCGACGGCGACGTGGGGCGGCTACGCGGAGGACGCCTGCTACCGGCAGGCCAGCAAGCGCGTCGCGCTCACCCAGCGTGAGGTGGTCACCAAGGGGATCGTCGACGGCGTCAACCTGTACGACTACAGCACGCCGACGCCGCTGGTCTCGGGCTCGCGGTACGACGTCAGCTTCGAGTTGCTGCCGGAGGACTACGTGTTCCCCGCCGGGCACCGGATCGGCGTCGTCATCGTCGGCAGCTACCGTGACTACGGCAGTCAGGCCGACCCGAACCGGGCCACGATCTCGGTGCTGCCGCAGCGCAGCCTCGTCGAGCTGCCGATCGTCGGCGGCCGGGCCGCGGCCGGCGCGGCCGGGCTGGAGTGACGGCGAGACGGGGGCGCCGGCGGGCAATGCGCCGGCGCCGCACCGTCGCTACGTTATGTCACTATTCGTCCCGATATTGACACGCAGTGTCACGGACCCCTTTCATGTCACATGGCACGTCGGACTCTTCGGACATGGGAGGCACACGTGGTCAGAGCCCGCAGGTTGCTCGCCGTCCCCGCCGCCCTCGCGCTGATCGCCACGGCGGCGGTCGCCACCAGCGCGGGAGCGGGAGCAGCGGACGAACCCGGCATCGTGGTCGCGGACGGGGTCACCCAGCCCGTCTTCGGTTACGACGACGCGATCCGGGAGCGCGTCTTCATCACCTCGCCGTACGACTCCGACGTCAACGGTGAGCCGGACGTCATCGCCGTCGACATCATGCGCCCGGCGGCCAGCGAGCAGGGCCTGAAGGTGCCCGTCATCATGGACCCCAGTCCGTACTACTCCACGCTGGGCCGGGGCAACGAGTCCGAGCTGAAGGTCGACCTGGACGGCGACGGCCTGCTCGACCGCTGGCCGCTGTTCTACGACAACTACTTCGTGCCGCGCGGGTACGCCATCGTGCTGATGGACATGATCGGCACGAACAACTCGACCGGCTGCCCGACCACCGGCGACGTCTCCGACAACCTGTCGCCGAAGGTCGTCATCGACTGGCTGAACGGGCGCACGCCCGGCGTCGACGCCGACGGCAACGCGGTCGTCGCCGACTGGCACAACGGGAAGACCGGCCTGATCGGCAAGTCCTACGACGGCACACTGGCCAACGCGACGGCCGCGTCCGGCGTCGAGGGGCTGTCGACGATCGTGCCGATCAGCGCGATCTCCAGCTGGTACGACTACACCCGCAGCAACGGCGTCGTCACCCGCGGGAACAGCTACCCGTCGTCGCTGTCCAACACCGTCACCAACCCGGCCCGGCGGGCGTACTGCCAGCCGGTGCGCGACGTGCTCGCCGCCACCGACGGCGACGAGACCGGCGACTACACGCCGTTCTGGCGCCTGCGCGACTACAACCCCGACGCCGGCAACGTCACGGCCAGCGTGTTCGTCGTGCACGGCATCAACGACGAGAACGTCCGGCCGGACCACTTCAGCAAGTGGTGGGACGAGCTGGCCGCGAACGACGTGCCGCGCAAGCTCTGGCTGACCCAGACCGGCCACATCGACCCGTTCGAGTTCCGCCGCGACGCCTGGGTGGACGAACTGCACCGCTGGTTCGACTATTGGCTGCACGACGTCGACAACGGGATCATGGACGAGCCGATCGCCGACATCGAGCGGGCGCCGGACGTCTGGGCCGAGTACAACGACTGGCCGGTCCCCGGCGCGCGCGAGACGCGGCTGTGGCTCAAGCCGGTCGCCGGCGCGGCCGGGCGGCTCTCCGTCACGCCGAACCGCCCGTCCGACCCCGCGCTGAGCTTCGTCGACAACCCCGACCAGCGCGAGACCGCGATGATCACCAACGAGCTCGCGGTGCAGCCGAACCGGCTGGCCTACGTGTCGCAGCCGCTGACCGCGCCGCTGCACATCTCCGGCACGCCGCGGGTGACGCTGGACGCGTCCGTCAGCACCACCGACACGAACTTCGCCGCGATCCTCGTCGACTACGGGCCGGCCGAACGGGTCCAGCGGGCCGGCGACGGCATCGTCCAGGGCACCGTCGAGGACTGCTGGGGCGAGACCGCGACGTGGGGCGGGTTCGCCGAGGACGCCTGCTACCGGCAGGTCACCAAGCGGGTCGCGCTGACCGAGCGCGAGGTCGTCACCAAGGGCATCCTCGACGCGGTCAATCTGGACGACTACAGCACGGCGACGCCGCTGGTGCCGGGGCAGTCCTACGACGTCGACTTCCCGCTGCTGCCGGAGGACTACGTGTTCCCCGCCGGGCACCGGATCGGCGTCATCATCGTCGGCAGCTACCGCGACTACGGCAGCCAGGCCGACCCGAACCGGGCCACCATCACGCTCGCGCCGGAGCGGACGCTGATCGAGCTGCCGATCGTCGGCGGCCGGGCGGCGGCCACGGCGGCCGGCCTGAGGTAGCCCCGCCGGCGTCGGCGTGGGCCCGCGACCCCTCCCGCGGGCCCACGCTGACCGTGCGGCCACCCGTGGTCGCCGCGCTGGTGAACGCTCTGTGAACCCTGCCCGGAACAGGCACTTCGCCATCGATCTTCGCGTTGAGGCCTGTCACCGTAAGGGTCGTGAGCCTGACTCGTTACGGAGTGGAGCCGCACGTGCTGGCGATCGCCCACCGGGGTGGGGCGGGGCTGGCTGCCGAGAACACCCTGGCCGCGTTCGAGCGCTCATACGCCCTCGGGCTGCGGTACCTCGAGACGGATGTCCGCATCACGTCCGACGGCGTGCCCCTCGCTTTCCACGACGCCAAGCTGAACCGGGTCACGGACGGGCGCGGCCTGGTCAAGCGGCGCACGTGGGACGAGGTGAGCCGCCTGTCGGTGCTCGAGTCGGAGCCGGTGGCCCGGCTGGACGACGTCCTCATGGCGTTCCCGGACGCGAAGTTCGTCATCGACGTCAAGGACGAGGAGTCGCTGGAGCCGCTGTCGCGCGTGCTGCGGGCGACGAACGCCGTCGAGCGGGTGTGCCTCGCCGGGGCGTGGGACGGGTGGCTGGCGGCGCTGCGGGCCGACCTCGGGCCGGGGCTGTCGTGCGCCCTGGGCTGGCGGTCGCTGGTGTCGTGGCTGGCCTGCTCGCACGGCCGGGTCGCGCCGCCGCGGCGGGTCGCCAACGGGGGCTTCGTCCACGTCCCGTTGCGCTGGGGTAGACTCCCGATATTCATCGACCGTCTGGTCGAAGGCGCCCATGACCTGGGGTTGCGCCTCATCGTTTGGACGGTTGACGACCCTGCCACGATGCATCGGCTGATCAACGCCGGCGTCGACGGCATCATCACCGACCGGCCCGACGTGCTGCGTGAGGTGCTGATCGCCGAGGGTCGTTGGCCACGCACCGTTTACGCAGACCGCGAGGATCGGTAACGTTGGTTGGACGTCCAACTATCTGTTCCTCGAAGGGAAACACGCGCCATGACCACGACCGCGCCCGCTCTGGAGTTCTCGACGACGATCACGTCGAACCCGGTAGCGCCCGAGCGGCGGTCCGAGATCCTGGCGAACCCCGGATTCGGCACCAACTTCAGCGACCACATGGTCACCGCCACGTGGACCCCCGACGGCTGGCACGACGCCGGACTGCGTCCGTACGCGCCGCTCGCGCTCGACCCCGCCACCGCGGTCTTCCACTACGCCCAGGCGATCTTCGAGGGGCTCAAGGCCTACCGGCACGCCGACGGCTCGGTCTGGACGTTCCGCCCCGAGGCCAACGCGGCGCGGATGATCCGCAGCGCGCAGCGCATGGCCCTGCCGCTGCTGCCGGCCGACTCCTTCGTCGAGGCCGTCGACCTGCTAGTCCGCGCCGACGCCGACTGGGTGCCGTCCGGCGGTGAGACCAGCCTCTACCTGCGTCCGTTCATGTTCGCCTCCGAGGTGTTCCTCGGCGTGCGCCCGGCCAAGCTGGTGACGTTCTGCGTCATCGCGTCGCCGGCCGGTGCGTACTTCTCGTCCGGGGTGAAGCCGGTCGACATCTGGCTGACGACCGAGTACACGCGCGCCGCTGCCGGCGGCACCGGTGCGGCGAAGTGCGCGGGCAACTACGCGGCCAGCCTCATCGCCCAGCAGGAGGCCATCGAGCACGGCTGCGACCAGGTCTGCTTCCTCGACGCGGCCGAGGGCAAGTGGGTCGAGGAGCTCGGCGGCATGAACCTCTACTTCGTGCACGCCGACGGCAGTGTCGTCACGCCCGAGCTGACCGGCACGATCCTCGAGGGCATCACCCGCGACTCCATCCTCGCGCTGGCCGCCGACCGCGGCTACAAGGTCGACGAGCGCCGCTTCTCCATCGACGAGTGGCGCGACGGCGTCGCGTCGGGCGACATCACCGAGGTGTTCGCCTGCGGCACGGCCGCCGCCATCACCCCGCTCGGCCGCCTCGCCTGGGACGGCGGCGAGCTGTCCATGGGCACCGAGCCCGGCCCGGTGACGTCCGAGATCCGCTCGGCCCTCCTCGACGTCCAGTACGGCCGCGCCGACGACCCGCACGGCTGGATGCACCGCGTCGTCTGAGCTCTGACCGAGCCTGCCCGCCCGTTCGCCGCCACCCCCGGCGTCGAGTTGATCATGGAGAAGGTCGGCTCAAAACCGTGGCGGGACCCTCCCTTCTCCATGATCAACTCGAGTTGCTCACGGGCTCCCTCCCATCAGTGCGATCAGCGCGTCGACGTCGTCGGGCTGGTCACCGTCGCGGGTGACGCGGTTGGCCCGGACGACACCGCACGCCGTGCAGCAGTGCACGATCTGCCAGCCCTTGCCGGGCCGGTCCCGCAGAGCGACCGGCGCCATCGGCGCGCCGCACGCGGCGGCGCGGTCGCCGGGACGCAGGTCGACGTGCCGGGACCAGAGGCAGAACGGGCAGTGGTTGCGGTAACTCCCATCGGTGGACCGCCGGACGGTCAGCCCGCAGTTCAGGCAGCCGAACCCGGCGTTCTCGGTACGCCGGCTCACCGTGCTCTCCATCGAGTCGAAGGACCTTCGATTCGGTGGAGCGCAGGGTTCCGTCAGTTCTCCCCGTCGCGTGCTCACGCGGCGGGCACCAGGCTTGATCGGGCAGGGACCGGTTCACCGCGCGGCCCTCGTCAGGCGTGGCGATTAGTTCCCGTTCCAGCATCACCGGGGGTGTCTCAGCCCCGGATCCGAACCTCGGCCGGTTTTCCTCCACGCAGAGCTTTCACGGGAGCTGTACCGGCCACTGTCGCCAAGGAAACCCCAGGCGCCACGGGTAGGTGTGCGTCCGATCGCACTGGCTGCGGCGTCGTCCCCTGTCAGCGGAGAGCGCGGCGGTGGTGCTGGAGCGTGATCATGCGCGCCATTGTGGCGGCACCGGCTGCGGGCCGCCAGCGATTATCGGGCGCGGCCGCGACGAGCCGGGCATCGTGTGCCATACTGCTGAACGATGACTTACTGCCTGATTATTACGTGAGCGCGCCGGCACCCAGCACAATGCCAGGCGCGCAGACCTCTCGCATTCCGCGAGGGGTCTTTTGTTTTGTCAGCAAGCATCGTGTTTGTCGGCCGACCCCGTGAGGACAGAGCAGTGACCGACCCCGAGCAGTTCCACGTCTACGACACCACGCTTCGCGACGGCGCCCAGCAGGAGGGGCTCTCGCTCTCCGTGCAGGACAAGCTCGCCATCGCGGGCCACCTGGACGAGCTCGGGGTCGGCTTCATCGAGGGCGGCTGGCCGGGCGCCGTGCCCAAGGACACCGAGTTCTTCCGCCGCGCCCGCACCGAGCTGAACCTGAAGCACGCCAAGCTGGCGGCCTTCGGCGCGACCCGGAAGGCGGGCACGACGGCGGCCGAGGACCCGCAGGTGCGGGCGCTGCTCGACGCCGAGACGCCGGTCGTCACGCTGGTCGCGAAGAGCCACGTCGGGCACGTCGAGCGGGCGCTGCGCACCACGCTGGACGAGAACCTCGCGATGATCGCCGACACCGTCGGCTTTCTCGTCCAGAACGGGCGGCGGGTCTTCCTCGACGCCGAGCACTTCTTCGACGGATACCGGACGAACCGCGACTACTCGCTGCGGGTGCTGCGGACGGCGACGGAGGCCGGCGCCGAGGTCTTCGTGCTGTGCGACACCAACGGCGGCATGCTGCCCGACGACGTCGGCACGACGGTGCGCGACGTGCTCGCGCAGACCGGTGCCCGCATCGGCATGCACGCCCACAACGACACCGGCTGTGCCGTCGCGAACTCCGTCGCCGCGGTCGACGCCGGGGCGACGCACGTGCAGGGCACCGTCAACGGGACGGGGGAGCGCACCGGCAACGCCGACATCATCACGATCGTCGCGAACCTGCAGCTCAAGCGCGATCTGACGGTCCTGCCGGCGGGCGCGCTCAAGGAGGCCACGCGCATCGCGCACGCCGTCTCCGAGCTGACGAACATCGTGCCCTACTCGCGCCAGCCGTACGTCGGCGCCAGCGCGTTCGCGCACAAGGCCGGCCTGCACGCCAGCGCGATCAAGGTCGATCCCGACCTCTACCAGCACACCGACCCCGCGCGGGTCGGCAACGACATGCGGCTGCTGGTGTCCGACATGGCCGGCCGGGCCAGCGTCGAGCTGAAGAGCCGCGAGCTGGGCTACGACGTCTCCGGCGACCGCGAACTGGTCACCCGGGTCACCCAGCGGGTGAAGGACCTCGAGGCCGCCGGGTATACGTTCGAGGCGGCCGACGCGTCGTTCGAGCTGCTGCTGCGCGAGGAGGCCGAGGGCCGGCCCAGCTACTTCGACGTCGAGTCGTGGCGGGTCATCACCGAGTCGCGCCCCGGCGGCGACGCCGTCAGCGAGGCGACGGTGAAGCTGCGGGCGGGGGGCGAGCGCGTCGTCGTCACCGGTGAGGGCAACGGTCCGGTCAACGCGCTCGACCACGGCCTGCGCACCGCGATCGGCGCGCTGTACCCCGAGATCGACAAGCTGGAGCTGATCGACTTCCGGGTGCGGATCCTCGACGCCGCCCACGGCACGGACGCGGTGACGCGCGTGCTCGTGGAGATGACGGACGGGAAGACGTCCTGGGAGACCGTGGGCGTCGGGGCCAACATCATCGAGGCCTCGTGGGAGGCGCTCGTCGACGCCGTCACCTACGGATTGCTGCGCCAGGGGGGCACCGCGATCAGCTGAGTGGGTGTGCCTCGTCTCAGCTGACGAGCTTGAACGCGCTGCTCATGACGGCCGAGGCGTCGGCCCATGTCGGCAGTGCGTCGATTTCGATGATGGTTCGGCGGAGAGGTTCGGTGTCGTACAGTTCGACCCGCCAGCCGTTGCTGCCGTGGTCGAGGATCCCCCGGATCACGCTTGGTCCCTTCTTATGACGGTGTTCGTTGTCGTGTGGCCAAAGTGAAGTCTGTCACTTTCGGGCCGGCATGTCGCATCGAAATACGGCGAGTCGACCAAGATCAGCCGTTCGGCCCATGATCGATTCGATCGAACCGACCATGGGCCGCCGTGTGTGGATGTCAGCTCGACGTCGCGCGCAGGGCCGTGACCAGGGAGGCCGCGACCGTGTCGGGGGCCGTCCAGAAGGCCGAGTGGTCCAGCCCGGGCACGGACTCGTACCTGCCCCGCGGCAGCTGGGTGAGCAGCGCCTGCGCGGCGGCGTGGAAGAACGGTTCGGAGTGCTCGGCCACGGCGACGACCGCCGGCCGGCCGACGCTCCACCGGTCGGTGGGCAGCGGCTTCCCGTCCTGGGTGCCGGCGAGGATCCGCCCGTCGTGACCCAGCGCGTGGGCGTACGCCGCCGAGGCCTCCCACGAGGGGTCGGCCTTCATCCCCTCGACGTACTCGGCCGGGACGCCGACGACCTGCGTCATGAACAGCTCGACGGCATCGCTGCGGCGGTCGGCGGCGACCAGCGCCTCGACCTGCTCCACCCAGTCGGCGGGGACGGGCGGGCGGGAGTCGTCGATGATGAACGGCGGCTCGAAGAGGTAGATCGCGTTCACCGCGTCGCCGAGCGCGGTCGCGGCCTCGAGGACCAGCCCGCATCCCCCGGAGCCGGCGGCCAGGGTGGCGGAGCCGCCGGCCGCCTGGATCAGCGCGGCGAGGTCCTCGACCTCGCGTTCGGGCGCGTACGGCCCGCCGGAACCGCTCTGCCCGACGCCGCGGCGGTCGTAGCCGACGACGGTGTAGTCGCTCGCCAGCGCCGCAGCGGTCGCGTCGAGGCCGTGGTGGTCGTCCATGCTCGTGCTGACGAGGATGAGTGCGGGTCCCGCGCCCTGGGTCGTGTACGCGATCGTGGTGCCGTCGGCGGAGGTGACCTGGTCCATGATGTGCTCCTGTTCGCGTCGTCGCGGTCGGTGCGGGGATGGCTCATCCGGCGAGCGGAGCGCCGGTCTCGAGCAGGCTCTTGAGGTCGCTGAGCACCCAGGCGTGCCCGCCGCCGGCGCCGCTGGCCTCGTTGTCGCCGTGCACCAACGCCGCCAGCAGCGGCGCGCCGGCGAGCTCGTGCGTCACCGTCAGCGAGCACGACTTGCCGTCCGGCGCGGGCGCGATCTCGTGGGTGAGGCGGGTGAAGCCCTCCTCGGCCATCCCCGCGTCCATCAGCATGCGGAACGTCGTGACCAGGCGCTTCGGCGGCTCGGCCTCGAGCACCTCGCCGTCGATGATGACGTCGGGGCACGGGAAGCCCTGCGCCTCGGCCGCGGCCTTGAACTCCGGCGTCGGGGCGACGGTGTAGGCGCCGCCCGGGCGCAGGTCGTAGTCGGCCAGGCCGGTGTAGCCGTAGCGCGCCGTCCACTCCGGCTTGGTGATGGCGTCCCAGATCGCCTCCGGGGTGGCCTTGATGTAGATGCGGTACACCTGCGTGGTCGTGTCAGTCGTGGTGGTCATGATTCGTCCTCCAGTTCGGCCTTGAGCTCGATGAGTGCGGTCGTGTGCAGCTCGGTGTACTTGTCGATCCACCGGTCGTGGATCTCCCGGATCGGGACGGGATTGAGGAAGTGCAACTTCTCCCGCCCCGACCGGCGGGTGACCACGAGGTTCGCTTCTTCCAGCACGCGCAGATGCTTCATCACCCCGAAGCGGCTCATCTCCAGCTCGGACTCCAGCTCGGTCAGCGTGCGGCCGTCGCGAGCGAAGAGTAGGTCGAGCAGGAAGCGCCGCGTCGGATCGGCGAGTGCCTTGAAGATCCGGTCGTCGGTCATAGCAGCGACGATAGGTGACCAAAAGGTCACATGTCAACGCCCAGCCCTCCACAGGCCCAAGTTGATCTTGGAGTTGTTCGCCGAATGCCGCCCGAATTGCCCGACAGATGGCCGCCTTTCTCCAAGATCAACTTCGGGGCGGCGTCAGTCGAAGAAGGGGGCGAGGGCGCGGACGACGGGCCAGGCGCCTTCGGAGGTGTTGCCGACGACGGTCGCGGTGGTCCGGGTCCGCGGGTCGTGCGTCGAGCGGAACGAGACGCCGGCGTCGTAGCCCTCGATGACCAGGGCCGGCCCGGTGCGGTGCAGCCAGAGGCCGAGGCCGTAGCGCAGGCCCTCGGCGGGCACGTCGTGGCGCGGCCGGGTCATCGCGGCGACCGTCGCCTCGGACACGATGCGGCCGGCGGTGAGCGCCTGCCAGAACGTGTGCAGGTCGCCGGCGGTCGTGTAGATGCCGCCGTCGCCGGTGCCGCGCACGGGCAGGTGCAGGACGTTCGTCCGGTCACCGGACTCCTGCAGGTAGCCGAGCGCGGCGTCGCCGGGCAGCTCGTCCGAGCGCAGGAACCGCGTCGACGGCAGGCCCGCGAGGTCGCAGACCTCCCGCTCGACCTGCTCGTGGAAACCGCGCCCGCCGACCCGCTCGGCCAGCAGCGCCAGGACGACGTAGCCGCCGTTGCAGTACGCGAACCGCTCGCCCGGCGGGAACGCCTGCGGGTACCCGTCCAGGACCGGCACGAACGCCTCGGTCTCGGCGAGCGTGTGCACCGGCACCGGCAGGACGTAGTCGGCGGCGTCCCAGTCGGCCTCCTCGTCGAGGTAGTCGCCGATGCCGGAGGTGTGCGTGAGCAGGTGCTCGAACGTCACGGCATCGTCGATCAGCGGCAGGTCGGCGCCGAGCAGCGGCCGGACGGGGTCGCCGAGCTTCAACAGGCCCTGCTCGGCCAGCCGGAGGACGGCGAGCGCCGTGAACGCCTTGCTGCCGCTGGCGACGGCGAACCGGGTGGCGGCGGTGTTCGGCACCTCCAGGGCGCGGTGGGCGTAGCCGTAGCAGCGTTCCATCTCGCGCCGGTCGCCGACGTCGACCGTCACCACGCCGCTGAACGACGCCCCGGCCGCCGCGTCGTCGAGCAGCTCGTCCGTGATCACCATGTCCGCCTCGATCCTTTCGCCGGTGCGCCTCGTACTAGTAGACGGTTCGTCGTCGACTCGCGAAAGGGATTTTCAGATGAAGCGCTTACCCGCAGCGGTGCTCGCGTCGGTCGCGACGGCGGCACTCCTGGCGTTGCCGGCCTCCGGTGGGCACGGGCACTCCGGCTCCAAGGGCCGGACGGTCATCGAGGCCGACACCATGGCCGCGGTCGACGGGGCGTTCGTCGGCTCGGCCAACCCGATCCGCGGCATCAACGGCGGCGGCCTGCCGTGGCAGATCGACGAGGCCGAGGTCGAACTGTCCAGCAACGGGCGCATCGAGGTCGAGGTGGACGACCTCGTCCTGCTCGAGGCGGCGCCCGTGCCCCCGGACCGGCAGGGCACCAACCCGGCCCCGAACTTCGTGGCGGTCGTCAGCTGTCTGACGACGGTCGACGGCGTCGCGACGACGGTCAACGTGGCCACCGACCCGTTCCCGGCGAGCACCCGGGGCGACTCGCGGATCAGGGACCGGATCGACCTGCCGGACGAGTGCATCGCCCCGATCGTCTTCGTCGGGCCGAACGCGACGACCTGGTTCGCGGCCACCGGCGTCGGCTGAACGCGCCTAGATGACCTATTCCAAGGGGTCGGGTGCGTGTCGTGAGGCAGTGGCATGGGCGAGGGTGTCCAAGATCGGTTTGTGAAGACAGACCTGGACACCCTCGCGACTGCACTGTACGTGACGGTCGATGACCTGTTGATCGAATCTCCGCACCGGTTGCCGTGGCGGCCGCGGGTGGGGATCGAACCGAAGATCAGCGACGCTGAGCTGGTCACGTTGGCGGTGATGCAGGCGCTGCTGGGCTTCACCTCCGAAGCGCGCTGGCTGCGTCATGCGCGCGCTCACCTGCGGCATTTGTTCCCGTGCTTGCCGCAGCAGCCCGGCTACAACAAGCGGCTGCGGCGGCTGGCCGACACGATCGGCTGGCTGGTCGGGGCGCTGGCCCGCGACACCAGCTTGTGGACCGATGACGTCTGGGTGGTCGATTCCACCCCGGTCGAATGCGGCCGGTCGAAGGAGACGGTGCAGCGTTCGGACCTGGCCGGGTGGGCAGAGTACGGCTACTGCGCCTCCCATTCCAGGTTCTTCTGGGGACTGCGGCTGCACCTGCTGTGCACGCTGCACGGGCTGCCGGTCGGGTTCGCCCTGACCGGCGCGAAGGCCGACGAACGCCAGACCCTGCTGGGCATGCTCGGCGCCGATCCCGACCTGAGCACCGCCCGCGTCGGGCAGGTCGTGATCGCGGACAAGAACTACTACGGCCGCCAGTTCGAAGCAGCGCTTGCCGAGGCCGGCCTGGACCTGCTGCGCCCGGCCCGCAAGGGCGAACGCCCACGCGCCGGAGTCCGCTTCTTCAAACCGTTGCGGCAGGTCATCGAGTCGATCAACGACACGTTCAAGGGCCAACTGGACCTGGAACGACACGGCGGGCACACCCCGACCGGGGTCTGGGTCCGCGTCGCGCAACGCGTCCTGGCACTGACCGCGGCGATCTGGCACAACGACCGCACCGGCCAACCGATCAAACGATCCCTTCTCGCATACGACCACTGACCCCTTGGAATAGGTCATCTAGAGGCGGCCCGCCTCGGTGACGGCCACGACGGGGTAGCCGGCGGCGTTGGACTCGGCGAGGTCGACGTCGGCGGTGAAGCCCCAGTCGTGGTCGCCGGCGGGGTCGTCGAGGATCTGCCGGACCTCCCAGCGGTCCGGGTGCTCGGTGACGATCAGCATCTTCGCGCTGCGGGCGTCCGGCCCGATGCCGATGTCGGCGTGCTCGTCGAAGTACGGGTCCAGCGCGTCGGCCCAGTCGTCGGCCGTCCAGTCGTCAGCGGAGTCGAGTGAGGCCAGCCCGGCCCAGTCGCGCCGGGCCGCCAGCTCGACCCGCCGGAACAGCGCGTTGCGGACGCTGACCAGGAACGCCCGCCGGTTCTCGGTGATCGGCCGGGGCGCGTTCTCGACCGGCACCGCGCCGCCGTCGCCGTCGGCCTCCAGCGCGGCCGGGTTGCGCAGCGCCTCCCACTCGTCCAGCAACGACGAGTCGACCTGGCGGACCAGCTCGCCCAGCCACTCGACGAGGTCGGCGACCTCCTCGGTGCGGGCCTCCTCGGGCACCGTCTGGCGCATCGCGCGGTAGGCGTCGGCGAGGTAGCGCAGCACCAGCCCCTCGGACCGGGCCAGCTGGTAGAACGCGACGTACTCGCCGAAGCTCATGGCGCGTTCGTAGAGGTCACGGGCGACGGACTTGGGCGACAGCTCGTAGTCGCCGACCCACGGGTGGCTCTGCTGGTAGATCGTGAACGCGGCGTCGAGCAGCTCCTCCAGCGGCTTCGGGTGGGTGACCTCCTCGAGCAGCTCCATGCGCTCGTCGTACTCGATGCCCTCGGCCTTCATCGCGCCGATCGCCTCGCCACGGGCCTTGTGCTGCTGCGCCGACAGCACCTGCCGCGGGTCGTCCAGCGTCGCCTCGACGACGGAGAGCAGGTCCAGCGCGTGCGTCGGCGACTCGGCGTCGAGCAGGTCGAACGCGGCCAGTGCGAACGGCGACAGCGGCTGGTTGAGCGCGAAGTCCGGCTGCAGGTCGACGGTGAGCCGCACCGTCCGCCCCTCCGCGTCGGGTGGGTCCAGGCGCTCGACGACCTGGGCGGCGACCAGCGCCCGGTAGATCGCGATGGCGTCGTGGACGTGCTTGCGCGTGCGCGACGGCGGCTCGTGGTTGTCGGTGAGCAGCTTGCGCATGTGCGCGAACGCGTCGCCGGGCCGGCTGATGACGCCCAGCACCATGGCGTTGCTGATCTCGAAGCTGGAGTTCAGCGGCTCCGGTTCGGCGGCGATGAGCCGGTCCATGCTGGCCTGGCCCCACGAGACGAACCCCTCGGGCGCCTTCTTGCGCACGACGCGCCGCAGCTTCTTGGGGTCGTCGCCGGCCTTCGCGACCAGCCGCTGGTTCTCGATCTCGTGCTCCGGCGCCTGGACGATGACCTCGCCCAGCGTGTCGTACCCGGCCCGGCCGGCCCGCCCGGCGATCTGGTGGAACTCGCGCGCGGACAGCTGCCGCGTCCGGACCCCGTCGTACTTGGTGAGGCCGGAGAAGACGACGGTGCGGATCGGGACGTTGATGCCGACGCCCAGGGTGTCCGTCCCGCAGACCACCTTGAGCAGGCCGGCCTGCGTCAGGCGCTCGACCAGGCGGCGGTACTTCGGCAGCATGCCGGCGTGGTGGACGCCGATGCCGGCCCGCACCAGCCGCGACAGCACCTTCCCGAAGCCGGAGCTGAACCGGAACCCGCCGATCTCCGCGGCGATGCGGTCGCGCTGCTCGCGGCTGGCGACGTTGACGCTGACCAGCGCCTGCGCCCGCTCGACGGCGGCCGCCTGGGTGAAGTGGACGACGTAGACCGGCGCGCGGTGGGTGGACAGCAGCTCGGCCAGCAGGTCGTGCATCGGCTCGCGCGAGTACTGGTAGGTCAGGGGCACCGGGCGCTGCGCCGACGTGACGACGGCGACGTCGCGCCCCGTCCGGCTGCGCAGGTCCTTCTCGAAGAACGCGACGTCGCCGAGGGTCGCCGACATCAGCAGGAACTGCACGTTCGTCAGCTCCAGCAGGGGCACCTGCCAAGCCCAGCCGCGCTGCGGGTCGGAGTAGAAGTGGAACTCGTCCATGACGACCTGGCCGACGTCGGCGTCGTTGCCGGTGCGCAGCGCGATGTTGGCGAGGATCTCCGCCGTGCAGCAGATGATCGGCGCCGACGGGTTCACGCTGGAGTCGCCGGTCATCATGCCGACGTTGGCCGCGCCGAAGATCTCGATCAGCGCGAAGAACTTCTCCGACACCAGCGCCTTCAGCGGCGCCGTGTAGAACGTCCGCCGTCCGTCCGCCAGCGCGGCGAAGTGCGCCGCGACCGCCACCAGACTCTTGCCCGACCCCGTCGGCGTGCTGAGGATGACGTGCGAGCCGGAGACCAGCTCGATCAGCGCGTCCTGCTGCGCCGGGTACAGGTCGAAGCCGCGCCCAGCGGCCCACTCGGTGAACGCGTCGTAGAGGGAGTCCGGATCGTGTTCAGCGCGTTCGAGGTAGGTCGGGAGATCCGGCACGGTCACCGAGCCTACGGTCGCCGAACGCGAACAGCCAGCCCACGGCCAGGAAGACGACCGTGATGCCGGCCGCGTTCAGCAGCACGCGCCCGTAGCCGTGTTCGATCACGTCGATGAACGGGTACGGGTACCAGTCGACGACCTCGCCGCGGATCAGCGTGTAGGCGAGCCAGGCGATCGGCCAGGCCAGGCTGAGGACGACGACGCGCAGGTCGATCCGTGGCCACGGGCCGAACAGCAGCCAGCCGACGACGCCGAGCAGCGGCGCCAGGTAATGGAAGCCGACGTTGGTGACGGCCGCGGCGCCCTCGAGGTCGACGACGTCGCGGAGCAGCGTCACGTACACGACGCCGGTGACGGCGATGCCGATGAGCCCGGCGATGCGCAGCACCCGGAAGCCGCGTCCGTCGGCGCGAGGGTTCAGGGCGAGGATCGCCGCGCCGATGCCCAGCAGGATGTTCGACTGCACGGTGAAGAAGCTGAAGAAGTTCACCACCCGCATGGCGGTGCCCGGTGCCTCCTCGCCGTCCTCGACCAGCACGTTGGTGCCCTGGAACACCAGCACCAGCTGCGTGATCAGTGATGCGGCGATGATCAGCACCGTCACGACATGCCACCAGCGCGCCGCCGCCGGGCTCGTCCGCCACCCCTGCATGCTCGGAGGGTAGCGGGGAACAGGCCTGTGGCCGGGGAGGTTGTTCGAATCATGCATGGTGAGTTCAAGGTGCCGGGCGGCAAGCTGGTCGTCGTCGACCTCGACGTCCTCGACGGCGTCATCCGGCACGCGCGCGTCAGCGGCGACTTCTTCCTCGAACCCGACGACGCGCTGGACCGCATCGACGCGGCGCTGATCGGCGCGCCGGTCTCGCTGTCCGCCGCCGAGCTTGCGGCGCGGGTCGACGCCGTGCTGGATGGCGTCGTCATGCTCGGGTTCTCGGCGGACGCCGTCGCGGTCGCCGTCCGCCGCGCGCTGACCGGTGCGACGTCCTGGACCGACCACGATTGGCACTTCCTGCACGAGGGTCCGCAGGCGCCGGCGCTGCAGATGGCGCTGGACCAAGTGCTGGCCGAGCAGGTCGGCGCGGGGGAGCGGCCGCCGACGCTGCGGGTGTGGGAGTGGGCGTCGAACGCGGTGATCATCGGCAGCTTCCAGTCGCTGCGCAACGAGGTCGATCTCTCCGGTGCGGAACGCCACGACGTGACCGTCGTGCGGCGCATCTCCGGCGGCGGCGCGATGTTCGTCGAGCCCGGCAACACCATCACGTACTCGCTGTACGTGCCCGAGTCGCTGGTCTCCGGCCTGTCCTTCGTCGACTCCTACGCCTTCCTCGACGAGTGGGTGGTGGCGGCGCTGCGCGACCTCGGCATCGAGGCGACGTACCAGCCGATCAACGACATCACCTCGCCGGCCGGGAAGATCGCCGGCGCGGCCCAGAAGCGCCTCGCCGGCGGCGTCGTGCTGCACCACGTCACCATGGCCTACGACATCGACGCCGCGAAGATGCTGGAGGTGCTGCGCATCGGCCGCGAGAAGCTGTCCGACAAGGGCACGAAGAGCGCCAACAAGCGGGTCGACCCGCTGCGGTCGCAGACCGGCCTGCCGCGCGCCGACGTCATCGACCGCATGGTGGGGACGTTCCGCGCCCGCTACGGCCTGACCGACGACGCGTTGGACGAGAAGACGCTGCGCCTGGCCGACGACCTCGTCGCGTCGAAGTTCGGCACCGAAGACTGGCTCGCCCGCGTCCCGTGACCGGGCCGGAACAACCCCGGCCCGGACCGGGTTGTGGTGTACATGAGCACGACTACTCTGACCAGCCAGACCTTCGCGCAGACCGTGGAGGACAACGACATCGTGCTGGTCGACTTCTGGGCCGCGTGGTGCGGCCCCTGCCGGATGTTCGCCCCCGTCTACGAGCAGGCGGCCGAGCAGCATCCCGAGATCGTCTTCGGCAAGGTCGACACCGAGGCGGAGCGCGATCTGGCGGGGTGGGCGCAGATCACCTCGATCCCCACGCTGATGGCCTTCAAGAAGGGCCACCTGGTCTTCGCCCAGCCCGGCGCGCTCCCGGCCGCCGCGCTGCAGCAGGTCATCGATGCCGTCGTCGAACTGGACGTCGACGCCGCCGTGGCCGCCGCGGAGAACCCGACCTCCTGACCGTCGCTCAGGCGACGGCGGCGAGCAGCCGCTCCCGGATGACGGCGCCGCGCTCGGCGAAGGCGCGCTGCTGTTCGACGTACTCGCGCTTGCCCTCGGTGGTCTCGATGCGGACCGGTTCGAACCCGAGGTCGGCGAGGTCGTACGGCGACGCGCGCATGTCGAGCTCGCGGATCTCCGTCGCCAGCTCGAACGCGTCGGCCACCAGCTCGGACGGCACCAGCGGGACGAGCTTGTAGGCCCACTTGTAGAGGTCCATCCCGGCGTGCAGACACCCCGGCTGCTCCAGCGACGACTGCAGCTCGCGCGTCGGCGCCAGCGCGTTCCGCGGCCGCGCCTCGTCGGTGAAGAAGCGGAACGCGTCGAAGTGCGAGCACCTGATCTGGTGCGCCTCGACCACCTCGTCGGTCCCGGAGTGGCCGAGCCGCAGCGGGTAGGCCTCGTGCCGGACGTCGCCGGGCCGCGTCCGGTAGACCATCGCCCACTCGTGCAGGCCGAAGCAGCCGGTATGGGCCGGCCGCGACGCGGTCGCGGCGAGGAGCGCCCGCACCCACTCGACGGTGGCCGCGCGCCGCTCGATGACGGCGGCGCTGACGCCGACGCCGTCCGGCCCGGCGGAGTACCCCGCCCACGACGCGTGCGGCGGCGACCCGCCGAGCAGCACGCCCAGCCCCGGGTGCCACCGCCGCAGCTGGGCCGGCTTGAAGCTGTAGTAGGTGAAGAGGAAGTCGTGGACGGGGTGCGCCCGGCCGGCCCGCCGCCGCGCTAGGTGCGCCCCCACCAGCGCGTCGACGCGCGCCTCGTGCGCCGCCTGCCGCGCCCGCCACTCCTCCTCGGCCAGGATCACCCTCCCAGCGTATTCGCCGGCACACGTTGTCGGCGTTGAGTCGTACTCTGCGGCAATGCCCCTCCATGCCTTCGCCGACGAGTCCAGCCGACAGGGGTATCTGCTGTGCGTGGTGACGATCCGGCCGGCGCACGCAGGCGAGGTCCGGCGAGCCATGCGGTCGCTCGTCGCGAAGGGAGCCGGGCGTCTCCACATGAACGACGAGTCGGATCAGCGGCGGCGACGGATTCTCAGCGTGGTCTGTGCGCAACCGGTCGAGGCGGTCGTCTACGTGACGCGGCGCAAGCCGATCCGCGACGGCCGGGCCGAGATCATCCGCACCCTCGTTCCTGACCTCGTCGCGGCGGAGGTCGAGCGACTCGTCCTCGAGGCGCAGGTGGGTCAGGACGTTCATGACCGGCGGCTGTTGTTCGACAGCCTGCAGAAAGCCGGGCGGCCTGGTGCGTTCGAGTACCTCCACGAGCGCCCGCACGCGGAGCCACTGCTCTGGATCCCGGACGCCGTCGCGTGGGCGTACGGTCGGCAGGGTGAGTGGCGGCCGAAGGTCGCCACCGTCGTGAAGCGAGTCGTGGAGGTCCTGTGAAGAGCGCGAAGCCCCGGCGCCTGGTCGTCCGGCCAAGTCCGGGGCTCACTTCTTCGGGCTACTGCCCTCAGCTGACCTAAGCCTATCGCCCTCAGCCGCCCGCTCACAACGGCGATCCCCGGTCGCGCCGTGAACTCACCAGGCAGGCGGGCGACGGCGCACAGGGCGCGCCCGGTTCATGGCTAGGGTCTCCGATGGGTGGTCCGCCGCCGAGATACCCTCACCAGCGTGCGTATCGCGAGGTTCACCACGGGGGACGACCCACGCTTCGGCGCGGTGGGGCAGGACGACAGCGGAGCGACCGTCATCGCGGTGCTCGAGGGCGACCCGCTGTACCGGACGCCGCAGCTGACCGGCGAGAAGCTGGCGCTCGAGGACGTCCGGCTGCTGGCGCCGGTCATCCCGCGCAGCAAGGTCATCGGCGTCGGGCGCAACTACGCCGACCACGCCGCGGAGCTGTCCAACCCGCTCCCGGAGGAGCCGCTGCTCTTCCTCAAGCCGAACACGTCGGTCATCGGGCCGGACGAGCCGATCGTGCTGCCGCCGCAGTCCAGCGAGGTGCACCACGAGGCCGAGCTGGCCGTCGTCATCGGGCGCATCGCCAAGTCGGTGCCGCGCGACCGCGTCGCCGAAGTGATCTTCGGCTACACCTGCGGCAACGACGTCACCGCGCGCGACCTGCAGCAGAAGGACAACCAGTGGGCCCGGGCCAAGGGCTTCGACACGTTCTGCCCGCTCGGCCCGTGGATCGAGACCGACCTCGACCCGGGCGACCTCGCGGTGCGCTGCCGGGTCGGCGGTGAGGAGCGGCAGAGCGGCCGCACGTCGCAGCTGATCTTCGACGTCGCGACGCTGGTCGAGTACATCAGCGCGGCGTTCACCCTGCTGCCCGGCGACGTCATCCTCACCGGCACGCCGGCCGGCGTCGGCCCGATCGTCGCGGGCGACCACGTCGCCGTCACCGTCGAGGGCATCGGCGTGCTCGCCAACCCCGTCGTCGCCGCGGAGTGACGGTAACCTGCGGTGCATCTCCTGCTCGAATCGAACAGAACCCAAGGTGATCTGCTGTGACTGACGGCGCCGGCTCGTCTGACGCTCTCGTTCTCGGTGACGTCGCACCCGCCGACGTCCGCGTGCGCTACTCCCCGTCGCCCACGGGCAACCCGCACGTGGGGGTGATCCGCACCGCGCTCTACAACTCCGCGTTCTCGCGCCACTTCGGCGGCACGTTCGTGTTCCGCATCGAGGACACCGACGCCGCGCGCGACAGCGAGGAGTCCTACGAGGCGATGCTCGAGGCGCTGCGCTGGCTCGGGCTGCACTGGGACGAGGGGCCCGACATCGGCGGGCCGTACGCGCCGTACCGGCAGTCGGAGCGGCACGACACCTACGCCTCCGTCGCGGCGAAGCTGCTCGAGACCGGGCGCGCCTACCACTGCTACTGCACGCCGGAGGAGCTGGACGAGCGGCGCGAGGCGGCCCGGGCGGCCGGGAAGCCGAGCGGGTACGACGGCAAGTGCCGCACGCTGACGGCGGAACAGGTGGCCGCCTACGTCGAGGAGGGCCGCCAGCCCGTCCTGCGGCTGCGGATGCCCGACCAGGACGTCACGTTCGTCGACCTCATCCGCGGCGAGATCACCGTCGACCGGTTCAACCTGTTCGACTACGTCATCGTCCGGGCCAACGGCCAGCCGCTCTACCCGCTGGTCAACCCCGTCGACGACGCCGTCATGGGCATCACCCACGTGCTGCGTGGCGAGGACCTGCTGTCGTCGACGCCGCGGCAGCTGGTGCTGCACCAGGCGCTGCGCGACATCGGCGTGGCGTCCGGGCCGCTGCCGCGGTTCGGGCACCTGCCGCTGGTCACCGGCGAGGGCAACCGCAAGCTGTCCAAGCGCGACCCCGAGTCGTCGCTGCAGCTCTACCGCGACCGCGGCTTCCTGCCCGAGGGCCTGCTCAACTACCTCGCCCTGCTCGGCTGGTCGATCGGCGACGACCGCGAGGTCTTCTCCATGGACGAGATGGCCGCCGCCTTCGACGTCACCCGCGTCAACTCCGCGTCGGCCCGGTTCGACCTCAAGAAGGCCGAGGCTATCAACGGGGTGTGGCTGCGGCGGCTGTCGCCGGACGACCTGGCGGAGCGGATGGTGCCGTACCTGCAGGCGGCCGGGGTGCTGGCGTCGCCCGTGCCGGCGGAGTCGATGGAGCTGCTGCGGGCCGCGACCCCGCTCGTCCAGGAGCGCATGACGGTGCTCGACGAGGCGGTCGGCATGCTCGGCTTCCTGTTCGCCCCCGGCCCGGTCGCCTTCGACGAGGACGCCGTCGCCAAGGTGCTGACGGCGGACGCCCGGCCCGTGCTGCGCGCCGCGCGGGACCGGCTGGCCGAGGACGAGAAGTGGACGACGGAGTCGATCGAGGCCGGGCTGCGGTCGGCGCTGGTCGAGGAGCTCGGCCTGAAGCCCAAGCACGCCTTCGGCCCAGTCCGCGTCGCCGTCACCGGCCGCCGGGTCTCGCCGCCGCTGTTCGAGTCGCTGGAGCTGCTCGGGCGCGACCGGACCCTCGCCCGGCTCGACGCGGCGCTGGCCCGCCTGCCTGGCTGAGCCGCCGTCGGGTGGGTCAGGCGACGGGCATACTCTCGTTGTCGCGGCCGCGGTTGCACACCGGGGAAACCCATGATCATCAACCGTTTGCTGGTGTGATGGAGACTGTTGCGCTTCCGGCTGTCGCCGGGCCGGGAGATTTTCCTGCGCGCTCCACGCGCTGACGGCTCGGCGCCGCCCTTGGCAAGGCTGGTCGTCGTGGCGGCGCCCGATATGCCCGGTCTCGTACGACGACCAGGCCTACCAAGGCGGTTGAGCGTCGCGGCGAGATCGACGGCCGCCGAAGATTCCTCACGGCTCCTTCCTGGCCATCCAGCAGGTGGGCTGGTCGTCCCGGCGGAGAAGCGCTCGCGTGAGGACCGCCTTCGTGCCAACCGCGTGGGTGTTCCTTCGCGTCCGCCGTCAGTCGGGCGCCTACCGCTCCCGGACGGCGTAGGTCAGGTGCGTCACCCTGGGGGAGGGCTCCGCGCCGACCGGCACCAGGGCCACGCGGCCCGCATCGACGCCCTCGAACAGGCGGATCCCGGCGCCGAACAGCACGGGTGAGAGCGCGACCGAGAACTCGTCGACCAGGCCGGCGTTCACGTACTGCAGGATCGTCGCGCCGCCGCCGGCGATGCGGACGTCACGGTCGCCGGCGGCCTCGCGGGCCAGGCCGAGCGCGGGCTCGATGCCGTCGTTGACGAAGTGGAAGGTGGTCCCGCCGGGCCGCTCCCAGGGGTCGCGCTTCTCGTGCGTCACGACGAACACCGGGGTGTGGAACGGCGCCTCCTCCGGCCACATCCGCTCGCCGGCGTCGAACATGCGCTTGCCCATGACGCTCGCGCCGGTGCGTTCGAACGTCTCGCGCGCGATGTCGTTGTCGCGCCCCTCCTCGCCGCCCTCGCCGAGCTTGAGGTTCTCCCGGAAGAACCGCAGCGGGAAGGCCCACCGCTGCAGTTCCACCCACTGCTGCCCCATCAGGTCCTCGAGGGACTCGGGCGCGATGTAGCCGTCCAGCGACATCGACACGCTGAAGAACACCTTCCCGGCCATCAGTCCTCCACTCCCTTGCGAACGTTCTCGGTGACGTAGGCGGCCAGGTTGCTCAGGGTCTGCCGGCCGCCCTCGATCGCGTGGTACTTCTCGACCGCCTCGTCGCGCTGTTCCTTGGTGCGGAACAGCGTGCGCAGCTCGATCCGGGTCGCCGCGCCGTCGGGCCGGAACGTCAGGGACGACTCGAAGGCGTTCGGGTCGTCGCGGGACTCGCCGTGCAGCAGCGCGATCCGCTCCGGCGGGGCGATCTCGGTCCAGGAGATCCACTCGGGGTAGTCGGTGCCGTCCGGTCCGTGCATCACGAAGGCCCACTCACCGCCGACGCGGAACTCGAACGCCTGCGTGGTCGTGCTGAACCCCGCCGGACCCCACCACCGCGACAGGTGCCGCACCTCGGTGAACGCCTCGAACACCAGCTCTCGCGGGGCGTCGATGACCCGGGAGATGACGATCTCGCGGTCGGCCGTCGCGCTCATCAGTACTCCTCCTGCCGTGCCTGCTTCAGGTCCTGCACGTACGCGTCCAGCCGGTCGAAGCTCTCGTTCCAGAACCGCTCGAACCCGCCGGCCCACTCGTGGACCGGCCGCAGCCCGCGGGCGTCGAGGCCGTACAGGCGCTGCTTGCCCGCCCTGCGGTCGCGCACCAGCCCGACCTCGCGGAGCACCCGCAGGTGTTTGGACGCCCCCGGCTGGGTCATCCCCAGCTCCTGGGCCAGCTCGGTCACCGGCCGCTCGCCCGCCCGCAGCAGCACCAGGATCTCCCGGCGCCGCGGCTCGGCGATCGCGTTGAAGACGTCCGACGTCGTCGCTGCTCGTGCCATGGCAGCATCGTATGCCCATATCGGCATGCGTCAAGCCGGGCGCGCCGGGCCCGATCCTGACCTCGTCCGTGACCTCTCTGCCGACACTGCCGCCGACGAGCTGACACCCCGCCTGTAATCCGCCATTGACACAAATGTCACGAACCCCCTAGATTACGCAGCAATCGATTTCTCAGCCGGCCGTCCCACCCCGCGGAGGACGCGAATGGGCATCGAGCTCACCCCGACGACACCGGAGTCCGCGGACTGCTGCGGCGGTGGTTCCTGCGAGCCGGACGGCCTGAGCCGGCGCTCGTTCATCGCGCTCTCGGCCGTCGGGGCCGCCGGCGCGGGCGCCGCCGCGCTCGGGCTCTGGCCGAACAGCGCCCAGGCCACCATGAACACCCGCGCCGTCCCGGCCACGACGCAGCTCGACCGGCGCTGGCTGGACGCCATCGCCGCGCGCGGCACGGCGACCGAGGTCACCGGCCCGGCCCTGCGCCGCGTCGGGATGCCGGTCGGCGGCGCGTGCACCGGCCAGGTGTACCTCGCGGGCGACGGCCGGGCCTGGCTGTGGGACATCTTCAACGCCGACAGCTTCCGCTACGGCGGCGACGACTGGCAGGGCCTGCACTACGCCGACCCGCTCGAGTTCGACCCGGTCTTCACCACCGGCTTCGCCCTGCGCTGGAGCGACGACGGCGACGCCTCCACCACGCGCAGCCTGGACGGCGCCGGCTTCGGCGACGTCCGGTTCAGCGGCCGGTACCCCATCGGCCACGTGGAGCTGCGCGACGACGACTGCCCGCTGGAGGTGGACCTCGACGCGTTCTCGCCGTTCGTGCCGACCAACGTCGCGGACTCGTCGCTGCCGGCCACCGTCTTCGAGTACACGCTGCGCAACCGGTCCGAGCGCACCGTCAGCGCGCAGCTCCTCGGCGTCGCGGAGAACCCGGTCTGCCTCGACAGCCGGCACACCCAGCCGATCCTGCTGCGGACCGGCGCCCTCACCGACACCCACGCCGCCGCCGGGCTCGTCCACTCCGCGGTCACCGATGACGGCCCGCAGCCGGAGCGCCCGGACGTCGTGTTCGAGGACTGGGAGCGCGACACCTACGCCCCCTGGACGGCCGACGGCACCGCGTTCGGCGCCGGGCCGGTCACCGTCGAACAACTGCCCGGGTACCTGCTGAACGGCGGCCCGATCGGCGTCAGCGGCGGCCGGTTCGTCACCTCGCACCACTTCCGCGACGGCGAGGACGTCTTCGAGGCCGACGCGCACCAGGGCCGGCTCACCAGCCCCGAGTTCACCGTCGAGCGCGCGAGCATCGTGGTCCGCGTCGGCGGCGGCGACCACGCGGGCGCCACCTGCCTGAACGTGCTGGTCGGCGGCGAGGTCGTCGCCTCGGCGGACGGCGCGAACGAGGAGCGGCTGCGCACCTACTGGCTGGACGTCGCCGCGCATCAGGGCGCCGCCGCCACCATCGAGATCGTCGACTCCGTCACCGGCGCGTGGGGCCACGTCAACGTCGACCGCATCGTCTTCACCGACCGGCCCGCGCCCCGCCCGGACGTCCTCGTCGAGGACTGGGAGCGCACCACGTACGCGCCCTGGACGGCTGCCGGCACCGCGTTCGGGTCCGGCCCGGTCACCGAGGCCGAGGCGCCCGCCTACTTCCGCCGCGAAGGCCCGCTCGGCGTCACCGGCCAGCGGTTCGTCACCTCGCACAACTGGCGCGACGGCGGCCCGCCCGCCGACGACCACATGGGCACGCTCACCAGCGCGCCGTTCACCCTCGAGCGCCGCTACCTGGCGGCGAACCTCGCCGGCGGCAACCGCGTCGACGCCGGCCTGAAGGTCATCGTCGACGGCGAGGTGGTCGCCCGGCTGAGCGGCCACAACTCCGAGGTCATGCGGGCCAAGGCCATCGACGTCAGCGCCTACGAGGGCCGCACGGCCGTCCTCGAGCTGCACGACGAGGGCGTCGGCGGCTGGGCGCACGTCAACTGCGACCGCATCTGGCTCTCCGACGTCCCCGTCAATGAACGCCCCATCGAGGAGCTGCCCGACGGCGGCAGCTTCGGCCTGGCTGTGTTCGGCCGGCCCGACGCCACCGTGCGGCCGTCCATCGCCGACTGGTCGAGCCCGGAGGCGTGGTTCGACTCCGCCGACGCCCCGCCCGAGGTCGACGGCGGCAGCGGCACGCTCGCAGGCACCGTCACCGTCCCCGTGACCCTCGAACCGGGGGACGAGCAGACCGTCCGCTTCGCCCTGACCTGGCACTTCACCAAGGTCGGCACCCGCTTCGGCTACATCGCCGGGTCCGCGGCGCTGCGCCGGCACTACGGCGAGACCTACGCCGACGCGGCCGCCGTCATCGACGATCTCGCGCAACGCGGCGACGATCTCGCCACCGCCACCCACACGTTCGCGACCACCTGGTACGACGACGCCACGCTGCCGGTCTGGTTCCTGGAGCGGACGCTGATCCCGGCGTCCACCGTGGCCACCGGCACGTGCCTGCGCTTCCACGACGGCCGGTTCTACGCGTGGGAGGGCATCTACTGCTGCGACGGCACCTGCACGCACGTGTGGAACTACGCGCAGTCCATCGGCCGGCTCTTCCCCGAGCTGGAGCGCGACGCCCGCGAGCGGGTCGACTACGGCATCGCCTTCCACGCCGACACCGGTGCCATCGACTACCGCGGCGAGGCGCACCGGCGGGTCGCGCACGACGGCCAGTGCGGCAACATCCTGCGCACCTACCGCGAGCACCAGATGTCCGCCGACGGCGCCTTCCTCGGCCGCATCTGGCCGCGGGTCAAGCAGGCCACCGAGTACCTGATCAGGCACGACGGCAGCACTCCGAACGGCGTGCTCGAGGACGAGCAGTACAACACGCTGGACGCCTCGTGGTACGGCGAGATCCCGTGGATCACCGGCCTGTACGTCGCCGCGCTGCGGGCCGCGGCGGAGATGGCCGACGACGTCGGCGACACCGCGTTCGCCGCCCGCTGCCGGACGCTCGCCGACGCCGGCAGCGCCCACCTGGACAGCGCGCTCTGGAACGACACTTATGGCTACTACGAGCACGTCGTCGACCCCGGCCACGCCGACGCCACCAACTCCAATCGCGGCTGCCACATCGACCAGCTGTTCGGCCAGACCTACGCCCACCAGCTCGGCCTGCCGCGCGTGTTCGAGGAGCAGCACACCCGCACGGCGCTGACGAACCTCATGCGCACCAACTACCTGCCGGACGCGCAGGCCTACCAGGACGAGTCCGGCATCGTCGGCGGCCGCACCTACAGCACCGAGGGCGAGGCCGGCACCGTCATGTGCACCTGGCCGTTCGGCGGCGCCGACACCGCGCCGGGCAACGGCGACCCCGGCCTCGTCGCCTACTTCAACGAGGTCTGGACCGGCCAGGAGTACCAGCTCGCGGCGCACCTGTTCGCCGAGGGCATGACCGACGAGGCGCTCGCGGTGACCCGCGCGGTGCACGACCGCTACACCGCCGAGCTGCGCAACCCGTACAACGAGATCGAGTGCTCCGACCACTACGCCCGCGCGATGATGAGCCACGCGGTCTACCTGGCCGCCACCGGCTACGAGTACCACGGCCCACGCGGCCACCTGGGCTTCGCGCCGCGGCTCGGCGACCCCGCCGACGTTGCCGCCGCGTTCACCGTCGCCGAGGGCTGGGGCCTGTACCGGCAGCAACGCACCGGGACGCGGCAGCGCAGCGAGGTCGACGTGCGCTACGGCCGGCTGCGGGTGCGCACGTTCGCCACCGAGGTGCCCGAACGGCCCGGCCGCCGGCAGGTCGTCGCCGAGGTGGTCACCGACCGGCGGCGGCGGAGGCTCGACGTCGACGGCGTCACGGCCGACGGCGGGCGGGTGCTGGTCACGCTTGCCGCCGACGTGGAGCTGACCACGGCGGACACGCTGGTGGTGACGGTCGTATGAGCACCCGGTTCATCGCGGTCAGCGGGTTCCTCGGCGCCGGCAAGACGACGACGCTCGGCGCGTTGGCGCGGACCCTGCAGGCGCGCGGCCGCCGGGTCGCCGTTGTCACCAACGACCAGGGCGAGCAACTGGTCGACACCAAGGTCGCGGCCGTGACCACCGGCGACGTCGCCGAGGTGACGGGCGGCTGCTTCTGCTGCCGGTTCGAGGACCTGGAGACGGTGGTGAGCGCGGCGATCGAGCGTGGCGCCGATACGGTCCTCGCCGAGGCGGTCGGCAGCTGCACCGACCTGCAGGCGACGGTGGTCCGGCCGCTGCGCGCGCGGTACGGCGCCGGGTTCACGGTGGCGCCGCTCGTGGCCGTCGTCGACCCGCTCCGCCATGGCGACCTCGGGCGGTCGCTGGGGCTGAGCGACGAGCGGTCCGACCTCGCCTACCTCTACGACCGGCAGCTCGCCGATGCCGACGTCGTCGCGATCAACAAGATCGACCTGACGCGCCCTGGCGAGACCGGCCGCATCCGGGCCGACCTGCGGCGACGCTGCCCGCATGCGCTGGTGCTGGAGTACTCCGCGGTGACGGGCGAGGGCCTGGCCGCTCTCGGGGACGTCCTGACCGGCGACGGCGGCGGTGTCCGGCCGCGCGACCTCGGGCTCGACTACGACCGCTACGCCGCCGCCGAGGCCCGGCTGGCCTGGCTGAACCACGCACTGCGGCTGGACCCGGCCGGCGCGGCGCCCGTCCCGCCGGCCCGCTGGGGCGAGGCGGCGCTGACCCACCTCGGCGCGTCGGCCGCCCGGCACGGCTGGACGGTCGGGCACGCGAAGGTGGCCATCGACACCGGCGGCCGGATCACCAAGCTGAGCCTGGTCGACGCGGCCCGCCGGCCCGTCGCGGACCTCGACGCGAGCCCGTACGCGACCGCCGCGCCGCCCGCCGCCGGGGTCCGGGTCCCGGTGACCGCCGTGCTCAACGCCCGCATCGCGTGCCGCCCGCACGAGCTCGACGCGGCGGTGACGGCGGCGGTCGCCGCTGCCGATGCCGCCACGGGCACGGTCTCGACCGCCGACGCCGGGCCGCCGTCGTCGTTCGCCCCGTCCTACCCGACCCCGACCCACCGCCTTCCGGCGACGGCCGGCGCATAGTCGTCCACCACGACGGCCGCGGGTCAGGCCGCACCGAGAGGAGAAATCGATTGCCCGCACCACCACCACTGCTCGTGATGCGCGGCATCGTGAAGCACTTCGGCGGCGTCCACGCGCTGCGCGGGGTCGACCTCACGGTCGGCGCCGGGGAAGTGCACGCGCTGCTCGGCGAGAACGGCGCCGGCAAGTCGACGCTGATGAACGTGCTGTCCGGGGTGGTCCGGCCCGACGGCGGGGCCATCGAGATCGCCGGCGAGCCGGTCGAGCTCTCGACCCCCGCCGACGCCCAGTCCGCGGGCATCGCGATGATCCACCAGGAACTCGACCTGGTGCCGCAGTCGACCGTCACCGAGAACCTCTTCCTCGGCCGCGAGCCGCGCACCCGCTTGCGCACCCTCGACCGCGCCGCGATGCGCCGGCACGCCCGCGAGCTGCTCGACGACATCGGCATCGAGCTGTCGCCGTCGCGCACGCTGAGCTCGCTGCGGGTCGGCGAGCAGCAGATGGTCGCGATCGCCAAGGCGCTGAGCCTGGAGGCGCGGATCCTGGTCATGGACGAGCCGACGTCGGCGCTGTCGGACTCCGAGGTCGAGCGGCTGTTCGCGATCATCCCGCGGCTGCGGCGCCGCGGCGTCGGCGTCGTGTTCATCTCGCACCGGATGGACGAGATCGCCGTCGTCGCCGACCGCGGCACCGTCATGCGCGACGGCGGCAACGCCGGCACGTTCGTGGTCGCCGAGACCGCACCGGCCGACGTCATCCGGATGATGGTCGGCCAGCCGATCGAGCAGCTCTTCCCCGACCGCGAACCGCCCCGCGACGACGTCCGGCTCGCCGTCCGCGGGCTCAGCGTCGCCGAGCACCCGGGCGGCGGGCGCACCGAGCCGCGCGACGTCGACCTGGAGGTGCGGGCCGGCGAGGTGGTCGGCCTCGCCGGGCTGCTCGGGGCCGGCCGTACCGAGCTGCTGGACGCGCTGTTCGGCCTGGCCGGACACCGGATGGCGGGGACCGTCGAGCTGGACGGCGTGCCGGTCCGGCTGGCCAGCCCGCGCGACGCCATCTCCGCCGGCGTCGGGTATGTGCCCGAGGACCGCCGGGTCAGCGGCCTGGTGATGATGGAGTCGGTCGCCGCGAACATCGTGCTCTCGGCGCTGCCCGCGTTGGCCCGGGCCGGCTGGCGGCGGGCCGCGCGCGAGCGGTCCGCCGTCGCGTCGTCGATCCGCGACCTGCACATCAAGACCGCGAGCGCCGAGTCCGCCGTCGGCACCCTGTCCGGCGGCAACCAGCAGAAGGTCGTGTTCGCCCGGCACCTGCTGCGCGAGCCGCGGCTGCTGCTGCTCGACGACCCGACCCGCGGCGTCGACATCGGCGCCAAGTCCGAGATCTACCGGCTGCTGGCCCGGCTCGCCGCGGGCGGCATGGCCGTGCTCGTCGCGTCGTCGGAGCTGCCCGAGCTGCTGGGCATCTGCGACCGCATCGCGGTCCTGCGCGGCGGCCGCATCGTCACCGTGCTCGACGGCGGGAGCGCCACCCAGGAGGCGATCCTCGCCGCGGCGAGCCTCGAACAGCACCCGACCGTGGAGGCCCGATGAGCGTCGACACCACCGAACCGACGGCGGAGCCCGCGGCCAAGCGCCGCCGGTTCGTCATCCCGGAGCGGTTCTTCACGCTGCAGAGCTACGTGGCGCTGATCCTGGTCTTCCTCGCCGCGATCGTGTTCTCACCGCGCCGCGGCGGCGAGATCGTCTTCCTGAACTCGGAGAACCTGCTCAACATCGTCCGGGCGGTCTCCGAGATCGGGATCCTGGCCATCGGGATGACGTTCGTGATCCTGATCGCGGGCATCGACCTGTCGGTGGGCGCGATCCTCGGGCTGGCCGCCACCGGGACCGCGAGCCTGCTCATGGTGCACGACTTCGGCGTCGCCATGACGGTCCTCATCATCCTGGTGATCGGCCTGACGTTCGGCGCGACGCAGGGCTACCTGTCGGCGCGGCTGGGCATCCAGGCGTTCATCGTCACGCTGGCCGGGCTGCAGGTGGCCCGCGGGCTGGCCCGCATCTGGTCCGGCGGGCAGGGCATCGCGCTGGCCTACGGCGACGGTCCCGACGTCGCTCCGGAGGCGTTCTCGCTGCTCAACTCGCGGACGTTCAACGGGACGGTGCCGATCCCGGCGCTCATCTTCGCCGGCGTCGGCGTCATCGCGCTGATCGTCGTCCGCAAGACGGTGTTCGCCCGGCACGTCTACGCCATCGGCGGCAATGAGCGGGCGGCCCGGCTCTCCGGCATCCCCGTCACCCGCATCAAGGTGACGGTGTTCGCGATCTCCGGGCTGCTGGCGGCGCTGGCCGGGATCATCCACGCCGGCCAGCTCAACCAGGGCAGTCCCAACGACGGCATGGGCTACGAGCTGGACGCCATCGCGGCGGTCGTCATCGGCGGCACCAGCCTCATGGGCGGGGTCGGGACCGTGGCGGGCACGCTCGCCGGCGCCCTGCTGCTCGGCATCCTCAACAACATCCTCGCCCTCAACAACATCGACTCGAACGTCCAGTTGCTGATCAAGGGCGTGATCATCGTCGCCGCGGCCGGCATCCAGGCCTTCCGGTCCCAGCAGAAATGACTCCCAGGAGAGGAACCCCCATGTCCAGATCCACCAGCACCATGGCCGCCCTGTGCGGCGCCGCGCTGATCATCACCGCCGCCTGCGGCACCGAGTCCGACGTCCCCGAGTCCGCCGGCGGCGACGCCACCGCCGACGAGGGCGCGGAGTGCGCCGGCGCCGACGGCGAGTACCTGATCGGCATGAGCCAGGCCAACGTCGCCGAGCCGTACCGGCAGCAGATGGACGACGACATCGAGGCCGCGGCCGGCGAGGTCGACCAGTTCGAGGTCGTGTTCGCCGATGCCGCTCAGGACAACGCCAAGCAGGTCGCCGATGTCGAGAACTTCCTCACCCAGGGCATCGATCTGCTCATCATCAGCCCCAACGAGGCCGCCCCGCTGACCGCCGTCGTCGAGCGCGCCTACAACGAGGGCATCCCCGTCATCGTCCTCGACCGCAAGATCGAGAGCGACGCGTACACCCAGTTCATCGGCGCCGACAACACCGAGATCGGCCGCGCCGCCGGCGAGTACGTCGCCACCGAGCTGCTGCCCGACGGCGGCACCGTCGCCGAGCTGCAGGGGCTGCCCGGGTCGACGCCGGCGCAGGAGCGGGCCGACGGCTTCCGCGAGGGCATCGCCGCCAACGCCGGCATCGAGATCATCGCCGAGGGCGTCGGCGACTGGCTGCGCGAGAAGGGGCAGAGCCAGTTCGAGGCGATCCTGCAGGCCAACCAGGGCATCGACGTCGTCTACGCCCACAATGACCCGATGGCCGAGGGCGCCTACCTCGCCGCCCAGGCCGCCAGCCGCGAGGCAGAGATGCAGTTCATCGGCATCGACGCGCTGCCGATCCCGTCCGGCGGCATCAAGGCGGTCGAGGAGGGCCGGCTGTCGGCGACCTTCGTCTACCCGACCGGCGGCAAGGAGGCCATCGCCACCGCGCAGCAGATCCTCGTCGAGTGCGCCGACGTCGACCAGGAGCAGATGCTCGAGACCGAGCTGATCACGCAGGAGAACGCCGCCGAGGTCTATGCCCGCAACGCCACCCAGTAGGAGTGACATGAAGCCGGCCCGACTGATCCTGATCACCGCACTCATCGCCACGCCGGCCGCGGCCGCACCCGCAGCGGCGGCCGCGCCCGACGCCGTCGACGCCGCACCGAACGGCGCCGTCGGGTGGGACGTCTTCGGGCAGCTGGACCGGCTGCCGGAGCTGCACACCGGCGTCGGCGCCGAGCAGTTCTCCAGCTACGACCGCGCCGGCGGCAACGACGACGGGTTCGTCGGCACGTACTCGTGCCTGCGCCAGGCCGAGCACGGCTGCGTCATCGCCGAGCACACCGGCGCCGGCGAGATCGACTCCATCTGGTTCACCCGCGACGGCGGCAACGTGTCGGCCACGGGCAACATCGTCATCGAGCTCGACGGGACGGTGGTGCTCGACGCCCCGGTCGAGGACGTCGTCGACGGCGAGCTGGGCGCGCCGTTCGTGTTCCCGCTGGTCGCGAACGCCGACCAGAGCTCCGGCGGCGTCACCATCAAGGTGCCGATGCCGTACCGCGAGTCGATGCGCGTCTCGACCACGAACAACCCGCTGTTCCACCACGTCACGCACCGCACGTTCGCGACGGCCGAGGGGGTGGACACGTTCGACCCGGACGAGGTGCCGGCCGACGTGTTGGCCACGCTCGAGGCGTACGGGACGGCGGACCCGAAGCCGGACCGCCCGGGTGCGCGGACCACGACTCGCGACTTCGCCCTCGAGCCGGGGGAGAGCCTGCGGCTGGGCCGGTTCGCCGGGTCCGGGCTGCTGACGGAGCTGGCCCTGCAGCTGCCGCAGGTGGTCGGCCCCGAGGTCGGCCCGGCCATCCGCGACGACGGCCGGGCTCACGTCGGCACCAGCACGTTCACCGTCGCCGTGGACCCGTCGAACGAGGGCGTGCGCCTGACCCGCCGGCTCGACACGCTGTCGAGCGACCAGCGCGCCACCATCGCCGTCGACGGCGTCGAGGCCGGGTCGTGGGAGCCGATCACCGGCAGCGGCGGGCAGTGGACCGACCAGACCGTGCTGCTGCCGGCGTCGGCCACCGCGGGCAAGTCCGAGATCACCGTCACCAACACGTTCGTCTCGGCCGGCATCGACTTCAACGAGTTCCGCTACTGGGTCGACTCGGTGGTCGGCGGCTCGGACGTCCGGACCGACGAGCTGGACGTCGGCGCGTCGCCGGCCGCGCTGGAGAGTGAGGCCGCGCACGATTACCAGATCGTGGAGCAGCGCTGGCAGGGCGAGCACACCTATACCTATCCGCCCGACCCCGGCCAGGAGCCCGTCGTCGCGGTGTCCGATGCGCTGCTCAGCGGGCTGCGGCTGCGGATCGAGTTCGACGGGGAGCAGACGGTGGACGCGCCGGTCGGCGAGTTCTACGGCTCCGGGCTCGGCGAGAACGACGTGCGGTCGCTGATGTACTCGATGGACACCGCCGACGACGGCTGGTACCGGTCGTGGTGGCCGATGCCCTACGGGCGGTCGGCCGAGGTGACGCTGGTCAACGAGTCCGACGTGGCGCTGGAGGCGGGGTCGTCGTCCATCACCTACGCGCGCGACCCGTCGATCGCGCGCGGGCTGCGGGGCGGGTCGCCGTCGCTGGGCTACTTCCAGGCCGAGAGCCGCCGCGGCGACACCGAGTTCGGCCGCGACTGGGTCTTCCTCGACGTCGTCGGCCACGGCAAGTTCGTCGGCGTCAACCACACCATGGAGGGCCGCATCACCGGCGGCAACATCCGCAACTACCTCGAGGGCGACGAGCGGGTGTACGTCGACGGCTCGCGGACGCCGCAGCTCAACGGCACCGGCTCGGAGGACTTCTACGAGGGCGGCTGGTACTTCAACCGCAACGAGTTCTCGAACCCGACCAACGGCGCGCCCGAGATGGAGACCCGCGGCTTCGGCTGCGAGCACCAGTGCGACGCCGCGTACCGGCTGCTCATCGGCGACGCGGTCGAGTTCCGTTCCGGGCTGCGGTTCGGCATCGAGCACGGGCCGACGGCGAACGAACCGGCGGTCTACGGCTCGACGGCGTTCTGGTACGGCCACCGTGACGCGTCCGCGCTGCGGGTGACGGACGTGGTCGCCGCCGGGTCGGGCGGTGCGTCGTTGACGTCGACCTTCGAGGGCGACGACGACGTCGTGCCCATGACGGCGACGGTCTCGTCGGTGACGGAGGCGACGACGTTCGACGTGGACGTCGACCGCCACAACGACGGCGTCCGGCTGCGGCGGCTGTCCGACCAGGCCGAGGCCGGCCAGGCCGTGACGGTCTCCGTCGACGGCGTCGAGGTCGGGGAGTGGCGCCAGCCGCTGGGCAACACGCACTCGCGCTGGCTGCACGACGAGTTCGAGCTGCCGCCGTCGGTGACGTCCGGGAAGTCGTCGGTCTCCGTTTCCTTGACGCCCGTCGACGGCGCGCCGGCCTGGACCGCGTCGTCGTACGAGGTGCTCTCGCACGTGCCGCCGTTCGCGGACGACACGCCGCCGGGCGCCGTGACCGGGCTGGTCGCGTCGGGCGCGGAGGAGAACGCCGTCTCCGTCCGCTGGGATCGCGCCGTCGACGACGTGTCGGTGGCTCGCTACGAGGTCCACGCGTCGCCCTCGCCGGACTTCACCCCGTCGCCGTCGACCCTGGTGGGGACGGTGACCTCGCCGGGCTTCGTCCATTCCGGGCTGGGGCTGGGGGAGACCTGGCACTACCGGGTGCGCGCGGTGGACTCGTCCGGGAACGCGGGCGCTTACTCGGACGTCGCGGCCGCGACCAGCGGCCGGACCCTGAGCGTCGAGGGAGAATCGCTGCTGCCGGCGGTGTCCGCCACGGCGCCGATCGAGCCGCAGGGCAACTGTTGCGGGGTGTCGTGGTCGGGCGGGGCGCAGCTGTGGTTCCGCGCGGTGTCCGCCTCGGATGTGGCGACCCTGTCGTTCGACGTGCCGGCGGCGGGCGAGTACGAGGTGTCGGCCGTGCTGACCCAGGCGATCGACTACGGCATCGTCCAGCTGTCGATCGACGGCTCGCCCGCCGGCCCCGCCTTCGACGGCTTCAACGACGGCGTCCGCGTCGCCGACCCGGTCTCGCTCGGGACGCACCAGCTGTCGGCCGGATCACACTCGCTGACGCTCACCCTGACCGGTCGGAACGCGTCGGCCACGGGGTACCTGGCCGGCCTGGACCGGCTGCTGCTGCGGCTCACCTGATCATGGATGGCGGTCGGGCGGCCGGTTTGGATCGAACCCCGTCCGACCGCTATCCTTACCGGGCGGTCGAGCGGGATACCCGCCCGATCCAGTGGGGTATGGTGTAATTGGCAGCACGACTGGTTCTGGTCCAGTTAGTCTAGGTTCGAGTCCTGGTACCCCAGCGCCCGGCACGGCTGGCACGATCTCCAGCGGGTTTGGAGTCATCGCGAGGCTCGGGTACAGTTTCACCTCGCGACCTCGGTCGCATGGCCCCGTTGTGTAGCGGCCTAGCACGCCGCCCTCTCAAGGCGGTAGCGCGGGTTCGAATCCCGTCGGGGCTACCAGTGAAGCGCCCCTCACCTGCGGAAACGCAGCTGAGGGGCGCTTTCGTGTGTCCGGCCGCTCACGGCTCCAGGCGGGTCTCTACGGCTGTTCTTGTCGAATACGTGTCGAAGTTTTCGCGGCCCGCGCTCGCGCCCGAGCGCGGCGTCGATCCGGTCGCGGTACAGCTCGTCGTCGCCGTCGGTGCACTTGGCGTAGATCTTGAGCAGCACTTCGACGGAGTGTCCGGCCCATGACGCCGCTTTGGTCGGTAGGACGCCGGAGTTGAGCCACGTCGAGACGCAGGCGTGGCGCAGGTGGTATGGCCGCAGGGCGATCAGCACACGTTCCGCCGCGGCACCGAACACGGCCTCGCGGGCCTTCCTCCAGACTCGGAAGACGGTGAAGGCGGGGAGGTGGCCGGTGCTGCGCTCGCAGACGAACAACCGGCCCTCGGGGGTGGTGCCGAAGGTGCCGAGATGGTGGTGCAGCAACGCGGTCAGTTCGGGTGGGGACGGGACCTTGCGGACTTCACCAACGTTGCGCTGTTTGAGCGGCCGGTCGTCACGCGCCTCGCCGGTGTTGGTCCAGTCGCTGCCGGCGTGTGGCTTGGCCGCGTCCAGGTAGATCCAGCCCCAACCCTTCTTCGGAAGATCGAGGTTGTCCCGGCCGAGGTCGGCCGCCTCTTCGGGGCGCATGGCGGCGTAGTACAGGCAGCCGAAGTAGGCCTCGAGCCGCTCGCCAGTCGGTCCTTGAGCCGCGACCGCGGCGAGCAGCTCGCGTGCCTGGGTCGGGTTCGCGACGGTGCGCGGGTCGACCTCGGCGATGCGTTGTGCCGGCTGCTTGACGGCGGGGAGCGGGTTGGCGATGAGGATCTTCCGGTCGACGGCGTGCTCGGCCAGGTTGTAGAGGATCTTCCGCCAGCGGGACGTGACGCTCGTGGCGCGGGCGCCGCCGTCGAGGCGGACCGCGATGCCGTCAAGCAACTGGCGGAGCACGTCGGTGTCGGCCAGGTCTGCGGCCGGCCTGGAATGGCTGGACGCCCAGCGCAGCGCATCGCTGACCCAGGCGGGCTGGTTGGGATCGTCGCGCCGGTTGGTGTTGAAGGCCCAGCGGGTCAAGGCGGAACGCAGCTGGACGCCATCGGGCATGCCGCGTTCGTTGGTGAACATCAGGCAGGTGGCAGCGGTGAGAGCTTCGGCGACCGTGCGGCGTGTCGTCGCCGCGGACTTCGCCCACTTCGCTTCGAGGAACACTATTCGCCATCTGAACCGGGGACGCGAGCTGCCCGTCGGAAACGATTCGTCCCCGTCGTAGTGCACCCACAGGAGGTCCGGGCGTCGGTCAGCGCCGGGGGCGGTGCCGCGGAGCCCGATCACGCTCGACGGCGGCGGGTTGCTGAGCGCCGGGTGCCGTTCGGGAGCATCGATGAAACCTTGATGACCGGAGGCTCCCCGGGTTCCGCGAGGATCGAGCCCGGCGCAGGGAACCGTCGGCGGGCCGGCGCAGCACCTCGAGGTCATCGACAGAGCCGCCTAGGAGCCCCCATCCGTCCCGTTGCGGACGCGCGCCGCCTCGGCCATGCGCCTTGATGCAGCCGGCGGTCTCTTGGCCTCGTCTGCCACGTCAGCGATGCGGCGGGGAGCTTCGCTGTGCGCTTCGTGCCGGCCGTCGACGGCGTGTTTGCAGCTAGAGGATCTTGTGGATCGACTGGGAGCGAACGTCGTCACATGTAGCTCGCCCGAGATGCCGGAATGGCATGATGTTCTCTCTGGTCGAGCCCTTGTTCATGCGCGCGATCAATTCGGCGGATCGGCTCCAGCGGCCATCACAAGTAGCGGAGATCGCTGGAGCGTTCGGCTGGAGCTACCGGATAGGGATCGAAGGGCTGAACTCAACATCCTTCTCTACGGACCCGCGGGACGGTTTGAGGTGGTCGAGCACGTCGACCGCCAGATTCTTGTGTACGACCGGGCCGCGGTGGAACGCCTGGACGGACGTGAGATCTCCGTGGTCACCGACCTTACCGCCAGCGTGTACGAGGTCCGCATCCCGCATGCGATGCTGAGCGGTCGGCCAGACCCGGTGCGGACGCCGATCCTGCTGGGGCTACGCGAATGGGAGCGCAACGGACAAGCGCCGCGCGAGCTTGGCTTGCCCCGATGTTCGTCCTACCGAGCGAAGCGTGACCACGCGCGTCGTGCAGAATAGGCGTCGTGATCGCAGACCCAAGAGCCGAGGTTAAGCCGCCCGGTCACGCGGTGGCCGCCCACGTGATGCTGACCAGGGCTGGGCAATTGGTCCTCCTTGCGCGCAGGGCCGGAACCGGCTACGCCGACGGCCTATGGGCCTTGCCCGCCGGCCACGTAGAGGCGGACGAAACACCGCTTGAGTGCGCAAGACGTGAAGCGTATGAGGAACTTGGTGTTCGGGCCGACCCCGACGACCTGGAGTTCGCGTGCTTGATGTTCAGACCGAGCAAGCTGGCGCGGGTCGAAGTGATCTTCCGCCTCGCACAGTGGAGGGGCTCGCCAGTCAACAACGAGCCAGAAAAGTGCAGCGAGATCGCTTGGCATCCGATGGGTCGGCTGCCGAGCGATACGTTGGGCTACACCGGAGTGATCGTGAATCGCGTGTTGAGAGGCATGACGTACGTCGAGTACGGCTGGAATGACGACGAACCGGAAGTGTGCCTGCTGCGCGATCTTAAGGCGAGGAATTAGTTGATCTAAACCAGTGTTCCGTTGACTTGCGGTGGTCCCTATCGCGAGAAGAATCGTTTGATACTTCCAGCGGTGACCACGAGACCGCCGGCGGCTAGTATTCCGGGCACGACGAATGCGCGCTGGAGCCGAGAAATACTGACGGTGCGATTTAACACGTTCACCCCCTTCCCGCATGGCCCTAAATGCATATTCGAGTGGGCGCGAGCAAATGGGAAGGTGATTGTTCTCAAGCAGATCCTGGCGCAGGGCGATACCTAGAAGCGCGCAATATAGCTCGCGACAGTTGAAGCTGGTGGCCATCGTAGGCGGAAATATTGGTTCACTTCCGATGGCGCGAAGTTGCTGTTTGAGATCATGGGATTCGCTCGAGACCGGTTCGGCGCCGACGGTGACCAGCTTGCGCGGGCGGCGATTTGATACTGCGCGACTCTTCCGCCCGACGCTGTGCTCCTGTGCGGCCTACGATCCCCGGCTCAAGTCGAAGTTGCGGCGAGGGCGCTCAGCTGGAGCCTGTCCGAGAAGGATCTTGAGTATCTCAGCTCGAATTTGGTCCGTATACGGCAGCTAGTGGGAGTTAGGACGCTGCCCGGATAGGTCCTCGATCGCTTCCGGCGCGCCAGTCAGTCGCAGTCACCGACGGTCGCCGGAGAGGCCGAGATCGACCACTCGACGATCGTGGGCGTCGGCCATTCGGGATGAGGTGCGGCTCGGCGGCCGCATGGCCGGGCACCTACGCGGAGTAGGCCATCAGCGGGCTATCACACCTCGATTCCCGACGGGGTCACCTTCGAGCGGGCGGCGGCCACCGTCGCCGGCGCCGGCGACGCGACGCGCGGTCTGGCGCTGCTGAACCTCGCGCCCGGCGAGTCGCGTGACGTCACTGGTGTGGCCCGTATCGGCGAAGCCCGAACATGCGACTGGACCTGGTCCAGGTAGCCCCACGAGCCCGGTCGGCGATCGCGCGGTTCGTCCAGCCGCGCGGCCAGGACCACGACCTCGTGCTCGCGCCAGCGGCGTGCCGGTGGACCCCACCCGGAGGCGCTGGCCGACTGATCTCCACCGAAGCCTGCCGCCCGTCGCGTGGCATATCAAGCTCGGGACAGGACGTTCCGTTCCGCAGCCCACGGGGACACTTCGGTGCATGGTTGCAACTCGGTGGCGGACGGCCCGCCGCCTGTGCAGGTGCGGGAGCGGAGGACGGCAGCCAAGTTGCTGACCCGAGGGCGCGGTGCCTCATTCGAGAAGCACCCCTGACACTGCGCCGGCCGGAACCCGCTCGGCGCAGGCGGAGGTCGGCATGCCCTGAGGCGGTCGTTGGGAGGGCGGGGTCACGCTCGGAGCGGTGCGTGGGCGAACTCGTCCACGCCGGCGGCGAAGGGGACCCGGGCCATGAAGCCGAGGACCTCCGCGGCGCAGGCGGGGGAGGCGACGACGTGGCGGACGTCGCCGAGGCGGTACTCGCCGGTGACGACGGGCGTCGGCGCGGTGTGGGCCGACCTTCGGGTGGCCCCGAACTGCCGAGCCAGCTCGGACTCCGGCTTCAGCGCATCGCCTGGGCGGAGCTTGTTGGTCATGGTGGGGCTCCGGATCTCGTTCTGCACGGTCAGGTGCAACGGGACCTGCTGTCCCAATCGTCGGACCGGATGGGTCAATCACGGGCGTTCAGTCACCCTCGCCTCGCCTCCTCTTGACAGCACGTCAGCGTCACTCTACGGTCGAAAACCTGTAGGACATCGGACTGAATCATAGCGTGATCCAGCCAAGGCGCCTCACTCCGATGTTCGATCGGCGCGCATCATCAACGCACCTCCCTGAGTTCGACTCTTGGTGCGGCCATTCCCCGGCCGTCCAGCAGAACCGAGCGGAAGGAACCAACATGTCGAAGACGACACCGCGAAGGCGGCCACTGGTCGCCGCCCTCACCGGCGCCGCCGCACTCGCAATGGTTGCCGCCTCAGCCGGTGGGCCGGCCTCGGCGACGGACGATGAGCATGTTGCCCAGGCGACCCGCACCACAGTGTTCACGCGTGGCGAGGGTGGCTACCACACCTTCCGGATCCCCGCCCTGGTCGAGGCAACCGACGGCACCCTCCTCGCCTTCGCCCAGGCCAAGGTCGACGGTCCCGGCGACTTGGGGGAAAGTGACGTGGTGGTCAAGCGGTCCACTGACGGCGGATCGACCTGGGGAGCGATGCAGGTGCTTGCCGGTGGAGGTTCCGACGACCAGTGGGCCAACGCGGTGCCGGTGGTCGACGCGACGACCGGTCGGATCGTGCTCAGTATGAACTACATCGACGCAGACGCGGACGGCGAGGACGTGGAATGCGGTCGGGCGGCGGCGACCACCTACATCCAACACAGTGATGATCATGGGGCGTCCTGGTCGGATCTGGTGGACATCACGGATATGTTGAACCCCGGAAACTGGCGGAGGGTATCGGCCGGGCCTGGCCACGGTATCCAGCTCACGCAGGGCGAACACGCGGGCCGGCTGGTGATCCCGGGCCGGCACACCTACGTTGAAGCGGGCCAGACCTGTACCGACTCGACGGGAGCCGGCGGTCACGTCCGGTACAGCGATGATGGTGGCTTGTCGTGGCAGATCGGTGCGGTCGATGAGCAAGGTAATCCTGACTTGCGGCCGAACGAGGTGTCGGCGGTCGAGCTGGCCGATGGCCGGTTGTACTTGAATGCCCGCGATCAAGGCGACACGGCCGGCCATCGGGTCGACACCACCAGCAGTGATGGTGGTGAGACGTTCGATGAGCCGTACGACGCGGTCAACGGTGTGGTGACCTCGACGATTCAAGGATCGGTGACGCGATTGCCGGCGACTGCTGCCAACCCCGACCGGGTGATCCTGTCCGTGACGAACCATCCGACGGCTCGGGAGAAGCTCACGTTGTGGTCGAGTTTCGACAGCGGTGAGACGTGGGAACCGAGTTACGAGGTCTACGACGGCCCGTCGGCCTACTCAGACCTAGCAGTACTCGACGAACGCCGCGGGAACCGAGAGGTCGGCGTGTTGTTCGAGGGCGGTGAGCGGTTTTATCCCGGTGACCAGGAGTTGACGTATCACCACGATATCTACTTCACGCGGGTGCCCGAACGATTGCTGGATGTGCCCACGCCCCCACCGGCGGTGACTCCGGACGTCGCAGGTGATCACGATGCCACGATCAGTGGCACACCGGGCATCGTGGCCGGGAGGTTCGGCCGTGGGTTGTCTCTCGCGGGCGATTACGCGGAGCTGCCCCTGACCGACGAGTTGTCGTTCGGCAGTGAACCGTTCACCGCGGCCACGTGGTTCCGTACCGACTACCTTGGCAACAACCAGGCCATCCTCTATGCCCACGACCGGTTCGGGCCGAGGTGGTGGATCCAGGTCGAGCCCAACAGCGGCAACGTCATCCGGGCCCAGATCTCGACCGACAAGGGATCCACCAGGACCCTCACCGCGCTGGGTGATTTCGTGGACAACGAGTGGCATCACGTCGCGCTGGTGCGTGATGTCGACGGCGTCGTCCTGTACGTCGACGGCCAGGTCGCGGCTACCGGCGCGTCCATCGGCACGGGCTCGGTCTCGGCCGGTGCGCGCACCGGGATCAGGGTCGGCGCCCGCGTCGACGGGATCAACGCCCAGTTCGTCGGCGCCATCGACGAGGTCTGGCTGTTCGACACCGCACTCACCGCCGAGCAGGTCGCCGACCTCGCCGCCACCAACTCCGTCCAAGGCGCCACCCCCGTCACGCACCTCCCGATGAAACAGATCACTCGGCAGCCGTGACGACTCGTCCAGAGGGGCTCCGGTCGCGCTCCGACCTTCAAACTGCCGTCCGTACGTGGTGTTCGGCGCTGCTGCCGAAGTTCAGCCCGGGGTCGGCACGGGTGCGCCTCGGTCACACCGGCGCCTCGTTCGACGACGCCGCCGCGGAACTCGAGGGCTTCGCGCGGCCGCTGTGGGCCTTGGCGCCGCTGGCCGCGGGCGGCGGCGCCTTCGACGGCTGGGACCGATATCGCGAAGGCCTGGTGAACGGCACGAACCCCACCCACCCGGAGTACTGGGGCCCGGTCACCGGCACCGACCAGCGCATGGTGGAGATGGCGGCGATCGGGTTCGGCCTGACGATGGTGCCGCACGAGCTGTGGAACCCGTTGTCGGGCGCGGAGCGCGACCGGGTCGCCGACTGGCTGCTCCGCATCAACGACCACCCCGTCGTCCACAACAACTGGCAGTTCTTCCGCGTTCTCGTCAACCTCGGCCTCGCCCGGGTCGGCGCCCGCCACGACACCGCGAAGATGCACGAGGCGCTCGACATCATCGAGACGTTCGCCGTCGACGCCGGGTGGTACCACGACGGCCCCAGCGGCCACGGCGACTGGTACATCCCGTGGGCGATGCACTTCTACGGGCTGATCTACGCCCGGATCGCCGGCGACGACGACCCGGCGCGCGCGGGCCGGTTCCGGGACCGGGCGGTGGCGTTCGCCGCGGACCATGCCCACTGGTTCGCCGCCGACGGCAGCGCGCTTCCCTACGGGCGGAGCCTGACCTATCGATTCGCTCAGAGCGGCTTCTGGGGGGCGCTGGCCTTCGCCGACGTCGAGGCGCTGCCGTGGGGCGTGGTGAAGGGACTGGCACTGCGCAACGTCCGCTGGTGGATGCGCCGGCCGATCTTCGCGCCGGACGGCACCCTGACCCTCGGCTACGGGTACCCGAACCTGCACATGACCGAGCGGTACAACTCGCCGGGCTCGCCGTACTGGGCGCTCAAGGCGGCCATTCCGCTCGCCGCGCCGGCCGGCCACCCGTTCTGGGCCGCCGAGGAGCAACCGCTCCCCGAGTTGGCCGAGGTCCACCCGCTCCCGCCCGCCGGGATGGTCGTCTACCGTTCCCCGGACTCGTCCCACGTCGTGGCGTTGGTGAACGGCCAGACGACCGGATCGCTGAAACACGCCGCGGAGAAGTACGCGAAGTTCGCCTACTCCACCCGGTTCGGTTTCAGTGTGCCGGCGGCCAACCACGAACTCGCTGCGACGGCCGCGGACAGCATGCTGGCCATTTCCGACGACGGCAAGCACTACCGCGTTCGCGAGGACGTCCATGACGCCTCGGTCGCCGGCTCCGTGCTCCGGTCGCGATGGACGCCGTACGAGGACGTCGAGATCGAGACCTGGTTGACCGCGGTCCCGCCCTGGCACCTCCGGGTCCATCACGTCCGGACCGGCCGGCGGTTGTCGACGGCGGAGGGTGGCTTCGCGACGTCTCGTCCGGACGGAACTCCGGCGGAGCTCGATGACGCGGGTCCGAGGCATGCCGTGGTGCGTGGCGCCGCCGGGCCCAGCGGCATCGTCGACCTCACCGGTACTCGTGCCGGTCAGGTGATCAGCGCCGAACCGAACACGAATCTGCTGCTGCCCCGGACCGCGATCCCCACCCTCGTCGCCGATCTCGATCCCGGCGAGCACTGGCTGTCGTGCGCGGTCCTGGCCGACCCGCTCCCCGACCCGTTCGAGATCGCCTGGGCAGCAGGTCCGCCGGAGCTCACGATGATCCCGGGCCTGCCGGACCAGTCGTCGCCGGGTCATCGAGCGACGTCGAAGAGTTGAGAAACAAGCCGACCCAAGCCCTTAAGACAGGGATTTGCACACGATGAGTCGACTCGAAATCTGGACGGCGACGCACGCGCCGTTCGATGCCTAGGGACGGCTCGACGTATCCGTGCTCGTGAAGTGGCCTAAAGGGCTGTCGCAGCTCACGGTGAGTCGGTCGCCATCGCCGAGGACCTGGACTGCTACGGCGACTCGGTCGATCGACGAGACGTGAAGCTGAACGACTCATGGCGGGCTGTCGCTCACTCGTTCCTCGATGCCGACGTAGTGCTGCCGGACGGCGTCGCGGGCTCGTTCGGCGTCGCCGCTGAGCACGGCCTTGACGATGGCGGCGTGCAGGGCGTGGATCCGCCGGGGATCGCGGCCGTGGACCGGGGGAGCGGCGCGGTGGTACGCCTGCCAGAACAGGTCGAACAGCTGCAGCAGCATCTCGTTGCCGAGGTCGGCGAAGAGCAGCCGGTGGAACTCGCGGTCCTGGTCGGCGAAGTTCTCGCCCCGGCCGGCCCGCTCGCCCATGTCGGCCAGGACGACGCGCAGCGCGGCGACCCGCTCCGGCGTGATCGCGTGCATGGCGTCGGCGATCATGCCGGCCTCGAGCGCCTTGCGCAGCGCGACCAGCTCGCTGAGCGCGCGGCGCCCCTGCATCAGGCCGTAGGGGAGGTTGTCGAGCAGCGGGGTGAAGGAGAAGTCCTTGATGTAGACGCCGCTGCCGCGCCGCGTCTCGAGGACGCCGGTGGACTCCAGTGCCTTGACCGCCTCACGCACGGAGTTGCGGCTCACGCCGAACAGCCGGGCCAGCTCGGCCTCGGGCTTGAGCGCGTCGCCGGGGCGCAGGTCCTGCTTGATGATGTAGTGCCGGATCTCCTCCTGCACGGTCTTGTGCAGTGGGGGAAGCGGCTCCAGGCGCCGGAACGCCGGCTCCTGCTCTGTGTCGCTCAAGGTGTGTCCGCCCTCTTGACAGTGTCGTGAGCGACATCCTAAGGTCACCAACCTGTAGGATGTCTAGCAGGCGACCGGCCGCCTCCCCAGGAGGAATGTGATCTGCATGCGCATTGGAATGTGCGAGAAGGATCTACGAGGGCCGTTGCCGGAGACGCTCGCGTGGATTGCCGCGAACGGCTTCGACGGCTTCCAGGTGTGGCAGCGCCGGATCGATGCCGCCGGCTTGAAAGCGTCAGACGTCGCGACCATGGCCCGCGACCTCGGGCTGGAGGTGACCGCCGTGGGCGGCGGGCCGAATCTGGTTGATCCGCGGTCCGCCCAGGAGGCGATCGACGCGTTCCGTGGCTTCCTGAATCTGTCCGTCGAGCTTGGCTGCCGGATCGTCACCGCCGAGTCGAAGGCCAAGCCCGACGACCTGTCCGACGCCGATGCGTGGGCGTCCACCGCCGAGACCGTTGCCGCGATCTGTGCCCATGCCAAGGACATCGTCTTCACCGATGCCGGCGGCAACGCGGGCCAGGCCGGTGTCCGTGATGTCGCGGCTGGCGAGGGCCGTGTGGGGTATCCGGCGTATCTGAGCGCGCTCGCCGCGACAGGCTACGACGGGTACCTGACCGTGGAGATGCACATGGGCGCGGAAACCAGGCGCCGGCAGGCCGTCGAGGCGGCCGACAACCTGCGGACGCTGCTTGCAGCGGCGTCGGTCCGATGACCGTGTACAGCGTCGGGATCATCGGGTGTGGCCAGATCGCCGGAGCTCATGTCGACGGGTTCGCCCTCACCGGCCGGGCCACAGTCCGCGCGGTGTACGACATCGACGCGGAGCGGGCCCGCGGCAAGTCCGAGCAGTGGTGCGCCCAGGTCGCAGAGTCCGCGGAGGCACTCGTGGGGTCGGTCGACATCGTGGTCATCGCAACGCCGGGCTTCGCGCGGCTGGAGTACGTCAAGCTCGCGGTGGACGCTGGCGTGCACATCCTGTGCGAGAAGCCCATGGCGCTGGACCTCGATGACGCCCACGCCATCGAGGCCATGGTGCGCGAGAGCCGAGGTGTCTTCATGATCGCGTTCAACCAGCGCTACGAGCCCGCGCCGGCCACGCTGCAGGAGATCGCGGCCTCGGGGAGACTGGGCGGCATCGTCTCGGCGTGGATCCGCTGGCATGCTCCCGCACCGTCGCAGCGCTGGCGCAACATCGAGGCCAGCGGCCGTTGGCGTTTATCGTTCGACCTGTCAGGCGGCCGGATCAACGAGTTCTCCTCGCATGCCGTCGACTGGTTGTTGTGGGTGCTCCGTGAGCCTGAGTCGGTGTACGGCCGAGCCCTCCACGTCACCGAGGGCTTCGCACTCGACGATGGGCACTACGCCACGTTCAACTGTGAGTCCGGTCCCGGCTTGCTCGATGTCGCCCGCAACGCCGCGGTCAAGCCCGCGCGCAGCTACGGGATCGTCGGGCACGCCGGCAGCGTGCAGCTCGGGGACGACGGAATCTGGCTGACGCTGATCGATGCGGAGCTGATCCAGGTTCCGGTGTCGGCGCCGCCGTCCAAGCACGACCACCTCCTCGATTGCATCGAGAGCGGTGATCGGCCGAAGACCCGACATCCGGGCCGGGCTCGACACGCTGCGAGCTCGTCTTGCGTTCAACCCCTCGGTCCGCAGCGGCGCCGTCGAACTCATTGGTTGACGTCGTGCCATCAATGCATAGGAAGTCCTGCTGAATTCGCTCAACATAGGAGGATGTTGTGCCATCGTTGTCACGACGAGAGCTGATCAGGAGCGCGAGTCTGGTCGGTGCCGCGAGTGCCGTGGGCGCGTCCCTCTCGGTCCCAGGTCGGGCCGAAGCGGTTGGTATGGGCGCCATCCGAAGGTCGGTGGTGTTCGAGCGGCTGCATGACGGCTATCACACGTTCCGGGTGCCGAACGTGATCCCGGCGCCGAACGGCGACGTGCTGTGCATCGTCAACGCCAAGATCGAGGACCCTGGCGACTTCGGCCCCGCGGACCTCGTGCTCAAGCGGTCGGTCGACGGAGGTCGTACCTGGGGACCGTTGCAGGTCATCGCCGCGGAGGACGGCACCAGGATGAGCGGCTCGCCGGTGGTCGACGAGGAGACCGGCCGGATCTTCGTCGTCGCGATGCGTGTCGCCGATCACGTCGAAGGCGAAGACATTCTGAACGGGACGGTGAGCCCGGAGGACGCCCCGCGGCCGTTCCTCACCTACAGCGACGACCATGGCCACACCTGGTCGGACTGGCGGGAGCGGGAGCTCACCGCCGACATCAAGCCCGCACCGATACGGCACTTCGTCATCGGTCCTGGCAGTGGCTTCCAGCTCAAGCACGGGCCGCACCGTGGTCGGCTCGTGATGCCCGGGAATCACTCGTACCTGCCCGCCGACGGCGACACTCCGGCAGTTGTCGGCGTGCACGTCGTCTACAGCGACGATCACGGTCAGACCTGGCAGATCGACGGCGAGATGGGCGCGTACTCCTCGTGGGACATCATCCCGAACGAGACCACCATGGTCGAGCGTTCCGATGGCACGATCTACATCAACACTCGAGACCAACACGGACGTGCACCAGGCAACCGCGCGGCGACCACGAGCAGCGATGGGGGCAACACGTTCGACGGGCCGTTCGAGATCGTCGACGACCTCCTCACGCCGGTCGTGCACTGTTCGCTCGTCGAGGCGACAGCGCGTGGCGACCGATCGGAGCGGCTCGTTTTCGCGGGGCCGCAGCATCCGTCGTCGCGGGAACGGCTCACGCTGCGATCCAGCTTCGACGGCGGGCGGACGTGGCGCCAGGGCACGTTGGTGTACGACGGGCCGGCGGGATACTCCGAGATGGTCAAGGTCGACGACGCCGTTCTCGGCGTCGCGTACGAGGGCGGACCGTGGCTCGGCGACTACACGGGGCAGAGCTATCACCAGCGTATCGATTTCGCCCGCGTGCCCCTGGCCCTGCTGGACCTGCCTCAGCCGCGTCCGGTCACCGCACCCGACCGCTCCGGCAACGGCCTGCACGGCATCGTGAACGGTCAGTTCGAGACGGTCCCCGGTCGATTCGGGCGCGGACTGGCGATCTCCGGCGGGTATGTCGAGCTGCCGGCGGATGAGAAGATCCTGTTCGGTGACGGACCGTTCACCGTCGCCACCTGGTTCCGGACGGCGCACCAGCAGCTGCAACGCATCGCCGATGCGTACGTGCCGGGTACGGCTCCGAAGTGGCAGCTCGAGGTCCTCGGCACCGCGGTACGCGCCAGCGTCTACACCGACACGGCGAACGTGACGGTGTCGGCACCCGGCAACTATCTCGATGACGCCTGGCATCACCTCGTCCTCACTCGCGATTCCGACAACACCGTGACCTTTCACGTGGACGGTGTCGCCCGAGGGTCGGAATCCGGAGTGGCCGGATCGGTTTCCGGCGGCGCCGTCGTCGGGGTCCGGTTCGGTGCCCGGCTCGACGGCGTCAACAACCCGACGGTCGGGTCGCTCGACGAGATCCTCCTGTACGACCGGGCGCTGAACGCGGCCGAGATCACCGACTTGCACGAGGGCAATCGAATCGCGGCCGGAACGCTGGTCCACCTGCCGCTCGACCAGCTGAGCCGCGCCTAGCGCGATACGGCCGGCGGTGAGTGGTCGATGCCCAGCGCCGGCCGTGTCGCACAGCATTGTTCCGCCAACACGCAGCCTCACGCCGCGGCCGGGGGTACCTCGGTTCGCGGCGAGGCACAGGAACGAAGGACGATCATGAGCGCAATGAGGCGTTACTCTCGCCGTACCGTGCTGAAGGGCGCCGGGGCCACTGGGCTGGCGGCACTGATCGGCAGCTGTGTCGACACCAGCAATGTACCCGAATCCGGCCCGCGTGAAATCCGGGAAGGCGAGTTCGACATCCCCGACTGGGCCGAGGCGCCGACCGGTGACGTGTCGCTGCGATGGGTCGACAGTGGCGACGCGAAGGCCCTCTACTGGAACGCGATGCTCGAGGCGTACTCGGAGAAGTTCCCGCGTATCTCCGTGGATTATCAGGGCACCAACTGGAACAGCATCCAGGAGGGAATCACCCTCGGTCTGCGCGGCGGCACTGCACCCGACGTCTTCCAGCTGCCCGGCAACATCACACCTGCGGCTGCTGTGGCACAGGGTTGGCTGCAACCGTTCGACGACGTGATGCCGGACTTCGCAGCGCTCAAGGAGCGTCTCCCGGCGGGCATCCTCGCCGACGGCGTCACCAACTTCGACGGCAAGACGTATTCGCTGCCTATCTACCAGCCGGCGTTCGCGCGGCTGTTGTTCATCAACAGGACCCTCGCCGCCGAATCCGACATCGACGTCGAGCAGGAGTGGACTCTGGACAGCCTCGGAGAGGCCGTCCGGGCGGTCACCACGACCGGTGCCGACGAGTACTACGGGATTCTGGACCACCTCGGGCAGCCCAATGGGATGAACGACGCGTGCGCTCTCCTCGCCCAGCTCTCCGGCATGCACGGTGGGGTGGGCAACGACATCTTCGCCTCATTCAACTGGACGACCGGTGAGTTCAACTACACCGATCCGACCTGGATCGACGTGATCGACTGGTATCTCGGCCTGGTGCGCGACGGGTGCTTCCTGCCCGGCTCGATCAGCTTCGACGCTCCGACCGCGCGGGAACGGTTCCCGCAGGGTCAGGCGGTGTTCTTCATGCAGGGGCCGTGGAACATCAACCTGTGGCGCGCGGACTATCCCGACCTCGACCTCGGCGTCGCCATGCTTCCGATGCTGGACACGGCGAGTCCGGGCGTGATCACGAAAGAGCCGGGCGGGGGAGTGAACTACGGCATTGCAGCAACCAGCGAGCACGCCGACGTGGCCGGGAACATCCTCAACTTCCTGTTCTCCGACGCCGGCCAGGCGCAATGGTACGCGTACTGCGGTTCGAGCGATCCGGCACATTTCCCACCCGAGGAAGCGGCCGACCTGGACCCGGTGCACGCCGAGGTCTACGAGTTCATGGAGCGGTACCACCGGATCGGTCCGTCGCCGGTCGTGCGCAACCAGGATGTGGTCAAGGCGGTCGAGGTCGTGGTTCAGCCGCAGCCCAACCTGCACGACGTCTGCGCCGCCCTGTTCACCGGCGAGGCGACCGACGTCAGGAGTGAGATGCAGGCCCTGCAGGACCGCGCGAACCGATCGCTGGACGAGGCGGTCGCGACCGCGCGCAGCGAAGGAGCGAACGTGAGTCGCGACGACTTCGTCTTCTCCGACTGGGTGCCCAGCGAACCGTACAGCTCGCTGTACGAGTGAGGAGGGCACGCGCATGACGGCCGCCATCGACTTGCCGACCCGATCGGGTCCCCGGAAGCAAGGCCTGGGACGAGCCATCTGGGACGCACGCCACAGCTACGCGCTGATGATCCCCGGGCTCATCCTCATCTCGATGTTCTCGATCTACCCGATGGTGATGTCCTGGTACTACGCGTTCTTCCGCTGGGACGGCTATTCCTCGGACCGGACGTTCATCGGGTTCGGCAACTTCGTCGAGGCGACGGGAGACCCGTTCTTCTGGGACGCCTTCTGGCGATCGTTGCTGTTCGCCGCGGTCGCGACGCCCATCGAACTCGTGCTCTCGCTCGCGCTGGCGCTGCTGCTGAACGATGCGTCGCTGCGGTTCCGGACCTTGTACCGGACGGCGATCTTCATACCGGTCGTGACCACGACGGCGGTGGTGGCCATCGTCATGAGCTTCGTCTTCTCCGCGTTCAACGGCCCGGCCAACCAAGTGCTCTCGACGCTGCGTCTCGTCGAGCAGTCGATCGACTTCCTCGGCGACCCCCAGATCGTCCTGTGGGCCGCCATCGGGATCTTCATCTGGAAGTGGGTCGGTCAGCCCATGATCTACTGGCTGGCCGCACTGCAGACGATCCCCGGCGAGCTCTACGAAGCGGCCAGGGTGGACGGGGCCGGGCTCTGGCAGCAGTTCCGCAACGTCACGGCGCCGCTGCTGACCCCGTTCGCGGTCATGATCGCGCTCATCGTGACCATCGGCAACCTGCAGGTGTTCGCGTTCATCCAGGCCCTGACCGGTGGCGGTCCCAACTACGCGTCGGAGCTGATGGAGGTCTACATCTACCGGATCGCGTTCGGCGGTGAAGGGGCCCAGCGACTGGGCTACGCATCCGCGGCCGGTGTGCTGTTCGGTCTGACCCTGATGATCTTCGGAGTGCTCCAGTTCCTCGCCGTTCGCCGCGCCCGCGGCGAGACCTCCACCGAACGGGATCAGATCGTCGCCGAGACGGACCCGACGCCACGACCGGCTGCGGAGGAACGCCCGTGACCAGCACAGCGACAAGCGCGGACGCGCCGACCGAGAACATCGCGCCGCCACCGCCGCGGCGGCGACGCCGGCGCCGCCCGGGGCGCGTGCGACGGATCGTCACCCACGTCATCATGACGCCGTTGTGCCTCATCTGGATCTACCCGTTCGTGTGGATGATCTCGGCCTCCATCAAGCCGAACAGCCTGATCTTCTCGTCGCTGGCGCTCTTGCCGTCGGAGCCGTTCTTCAGCAACTACGTCGACGCCTGGGTCAACGCCGACATCGGGCGCTACTTCCTCAACAGTGTGATCGTCACGGTGGGCGGGGTGATCATCGTCGTCCTCACGACGTCGACCATGGGGTACGTGCTGGGCCGCTACCCGTTCCCAGGCAAGAAGGTCGTGATCGCCGCGCTGGTAGCGTTGGCGATCCTGCCTCAGGGATACACGATCATCCCGATCTACGACCTCATCCAGCGGCTCAACCTGGACGGCACGCTGTTCGGCATCATCATCGCCGAGAGCGGGCAGGCCCACATCGTGCAGCTGCTGCTCTACGCCGGCTTCTTCCGGCAGTTGCCGAACGCCCTGGAGGAGTCGGCCAAGATCGACGGCGCGAGCTATTTCCGGATCTTCTTCACGATCTTCCTGCCGCTTGCCGCGCCCGCGACGGCAACGGTGATCATCATCCAGTTCATCGCCAGCTGGAATGACTTCCTGCTGCCGTTGGTGCTGACGCTGAGCCAGCCCGACCTGCAGACGCTGGCGGTCGCGGTCTACAGCTTCCAAGGCGAGAACGCGACCGACTACGCGCAGATGACCGCGGCGAGCACCATCAGCCTGCTGCCCGTGATCGTCGTGTTCCTCTTCCTCCAACGGCACTTCGTCGAAGGTCTGGCCGGCGCCGTGAAGCAGTGATCTCGACTGCCAACCTGCCTCCTACGGAAGGGAACACCCACAGACATGTCGAACCCAGTCCCCGAGGGCGAGACGTCCGGTCCATGGCGCAGTAGCTTCGATTGCCCTGGTCCAGTGCTCTTGCCGTGTCACAACCGGTGGGGTCAGGACGTCTACCTGCAGACCGGCGACTTCGACCTCGACCCGATGGCTGTGCCCGCCGACTCGACCGGCGGCTCGCCGGTGCTCCTGGCTGACGGCCTGTTCGTGGGACTGCTCGCGCCGACTGTCGGCAGCCGGTTCCGCCGCCGGGAGGGCAAGCTGACCGTCACCTCGACCTCGCCGGTGTTCGTTCGCGAAGGTGAGCCCTTCGAGTCCTGGTCGGAGTACACCGAGCTGGTGCTCGCCGGGTCGGCGCGGGCCGGACGGACCGCGCCATTCCATGATGCCGTCGAGTACTGCACCTGGGTCGAGCAGAAGGCCGCGGCGGTACAGAACGGCACCACCCCGCAGGCGCAGCTCACGGACGCGTTCATCATGGACTTCCTTGACCGCATCGACGCCATGGACCTGCCACGGGGCAAGGTCACGATCGACGACGGATGGTTCACCTCGGACGGGCCCGGCGGGTTGGGCGACTGGGACGTCGACACAGACCGGATCGCCGACCTCGCTACCGTCGCCCGACGCATTCGTGAACGCGGCCATGTTCCGGGGCTCTGGTTCGCGCCGGGTCGGGCGGCGGTCGCCAGCAGATTCCGCACGGGCCGCCCCGAGGAGTTCTTCCCGATCGTGTCGGCACGGGCCGAGACGATCGGGCGAGCGACGCGAGAACGGTATGCCTGGCCAGGAGCCGACCTGCTCGATCACCTGCGCCGGACGTTCGCCCGCTACAGCGACCAGGGCTTCGCCAAGTACAAGCTCGACCTGCACTATGGGCCCAAGCACATCATGATCGGCCAGTTGCAGCTAGCGTACGCGGCGATCAAGGCGTTGGATCCCACGTACGAGGTGGAGCACCACACGCCCGACATCTTCGCGAGCCGCTGGGCCGATGTGGTGCGCACCAACGACGTGTTGATCAACAACGAGCAGCAGTGGCGCGGCGTCGCGGCCGCGCACTGGTTCATCTCCCGGTGGTCATGCCCGGACACCTTGCTCAATCTCGATCACATCGGCGGGAACGACCCCACGGTCGGGGCGGCGGACTTCTCCGAGCATCTCGACCGCATGCGCTCCTTCGACGGTTACCCGGTGGTCAGCCTGTTGCCGGACCGATTCGGCGCGGAGGTGAGCTCCCAGGTAAGGACGGCGCTGGTCGGCTACGACACCACTCGCGGCCGGACCTGGACCGCGCCCGAGCCAATCAGCTGGCACGAATTCCTGGGCGACCGCGAAAGGACGTGGCGATGAGCGCACCAACGACAGAACCGGGGCAGCGACCGAACATCCTGCTGATCACCACCGACCAGCATCATTACCAGGCCATGGGGACCAGGACGCCGGTCCTGCAGACGCCGCATCTGGACGCCCTCGCGGCGGGGGGCGTGACCGTCGACCGTGCCTACTGCCCGAACCCGACCTGCTCACCCACGCGAGCGTCGATCCTCACCGGCCAGTACCCGTCCACACACGGCTGCTGGGCTCTCGGTACCAAGCTCGACGAAGAGCGGACAACGGTCGGGCAGTTGTTGAGTCGCACCGGATACTCGACGTCGCTGATCGGCAAGGCACACTTCCAACCGTTGGCGAGCCGGCCCGACCAGACTTCACTGGAATGCCCGCCGATACTGCGTGATCTCGACTTCTGGCGCACCTTCACTGGGCCGTTCTATGGATTCGACCACATCGAACTCGCCCGCAACCACGCCGACGAGCGCTGGGCCGGACAGCATTATGCGATCTGGCTGGAGGAGCAGGGCATCGCCGATTGGCCCGCATACTTCCAGAACGAGGACCGCAGCAACAGGCGCACTCACTGCTGGGACCTGCCGGAGGATCTGCACTACACGACGTGGACCGCTGAGCGTTCGATCGCGGCGATCGACCGTGCCGTCGACGCCGCGGAGCCCTTCTTCCTGTGGTCGAGCTTCCAAGACCCACATCCTCCGTACCTCGTCAGCGAGCCATGGGCATCGATGTACGACCCCGCTGACATCACTCCGCCGCCAGCCGCCGCCGGCGAGCTGTCCCGGATGCACCCCTGGTTCTTCGAGACGCAGCGTGACCAGCCCGACTTCTCTCCGTGGGCGGATTCGCCCTACCCCACTCACGGGTTCGGTCGTCAGGTCCGCGACGAGGCCGATCTGCGGCGCGACATCGCCGTCTACTACGGCATGATCTCGTTCGTCGACGCCGCGGTCGGGCGCATCCTCGAACATCTCGAGGCCCGGGGCCTGGCCCACAACACGCTGGTGGTGTTCACCACCGACCACGGGCATTTCCTGGGGCATCACGGGCTCACTGTCAAAGGTCCGTTCCATTACGAGGACCTGCTGAGGATCCCGTTCCTGGCCAGGCTCCCCGGGCACATCCCGGCCGGCACCAGCACGCAGTCCCTGACGTCGTTGATCGACCTGGCGCCGACCTTCCTTGCGCTCGCCGGCATCGATGCACCGGTCGCGATGCAGGGCGTGAATCAACTGGACGCGTGGGCCGGCGGCGGGCCGGCGCGAGACCACGTGCTGGTCGAGGACCGGTTTCAGCCCACAACGGTCCACGTCCGAAGTTACATCGGCGACCGGTACAAGCTGACCGTCTACCGCGGAACCGACCACGTCGAGCTGTTCGACCTCGCTGAAGACCCCAACGAACTGCACAATCTGGCCGGTGACCCGGAAGCCCAGCCTCTGCGTGCGGAGCTGATGCACCGGTTCGTCCAGGCCGACATCGCCCGCGAATCCAGCCAGTACGAACGCATCGCACCCGCGTGATCCTTTCCGTCGCCCGATACCCAGCTGAATGCAGAAGCTCGGGCACGGGCCAGATTGCGGGCACACAGACTCGAGGAGGGTCTATGGCACGGGCGCGAGCGCAGTCGCCGGTGGGCGTCGTCGCAGCAGCCGACGGGTCGGGATCACCGGTGTGCTCACTTTTGGCGACCTCACGGTCGACCTCGGGATGAGGGCCGGTGTGAGGCGCGCGGACCGAGTCAGCTTCGACGTCGGCGGTCGCCAGATCCTGTGGGCGGTGGGAGAGGTCCTGCTCGACGGTGTCGACCTGCTCTCCATGGACCCGAACCAACGAATGGCGACCGGCGGTGGCCGACGATCGGCATCGCGACCAGGCCGTCGCTGTCGGCGCTGAAGGACGGCGTCACCGGCCTCGCGGTCGACCCGCGCGACTTCCTGGTGCTCGACGACCTCCAGGCCTGAGACCACCCGAGAAGTTCCTTGAGAGAGGGCCCCGCCTTGACCACCTTGAACCACTCCGCCGGCAGTTCGGCGATGACCCTGCTGACGGCCGTGTTCACCCCGTTCCGCCCGGACGGCGGCCTGGACCTGGACGTCGTCGGCGACCAGGCCGACGCCCTCGCGGCCTGGGGTACGCGTGGCGTGTACGTGGGCGGCACGGCCGGCGAGGGTGCGTCGATGACGACGGCCGAGCGGATGGCCCTGCTGGAGCGCTGGTGCGAGGTGGCGGCCGGCCGGTTCGACGTCATCGCGCACATCGGGCACACCAGCCTGGCCGAGGCGCGTGACCTGGCCGCGCACGCCCGCGACGCCGGGGTTCAGGCGATCTCGGCCGTGCCGCCGTACTTCCACCGGCCGCCTGACGCGGCGGCGGTGGCGGACTTCTTCGCGCGGGTCACTCAGGCCGCCCCGGACGTCCCGTTCATCTATTACCACATCCCCGGAGTCACCGGTGTGACCGTGCCGGCCAGCGAGGTGCTGACGGCCGCACGGGACCGCATCCCCACCTTCGCCGGCATCAAGTTCGCCCACGACGACCTCGCCGACCTGCAGCGATGTCTGGAGCTGGCGGACGACCGCTACGAGCTGTACGTCGGCAGCGCCCGGCTGCTGCTGGCGACGATGGGCATCGGCGCGCGCGCCGCCATCGGCTCGGCCTACAACTTCGCCGCGCCCGTCTTCCTGCGCATGATCGAGCACGTCGAGCGCGGTGAGCTGCGCGAGGCGCGGGCCTGCCAGTTCCTCGCCCAGTCGGCCATCGATACGGCCGTCGCCTTCGGTGGCGAGCTGGCCGGGTTCAAGGCCGCCGCCAACCTCGTCGGGCCGGACTGCGGGCCGTGCCGGCCGCCGCTGAGGTCGCCGGGCCCGGCGCAGGTCGCCGAGCTGCGCGACCGGCTCGACGCGCTCGGGCTGCTCGCCGTCGCGCCGAGCCGATGAGTCACCGTGGAACGATCTGTTTCATCGGGAGGTGGGTCACGGGGGTGGCGCCTTGGACGGAGTTGGTGGCGGCGAGGTCGGCGACCTGCTCGGCGGTGAGTGCGGTGTCGAACAGCCAGACCTCGTCGATGGCGCCGACGAACTGGGCGTTGATCCCGTCGACGCGGGCGCCGACCCTGATCCCGGTGCGCGCACCGGCAGAGACCGAGCCCGTGCCGATGGACGCGCCGGTAGCCGCGACCTGGCCGTCGACGTAGAGGACGACGCCGTCGACATCACGCACCAGGGCGACGTGATGCCACTCGTTGTCCACGAAATCACCCAGCGCGGTCAGAGTCCTGGTGGATCCCTTGTCGGTCGAGATCTGGGCCCTGATGACGTTGCCGCTGTTGGGCTCGACCTGGATCCACCACCTCGGCCCGAACCGGTCGTGGGCATAGAGGATGGCCTGGTTGTTGCCAAGGTAGTCGGTACGGAACCACGTGGCCGCGGTGAACGGTTCACTGCCGAACGACAACTCGTCGGTCAGGGGCAGCTCCGCGTAATCGCCCGCGAGAGACAACCCACGGCCGAACCTCCCGGCCACGATGCCCGGTGTGCCACTGATCGTGGCATCGTGATCACCTGCGACGTCCGGAGTCACCGCCGGTGGGGGCGTGGGCACATCCAGCAATCGTTCGGGCACCCGCGTGAAGTAGATATCGTGGTGATACGTCAACTCCTGGTCACCGGGATAAAACCGCTCACCGCCCTCGAATGCGACGCCGATCACGCGATTGCCAGGCCGATCACCCAGGAGCACCATCTCGGAGTAGGCCGACGGTCCGTCGTAGACCTCGTAGCTCGGTTCCCACGTCTCACCGCTGTCGAAACTCGACCACAAGGTCAGCTTCTCCCGAGCCGTCGGGTGATTGGGAATGGACAGCACGACCCGATCCGGCCTGGCGTGCATGGCTGGTAACCGGACCAGCGAACCGTGCACCGTCGAGGTCACCACCCCGTTGACCGCGTCGTACGGCTCGTCGAATGTCTCACCACCGTCGCTGCTGGTGGTATCGACTCGGTGCCCGGGCGTAGATCCCTGGTCACGGGCGCTGAAGTACAGCCGTCCGTCCTCCAACTCCACGACCGAGACCTCGTTCGGCCGCAACTCCTCCATGCCTTGCTCATCGACCGCCCCGACCCGCCACGACTCACCACCATCGTCACTGATGAGGGCGTGCCCGCCGGTGTGCAGGTCGTCCTGACCGGGCTCAAAATAGGTGTGCCGACCCGGGAGCACCAGACGGCCCGCGTGTTCGCCCTGCGTGATCTGGATACCGTGCCCAGGGCCGCCGACGACGCTGCGCCAGTGGTCCAGGCGCACCTCGGACGTGATGTCCACCGGATCTGACCAGGACACGCCATGATCGTCGCTGTGCAGAATGACGTCGCGTTGCACGTCCTCTCCTCCGGAACGGGTGGTGTTCAGCACGATCCGACCGGTGGTCAGGTCGACGACCGGTACCGGATTGCCCCACTTCTCGGTCCCGCCGCCGCCGACGATAACCTGGATCGATCCCCACGTGACGCCGCCGTCGGTCGATCGCTTGAGCACCAGGTCGATGTCGCCGGTGTCACGCGGGCTGTTGACCCGGCCTTCGGCGAAGGCGAGCAGCGAGCCGTCCGTGGCCTCGACCAGCGCCGGGATGCGGAACGTGTGATAGCCGCCCTCACCCCGCGTGAACACCGTCGTCCTGTGCGAGGTCGTGGAGGTGCCGGGGTCAGCCGCCGATGGTGGCGCGACCTGCACGGTGGCGACCAAAGCTATCGAGGTGGCTGCGGTCATGGCTAACAGCACATGTCGTCGTCTCGTCGACATGATCCTCCGTCCACTGGATCGGTTGATCGGTCACCCGTGAGTCGCCGAGGCTGCTCCTGTCAGCATCAGCCGCAGCGGCATCCACCGAGCATTGGTCACCAGGATTCCGCCTCGGTGGTCAGCATCTGCCGACCGCGGGCGACCGGCGACGGGCTCTGCAGCTTGTTCGGCTGGTACGCGACGGTGCACTGCGGCTCGCGGCGAACAGCACGTCGATGTCCGCGGCCGCCTCCTGCGGGGCGATCTCCGGCTCAAACCCGACTACTTTAGGCGCGGGTTCGGTGTTGGGAGCAGACTCAGCGTGGCGAACACCGCCATGCTCTTGCCTGAACCGGCTCACTCACCGCACTTAGCCTTTCGCCGCCGAAGACGTCATAGCTCATCCCATCGACCCCGCGTGCCGCGCCTGTCAGCGTCGTGAACTCATGACGAGGTCACGCAGACTCAGCACCCATTACCCAGCGTCGCGATCGGCGGCAACAAGCGTGCTGTCGTTGAGGACGGTCCCATCGCAATCGAGGGTTCCACAGACACCCGCGACCTCCGTATCGCTGTCGTCGACCGACAGATTGCTACAAGATGTCCTACAGTTCGCTACTGTAGAGTCGGCGCTTGCTGGTGTAAAGGGGTCGCAAGATATCCTACAGATCGGCGCCGAAGGGGAGGTCCTGCCAAAAGGTGGCGACTCAGCAGGACGACGACGTAGAGCCGGACTTCCGGCGGCTGGACAGCAGAGTCCCGCTGCACCAGATCGTGCAGCACGAGATCAGGAACTACATCCTCAAGGAAGGGCTACGGCCCGGCGATCCGCTCAAGTCTGAGTCCGAACTCGCCCGGCTCTTCGGGGTCAGCCGCAACTCGGTCCGCGAGGCGGTCAAGGCGCTGGAGTCCACCGGTGTCCTCGAGACGCGGCGTGGCAGCGGCGTCTACATCCGCGACTTCTCCTTCGCACCGCTGCTCGACCACCTCCCGTACGGCCTCATGCAGGGTCACCGGGCCCTGCGCGAGCTGGCCGCGTTGCGCAAGACACTCGAGTCCGCCCTCATCACCGACGCCATGCGGGCCATGACGCCGGAGAGCGTCACGGCCATGCGCGAGACGCTCGAGACGATGCGCGAGCTCGCCGAACGCGGCGAGCACTTCGCCGAGCAGGACCGGCGGTTCCACCAGCTGCTGTTCCGCGATCTCGACAACACCATGCTGCTCCGGCTGTTCGACCTGTTCTGGCAGGCCTTCCACGCGGCGGCCCCGCCGGCACGCGGCCGCACCCCGATGGATGCCTACCAGGGCCACGCTGCGATCCTCGACGCGATCCTCAGCGGCGATCCGGACCAGGCGCGCGACGCGATACAGGATCATTACGTCGGCATCGAAGCCAAACTCACCGTAGACCCGCCGCCAGCGGCACCACGGCCCACCGAGACCACGGATGCCGGCGGAAGCTGATCGTCGCTTCCCAAGTACGCGAACTGCTGCCGCGCAGGCTCGGCGACGTCAAAGACGGTGGTACCCGAACTCAACCGGAGCCGTTGCCAAACCCACCCAGTAACAGCTCGCGCGACATGCACATCTTGCGAATATCCGTCGAATGCCACTTGTCCCTCGTCCTTCTTAGCCCACGTGTGGTGCCTGGCATGACGGTCAACCACTGTGCAATTGCCATGCTGCGACAGAGATCAGCGAAGGACTTCGCCCTGTTGTTTTTGGCCACACGATCGGTCGGTCGCGCGACCTCGGGCGGGCATCAGCGCGCTGAGGTCAGCCGGACGAGAGGTTCGCTTTCAGTACGGTACCGATCCGGGCGGCCATCGTCCGGTAGCCGAGCGGGCCGGGATGCAGCCCGTCGGCCAGCAGGTCCGCCTCCGCAAGCCTGAGGATGGACGTTCCATCGACGAGGTGCAGCTTGCTGTCATCGACGGACATGTCGGCGACGACCTCATGGACGCCCTCTCGCAGGTCGGTCAAGGTGACTCCGGCCGCGTTGGTCGATGCCTCGCGCGCGGGGCTGGCGATGGGCGACATGACGACGATCGGCGTCTCAGAGTGGGCTTCGCGGATGCGGGCGATGAAGTCGGCCACCCTTCCCCGCCAGGTGCGGGCGCTGTAGGTGACGGCTCCATAGACGTTGATTCCGAGGCACAAGGAGATCAGGTCCGCACGCTGGTCGCGGATGGTGTCGGCGACGACGGGATCGAGGTGGCACTGGCCTCCGAACCCGAGGCACAGCAGATCCCACTCCTCTGCCCGGGCGACGAGGGCTGGCCAGGTCTCGGACGGTCCCGATGCGTGGCGGCATTGGGTGATCGAGCTTCCGTAGCAGATCCAGCGGCGCGGCGCCTGCGGCGCCGGCTGTGTGGTGCCTGTCGTATCCCTCAGCTGTACGTCCGCCAGGCGGGTCTGCCCGTGCTGCGGGAGCCACAGCTCGATCGCTGCCCGCCGCCCGGGAAGTGCGAACGTGAGCTGGCTCTTCCCGGCCACCACTTGCGCTCGCTGCACGAGTTCGTCATCGACGAGCAGATCGAGCGGCGACGGATCCTCGGTTCCGATGTCGAGCTCGAGGGTGAGCTCGCGGGCGTCGCTGATCATCGCCGCACGGACGCCGGCCGGCGCCTTCGCCTTCTCGAACAGCTCAGGAGCGTAGGCGCGCCCCTGCAGGCGCGGTGGCAGTCGCCACGGCTGCCGCCAGCGGCCGGCGGGCTCCCAGCTCACCGCGCCGTGCCACAGGTCCGGGTGGTCCATGGGGTCGATATCGATGTCGGTCATGACGTCAGAACCGGGGCGTCGCCGGCCTCGCCGCGCAGCTGAGCGAGGCGGGTCGCGGGGGTTGCATGGGCGGCGTCGGCAGGATCGGGATACACGCGCGGAATTTCCCTGGTCCTCTTGCAGGTCGTAGAGCTCCCACCCCGGCGGGCAGGGTCGATGCAAATGAGCGGCAGGTCGCCTTGTTTGTCGTTCCAGATCGGGCTTGAAGCGTTCTTCGATATCGGCAGAGCAGCCATGGCGTCGCCGATCATGGGTGACTCCAGCGCTGTACGGCGTCGTGGGCCGACCTTCGGGTGGCCCCGAACTGCCGAGCCAGCTCGGACTCCGGCTTCAGCGCATCGCCTGGGCGGAGCTTGTTGGTCATGGTGGGGCTCCGGATCTCGTTCTGCACGGTCAGGTGCAACGGGACCTGCTGTCCCAATCGTCGGACCGGATGGGTCAATCACGGGCGTTCAGTCACCCTCGCCTCGCCTCCTCTTGACAGCACGTCAGCGTCGCTCTACGGTCGAAAACCTGTAGGACATCGGACTGAATCATAGCGTGATCCAGCCAAGGCGCCTCACTCCGATGTTCGATCGGCGCGCATCATCAACGCACCTCCCTGAGTTCGACTCTTGGTGCGGCCATTCCCCGGCCGTCCAGCAGAACCGAGCGGAAGGAACCAACATGTCGAAGACGACACCGCGAAGGCGGCCACTGGTCGCCGCCCTCACCGGCGCCGCCGCACTCGCAATGGTTGCCGCCTCAGCCGGTGGGCCGGCCTCGGCGACGGACGATGAGCATGTTGCCCAGGCGACCCGCACCACAGTGTTCACGCGTGGCGAGGGTGGCTACCACACGTTCCGCATCCCGGCGCTGGTCGAGGCCACGGACGGTTCCCTGCTCGCCTTTACTGAGGGCAAGGCGAATGGGCCTGGCGACTGGGGCGACATGGACGTCGTGCTCAAGCGATCGACCGACGGCGGCGCCACCTGGGGGCCGATCCAGGTGCTCGTGGACGACGGTCCGAACAAGTGGAGCAACACGGTGCCGGTCGTTGATCAGCGGACCGGCCGCATCGTGCTCAACACCCACCGCTTCGACGGTGACGTTGTGGGCGACGATATCGAGTGTGGTAGGTCGTCCGTGGGTTCCTACACGATGTATAGCGACGACAACGGCGCGACCTGGTCGGAACCGGTGGACATCACCGCGCAGGTGAACCCGGGCAATTGGCGGATGATCTCCGCCGGGCCTGGCCACGGTATCCAGATCACGCAGGGCGAACACGCGGGCCGGCTGGTGATCCCGGGCCGGCACAGTTATGTGGAGCCGGGCCAGGAGTGCACCGAGCTTACCGGTGCTGGTGGGCATGCGTTGATCAGTGACGATGGTGGTGAGTCGTGGCGGGTCGGGGCGGTCGATGAGCAAGGCATGGAGGAGTTGCGGCCGAACGAGGTCTCGGTCGTGGAGTTGGAGGACGGACGGCTGTACTTCAGCGCCCGTGACCAGGGATCTACGCCCGGGCACCGAGTCGATACCACCAGCAGCGACGGTGGTGAGACATTCGACGAGTCGTACGACGCGGTCAACGGGGTGGTGACCTCGACGGTGCACGGTTCGCTGGTCCGGTTACCAGCCATGCACGCCAGGCCGGATCGGGTCGTGCTGTCCATTCCCAATCACCCGACGGCTCGGGAGAAGCTGACCTTGTGGTCGAGTTTCGACAGCGGTGAGACGTGGGAACCGAGCTACGAGGTCTACGACGGACCGTCGGCCTACTCCGAGATGGTGCTCCTGGGTGATCGGCCTGGCAATCGCGTGATCGGCGTCGCATTCGAGGGCGGTGAGCGGTTTTATCCCGGTGACCAGGAGTTGACGTATCACCACGATATCTACTTCACGCGGGTGCCCGAACGATTGCTGGATGTGCCCACGCCCCCACCGGCGGTGACTCCGGACGTCGCAGGTGATCACGATGCCACGATCAGTGGCACACCGGGCATCGTGGCCGGGAGGTTCGGCCGTGGGTTGTCTCTCGCGGGCGATTACGCGGAGCTGCCCCTGACCGACGAGTTGTCGTTCGGCAGTGAACCGTTCACCGCGGCCACGTGGTTCCGTACCGACTACCTTGGCAACAACCAGGCCATCCTCTATGCCCACGACCGGTTCGGGCCGAGGTGGTGGATCCAGGTCGAGCCCAACAGCGGCAACGTCATCAGGGCCCAGATCTCGACCGACAAGGGATCCACCAGGACTCTGACCGCGCTGGGTGATTTCGTGGACAACGAGTGGCATCACGTCGCCCTGGTGCGTGATGTCGACGGCGTCGTCCTCTACGTCGACGGCCAGGTCGCGGCTACCGGCGCGTCCATCGGCACGGGCTCGGTCTCTGCCGGTGCGCGCACCGGGATCAGGGTCGGCGCCCGCGTCGACGGGATCAACGCCCAGTTCGTCGGCGCCATCGACGAGGTCTGGCTGTTCGACACCGCACTCACCGCCGAGCAGGTCGCCGACCTCGCCGCCACCAACTCCGTCCAAGGCGCCACCCCCGTGACCCACCTCCCGATGAAACAGATCGTTCGACGGTGACCGCGCCCGGTCGGCCCCGACCAGTGTCGAGGGCCGGCCGGCCACCAGCCAGTGCCGGCGCAGGTCGATCATCGGCACGCCAGGAAGGACCCCCATGCCGGCCCGTCATCTAGGTGGTGACCATGACGTCGCCAGTCGTTGAGCAACGCGCCACCAAGCCCGATCGCGGTCGTGGCGGCAACCGACCCATAGGGCGAAACCGATCGCGGCGACGCCGGGTCCGGCCCGACCTGCTTCTGGTCGGGATCGGGTTGCCGGGCGGGATCGCGTTGATCCTGTTCCAGTACTTCCCGCTGGCCTTCAACGTGATCGCGTTCCAGGACTATCAGCCGTATCTCGGCATCGGCGAGTCGCAGTGGGTCGGGTTCGGAAACTTCTCGTTCCTCTGGGACGGCAACCCGCAGTTCCTGAACGCGCTGAAGAACACCCTCATCCTCACCGTGATCCAGACGGTGTTGGTGTTCCCGATCCCGCTGGCGTTCGCGCTGATGCTGAACTCCCTGGCGGGAGAGCGGCTCAAGCGGCTGTTGCAGTCGATTCTCTATCTGCCGCATTTCATGTCGTGGGTGATCGTGGTCGCGCTGTTCCAGCAGGTTCTGGGCGACGCCGGGATGCTCAACACCTTCCTGATCCAGAACGACATCGACATCGTCCGGATCATCGGTGTGCCCGACCTGTTCACGACCCTGCTCACCAGCCAGATCATCTGGAAGGACGCCGGCTGGGGAACGATCATCTTCCTTGCCGCGCTGTCCCAGATCGACCAGGAGCAGTACGAGGCGGCCGCGGTCGACGGCGCCGGCCCGCTGCGCCGGATGTGGTCGATCACGCTGCCGGCGATCCGCGGGTTGTTCATCCTGCTGTTGATCCTGCGGCTCGGGAACAGCCTGTCGGTCGGCTTCGAGCAGATCATCCTGCAGCAGGGACCGGTCGGCCTCGAGGCCAGTGAGGTGCTCGACACCTGGGTCTACAACAACGGGATCATCGGCGGCAACTGGAGTATGGCGTCGGCCGTCGGCCTGTTCAAGATGCTTGTCGGCATCGTGCTGGTGATCGGCGCGAACAAACTGGCCCACCTCTTCGGCGAGCGGGGGGTCTACGAAAAATGACCGTCACCGATTCCGCCGCTCGTCGCGGTGATCGCGCCGCGGCCCGAGCGCGCACATCCGCAAAGCGGCCGGTGTGGATGGAGAAGCCCAGCAGGCTGGTCCAAGGCATCAAGTTCATCGCCCTGCTGATCTCGGTCGTGCTCGTGATCGTCCCGTTCTGGACGGTCATCGCCACCTCGTTCGCGGACCAGGAGACGATCAACGCCAACGCCGGCGGCATGGTGATGTGGCCGACCGGCTTCACCGTGAGTTCCTACGAAGCACTGCTCAACGGAGGAGTGGTCACCCGGGCATTGGCGATCTCGGTGCTGGTCACCGTTGTCGGCACCCTCTTGTCGCTGGCCGTCACCGCGTGCCTCGCGTTCTGGCTGTCCCGGCCAGGGGCCCTGGGCGCCAAACCGATGCTCCTTCTGGTCCTCGGCTCGGTGCTGTTCTCCCCCGGCCTGATCCCCAACTATCTGGTGGTCAAGGAACTCGGGCTCCTGGACAGCTATTGGTCCTTGATCCTGCCGGTCATGGTCAACGGGTTCAACGTGATCGTCATGCGCGCCTTCTTCCAGAACCTGCCACAGGAACTGTTCGAGTCCGCGGCGATCGACGGCGCGTCCTCGGCCACCGTCCTCGTCAAGATCGTGCTGCCGCTGTCCAAGGCGGTACTCGCGGTGATCGGGTTGTTCTACGCCGTGGCGTATTGGAACGCCTTCTTCAACGCATTGCTCTACATCCAGTCGGCGGACAAGTGGCCGATGGCATTGGTCCTTCGCACGTTCGTGGTGAACCAGACCACCATCGGCGGTGACCAGGTCGGTGCCACCGAGGCGCTACCGCCGCAGCTCTCCCTCCAGATGGCGATCCTCGTCCTCGCCACGGTGCCGATCCTGATCGTCTATCCCTTCCTTCAGAAGCACTTCGCCAAGGGCGTCATGATCGGCGCGGTGAAGGGCTGACTCGACCCCACGTCGACTTCCGTGACCACTGCAACGACGCATCCGGGCTCCGGCCCGGCTGAGAACGGAGACCACGTCATGTCCACACCTGCGTTCGATCGCCGTCGCTTCCTGTACGGCGCCGGCAGCCTGGCGCTGCTGACCGGCGCCGGCGGCCTGCTGTCCGCCTGCAACAACTCGGATGGGGCGCCGAGCGGCAATCAGGCCGATGCGAACCGGAGCCTGGACCTGCCGGCCTACCAGCGCTTCTCCGGCGCCCAGCCGGACCTCCCCGGCACGGACATCGGCGTCGACGACGCGTACCGGACCTACCCGGCGGACCGGCCCAGGTCGGTGGAGAACGTCCCCGGCGACGGCAGCACCGTCTCCGGGATGGCCAACATCTTCTACGCGATTCCGCCGGGCCCGGACCGCAACGCCTTCTGGGCCGGTCTCAACGAGAAGCTCGGGGTGGACCTCGACCTGCGGATGGTGCCGAACGCCGACTATCCGACGGTGTTCCAGACCATGATCGCCGGCAGCGACCTGCCGGACCTCGTCATGATGCGTCCCCCGGCCAACAGGATCCCGAACCTGCCGCAGTTGCTCGACGCCCAGTTCACCGACCTCTCCGCACACCTGTCCGGCGATGCCGCTCTGGACTACCCGAACCTGGCGAACCTTCCCACCGACGCCTGGCGATCGACGGTCTACAACGGCGGCATCTACGGCATCCCCATCCCTCGAGGCCGCACCCACAGCTACCACTTCGTCCGCCAGGACCTGTTCGAGAAGTACGACATCCCCGTCGACCTCAAGGGCTACGACGAGTTCGCCGAGGCGATGAAGGCGCTGACCGACCCCAGCGAGCGCCGATTCGCACTCAGCCGGATCGTTCCGACGATGAAACTCCTCGGCCGGATGAACGGCGAGCCGAACAACTGGCGCGACGAGGCCGGGAAGCTCACCCGCAGCTACGAGACCGAAGAGTTCAAGCAGACCGTCAGCGACATGATCGACCTGTGGGACTCAGGGGTCATCCACCCCGATGCGTTCTCCGACGCACAGCCGTTCAAGCAGCTGTTCAACGCCGGCACGTGTGCCGTGAACCCCTCCGACGGCTACGGCGGCTGGACCCAGTACATCCTCGACAACAAGGCGAACGCGGAGTTCGAGCTCGGCCTCCTGCCGGTCTACACCCGAGACGGTTCTGAACTGGCGCCATGGGCGTACGGCCCCGGGCTCTACTCCTTCGCCGCGATCGCACAGCAGGAGGACGAGGAGCGCCTGACGATGCTCCTCCGGATGCTCGACTGGCTGTCCGCGCCGTTCGGAACCGAGGAGTACACGTTCCGCTTCTACGGCGACGAGGGGCGCGATCACACGCTCGACGGCGACGGCAACCCCGTGCTGACGGCCGAGGGAACGGCGAACACGGTGCTCCCGATCCGCTACCTGGCCGACTCGCCGTCGCCGATCTTCGTGCCCGGTCGCCCGCAGGACGCCGACTACCAGCACGAGTTCCAGACGAGAGTGCTGCCGAACGGTATCGCCGACCCCACCGTGGGCCTGTTCTCGAACACCGACGCCACCCAGAACGCGACGATCGAGAAGACCTTCACCGACGGCGTCAACGAGATCATCCAAGGCCGCAAGCCGATCGGTGACCTGAACTCCCTGGTCAGTGCCTGGCGAAGCGGCGGCGGAGACCAGATCCGCGCTGAGTTCGAGGAGGAGCTGCAACAGGCTGGCTAAGCACAGGGTGGACCGTCGAGATGAGGGCCGGCGTCATCGGCTCTCCGAGCTCCCCGAGTTCGCTGACCGCCACGGTTGACTTGCGGGCCATCCCGGCGCAGGGCGGAACACCACGTTCGGCCCCAACGTGCCGCCTGCGTATGCCGAGGCGCTCGGGGCGGCCGGCTCGGCCATGACGCCCGCGGACCAGGAGGCCGCCTACGCCGCGCTGAACAGCACGCTCGTCAACAGGCGTGGGCCATCGGCATCTCCACCGTGCCGTCCCTGTTCGCGCTGGACAAGCGCATCACCGGGCTGGTCACCGACTCCCGCGACTTCGTGAACCTCACCGACACCAAGGGCTGACCTTGCCGAAAGGAACCACATGACCGGGTTGCGCTACTCCACCGACGGTCCCGACATGGCGCTGCTCACCGCCGTGTTCACCCCGTTCACCGAGACCGGCGAGGTCGCTCTCGACACCGTGCCGAAGCAGGCCGACGCCCTGCTCGGCTGGGGGTCGGCGGCGGCCTACATCGGGGGCACCGCAGGCGAAGGCGCGTCGCTCTCGACGGCGGAACGGATGGCCCTGGCCGAGCGGTGGTGCGAGGTCGCGGACGGACGGCTCGATGTCATCGTCCACGTGGGCCACGCCAGCCTCACCGAGGCCCGCCGGCTGGCGGCGCACGCCGAGTCCGTGGGCGCCCGGGCGATCTCGTCCGTCGCGCCCTACTTCCACCGCCCGGACACGGTGGCAGCGCTGGTCGACGCCTGCGCCGCCATCGCCGACGCCGCGCCGACGCTGCCGTTCACCTACTACCACATCCCCTCGATGACCGGCGTCGACCTGCGGGCCAGCGACGTGCTCGTGGTCGCTCGGGAGAAGATCCCGACGTTCGCCGGCGTCAAGTTCGCCCACAACGACATGGCCGACCTGCAGCGCTGCCTGCACCTCGCCGGCACCGAGCACGAGGTGTTCGTCGGCGTCGCCAAGCTGGTGCTCGCCGCGTGGCAGTGGGGCGCCCGCGCCGCCATCGGGTCGGTGTATAACTTCGCCGGCCCGCTGTTCCGGCGGCTGCTCGACCACGCCGCCCGCGGCGAGCTGGAGCAGGCGCGGGCCGCCCAGCAGCTGGCACATCAGGTCATCGACGCCGCGTCGCGCTACGGCGGGGAGCTGGCCGGCTTCAAGGCACTGGGCGCGCTGACCGGTGTCGACTGCGGCGGATGCCGCACGCCGCTGGTGTCGCCCGGCCCGGAGCAGCTGGCCGTGCTGCGCGCCGAGGTGACCGAGCTCGGCTTCCTCGGCGAGGGCCGCTGACGGTGACGAACGTCCTGATCATCCAAGCCGACCAGTTCCGGGTGGACTGTCTCGGCGTGGCCGGGAACCCGGACGTGCGGACCCCGCACCTGGATCGGCTGGCCGGCGACGGCGTGCACTACCGCGAGGCGTACTCCCCGTCCCCGTCTGCACACCGTCACAGTACTCGCTGCTGACCGGGCCGCATGTCCGTCAGCACGGCGGCTGGACGAACCGTTGCACCCTCGCGCCCGGCATCGACACCTTCCCGCGGGCGCTGCGGCGCTCCGGGTACCGCACGGCCGCCATCGGCAAGATGCACTTCACGCCGACCTACCTCGACGTCGGCTACGACCACCTGGAACTGGCCGAGCAGGACGGCACCGGCCGGTACGACGACGACTACCACCGCGACCGGGCGGCCGCCGGGCTGGCGCCGGTGACCGACCTGATCGACCAGGAGCACGAGTTCCGCGCGACCGCGCCGGCGTCGTACTGGGACACGTACGGCACCGGCCGGTCCAACCTGCCGGAGGAGTGGCACTCCACCAGCTGGATCGGCGAGCGGGCACGGCGGGTGCTCGCCGGCTGGACCGGGGCCGGCGATCAGCTGCTGCATGTGTCGGTCGTCAAACCGCACCACCCGTTCGACCCGCCCGCGGGCTGGGACGACGCCTACGACCCGGCGGCGCTGACCCCGCTGCCCGGCTGGACCGGCACGGTCCCGGCGGCCGACCAGCGGTACCGGCGGGAGTACCTCGACTAGGAGCCACTGGACCTGCCGCGCCTGCGGCAGGTGATGGCGCACTACTACGCCACCATCACGCACTTGGATCACGAGGTCGGGCGCCTGGTCGACCTGCTGCGGCGACGCGGGCTCTACGACGACACCCTCATCGTCTTCAGCGCGGTCAGGATGGTCGCTGAGTCCATGGTCGACAATGGTTTGGGACTTCGATGCGATCAAGTCGATAGCGGCCAAGTCGGGATCGGTCCGCGGAGACTCTGCGCTGGTGCGTCCGTCGGGCCGGTATCGACGTCGGGGAGCGGGCGGGGATGAGCACCGCGGAGTCGGAACAGATCACGACGTTGAAGAGGGAACGCTGAGGAGCGTCGGGCGAACGAGATCTTGTAGTCGGCGTCGGCTTTCTTTCGCGGCGGAGCTCGACCGCGCACGCCGGTGACCGACTACATCAGCGAGCACGTCACGACGGCACCGACCACCAACGGGTGCGCTGATAGCGCCACGAGCCACTACAGGCTGTCGGCTCGGCGTCTCGCGATCTTGACAGCGCTGGCCCCCGACTCTATAGTCCGGAACCACTTGTAGGACATCCTAGATGCTGTCGTGGACGGATGGGCCTGCGATCTGCAGGGGTCCGACGCATCGAGCGGTGTCCGAGGGACCCAACAGAGAGGTACCCGCATGACCAGACGTCGCTCGATCCGTCATCTGCTGGCCATCGGATGCGTGACTCTCGCGCTGAGCGCGGTCCCGCCGCTGACCGGCGACCTGGCCGCGGCCGATCTCGACACGACCACCTGGTCGACGGCGTGCGACGCCGAGGCGTCCGGCTATCAACCGATCCGCGGCCTCGACTTGCCGACAGCGGCGAACTGGCGGGAGACGACACCGCCGTATGCCTTCGACCGGTCGGCAACCGTGGAACACGGGTACGACCGCGTGGGGTACTGCCTGGAGTTGACCACCGACGACGGCACTACGTGGGTGTGGACGTCGATGGAGGCGCTGGGCGGTGCCGACCTCGCGCTTCCGACTCGTCCCGGTGAGGTCCGGCAGCAATACGTCGACGACCTCACGGTTGCCTCGAACGTGTCCGGGGTGACGTCCCTGGACGGAGGGTCCGGCTGGGTGGAGATGTGGCCCAACCAGTACAACCAGTCCGGCGCCAAGCAGGTGCCCGGCGCCTCCGACGACGAATTCGATGCCGACGACACGGTGCAGCCGACGATGGGCTACGGCTCGTTCCAGGTGCATGCGTTCGCCGACGCGCAGGACTCGCGCGGTCCCCGTACCGCCGATTCGGCCACCGCGACCCCGGTGCTGGCCGTCAATGCGTTCGCCGCCGGCGGTTCTCGGATGATGGACGTCGGCATCGGCGCAAGTACCGGCGAGAACCCGGACTGGACGTTCGCGGGCAACGCCGGCGACTACTCCGCCCGGCGACTCACGTTCTTCGCCCGGCCCGCGGTGGCATGGGTGGACTCGTTCCCGACATCACGGCAGGTGATCCCCCGTCCGGGTCAGACCGACGCGACTGTTCCCGTGACGATCAGCGGTGCGGCGCTCGCCCCGGACGTGACGGCTGTCGAACTGCGCACCACCCGGGACGGCCGGCAGTCCACAGAGCGAGCCGACGTGATCGACTCCCGGTTCTCCGTCACCACCACGTTGCCGGTCGCGCTGACCTCGACCGACCTCGACCTGTGGGCCATCGCGGCGGACGGTGCCAGCCGCAGGATCGCCCGCGCCGTCGACGTCGTCGCCGGTGACGTCTATATCGTGCATGGGCAGTCCAACGCGGTGGCGGCGTCGTACGGCGGCTCCGCGGAGGCGGACCGGTCCCGATGGGTGCGAACTTTCGGCACGCCCCACTTCAACCCCGACATATCGCTCGGCACCGACGGCTGGACTTACGGGGCAGGCGACCTGACGTACCGGCCCGGTGCCATCGGCCAGTGGGCGACCCGGATGGGGAACCTGATATCTGCCGACCGTGACGTCCCGCTGGCCATCGTCAACGGCGCACGCGGCGGCCGCCGCATCGACTACTTCGTCCGCAACGACGCCGAGCCCACCGACCCGTCCACGGACTACGGGCGACTTCTCCAGCGCCTGACCCGCGCCGGCCTGACCGGCCCGGACGTCATAGACGCGATGCTGTGGTATCAGGGTGAGACGGACGCGAACGACGCCGCCTCGCATGTCGCCGGGTTCACCGACCTCGTCGGCGACTGGCGCCAGGACCTCGACGCCGACCTGCGGGTGTACGCACACCAGGTGCGATACTCCCCGTGCGGCAGCGCGGAGGAGGTGGCACTGCGCGCCGCACAGCGGCGCCTGCCGGACACCGTTGACAACCTGCGGGTGCTGTCGACGACGGCACTCAACGCCACCAACCAGTGCCACTTCGCGTATGTCGACGGCTATCGCACTCTCGGCGATCACAACGCCGCCACCTTGCTGGTCGACCTCTACGGCCTGGACCTGCCCGGCGCATTCGCACCGGACCCGCGGGTGGCTCACCGCGTGGACGACAACCCGGACGAACTGGTGGTGACCCTGCGGAGGCCGGTCGATCCGCTGACCGTCGAAGATGGCGCCGCCGCCGATTTCCGGGTCACCGGGGCGGTGGTCGAGTCCGTTCGCTGGCAGAACGGCCGCGGCCTGGTGCTCGGCCTGGACCGGCCCGCACCACGTGAGGCCGTCGTCTCGTACCACTCGCACGTCGGCGCCGGTCCGCGCGTCATGACCAGCACCGGCGTCGGTCTGCTCGCCTTCCAGATCCCGGTGCGCCTCCGGTGATGGCGCACCCCTTGAGAGGTTTCTGTACTCCATCGAGGCGGCTCGCCGCTCACCTCGCCGGCTTCGGGCCGGGTCGGGCGTGCGGCCTAGCGGCCGGCCGAACTGGACCGTGCACGAGGCGAGGCGTTCCTCCAGCGGCGTGACCCGTCGGTTCCGTTCTTCGTGACCACGTCGGCACCTCCATCGGTGTCGAACACCTGGACACGGGGCTCCGACGCCGCCTTGTGTGCGGACAACGAATGGGGATTGCCGTGCAGAGCGGTAGCACGCCGAATATTGCTGTCGTGTTGACTGGCCACCAGGCGGCTCGGGTCATGAGTTGTGCGGGGAGTGTCGACGTGGACACGCCTGCCATGGATCGCATGTGAGCCTCCCCTCGTAGCGAGGAGACATCGCCTTTGAGGAGGTTGGGCGATGGGTAGGCAGTATCGGAAGTTCGATGAGGACTTCAGGCAGGGCGCGGTGCGGCTGGTGCTGGAGACCGGGCGGCCGATCGCGCAGGTGGCCAGGGAGCTGGGGGTCAACGAGGGCACGCTGGGCAATTGGTGCTCCAAGCAGCGCCGCGAGCGCGGCGGTGAGGATGTCGCGTTGAGCGAGTCCGAGCGGGCGGAGCTGGAGCGGCTGCGTCGGGAGAACACCGAGTTGCGGATGCAGCGTGATGTCCTAATAGGACGTGTCGAAGAACGGGTCCGGGCTCGCCGGGGACGACGTCTGGTGATGTATTAGCCCATCGAGGTTTTCGCTTGAGACCGGCGCATCTCGGCGTATCCGGCCCGTCTTCGATCATGTGGTGGCCAGGGTCGGTCGTGGTTCGAGCCCGCCCGCGGGGGACGTCGATTGATGTGCTGAGCCTGTGAGCTCTCTGCTGAGAACGCCGACGTCCCCGCTGGTTGCTGGGATCGCGAACGGCTCTATCGGAGGTCAGGCCCTCGAGCCTTGCAATTAGGTCGCCGCGCGGTGCCACCCGGTCCCTCGGACCGGAGCAACAGTCCACGACTGGGTGAGGGGGATACATGGCGGTGTACTGCGGCATCGACTGGGCCGAGGGACACCACGACATCGCGCTCGTCGACAGTGACGGCGCGCTGATCGCCAAGCGACGAATCGACGAGAGCCTCGACGGAATCGCGGAGCTGACCGCGATGCTGGCTGCCGCCGGCGACAGCGCCGAGGATCCGATCCCGGTGGCGATCGAGACACCACGCGGGCTGCTGGTCGCGGTGCTGCGCGCGGCCTGGCCGATCTACCCGACCAACCCGCTGGCGGTCGCCCGATATTGAGAACGCACGTCGCTGTCGGGCAAGAAGAGCGATCACGTCGACGCGATGGCGTTGGCGAACATCCTGCGCACCGACGCGCACCTGCACCGGAGGCTGCCCGACGACACGGCGTTGGCCCGCTCGATCACCGTGCTCGCGCGTGCCTACCAGGACGGCGTGTGGCGCCGCACCAAGCTGGTGCAGGAGCTGCGCGCCCGGCTGCGCGGGTACTACCCCGGCTTCCTGGCAGCGTTCGCCGCCGGGCTGACGTCGAGTACTCCACCGCCGGCTAGGTCGACTGGTACAAGAATCGCCGTGAGTGTGCTTCTATCGGTTGGGTCCTGTGATCCAGGGGCATACTAGCGCTTGGCCGCGGAGGTAGACCGATAGGCGTTTGTCGGCCCGGCCCGCAGAAGCAAAGGTCCTTGAGGTTGGTGGCGAAGTGAGCGGTGGACTCGACTCGGCGGACTTCGCTCGGATCGCTGCCGATCTGCACGAAGCGCCAGATCCTGAGCGCACGCTCGAACTCGTGATCGAGCACGCCTGTCATGCGATCACCTGCGACCGGGCCGGGCTGGTCCTGTCGCACAAGCCAGGGCAGCTGGAGAGCGCGGCGACGACCGACGCGTGGGTGAACAAGATCGACCAGCTGCAGGGCGAGCACGGCGAGGGGCCCGCGCTGTGGGCGATGCAGCATCAGGCCACGGTTCTGGTCGACGTCATCGGCGTCGACCCACGGTGGCCGCAATGGGCCCCAGCCGCGGCAGATCTCGGGCTTCGCTGCGTGGTTTCGGTTCGGCTCTTCAGCGGAGCCCGGACCCTGGGCGCGCTCAACCTCTATGCAACGCAGTCAGGTGCGTTCGACGAGGACGACGTGGCGGTGGCGGAGATATTCGCTCGGCATGCCTCGATAGCGATCGCGACGACCGGGGAAGAAGCCGGGCTGCGATACGCCATCGACGCCCGCCACCTCGTCGGGCTGGCACAAGGCATGCTCATGGAACGACACGGTCTGGATGCCGATCGAGCGTTCGCCGTGCTGCGTCGGCTCTCCCGAGACAACAACATCAAACTTCGCGCCGTCGCATCACAGGTCATCACGACCGGACTTCTGTCCAAAGGATCATGACAGCCAAGTCCATCGACTTCACGTAAGCACGATGCGGCTGCGGCGCTCCAGCTGGTCGGCAGCGTAGGCCCTCCGGGCTTCACCTGCGGGCATGGCGGGCCAGCCGCTGGGTAGGTGCAGGCTAGACGCCACCGCGAAGGAGGCCGTCCATCGTGAACGATGTCGTACACGACCAGCCGCTCGGCCCTTGGAGATGGTCCACCATGGCTCGGCCACCAGGTGCGCGCCGCCGAGCCTCCGATTCGATGGGTGCACGCACGAGCGGTCGCGTCATCGCGACCGCGCGAGGGGTAGGTGGCAGCGGTGGCAGAGCCCGATCCGATGCTGCTGGGCGCACCCGGCGCGCAACTCACCGTCCGGCAGGACGCGCTGGATGGCGGCGCCACACGGGTCGGCTGGAAGCTGGGCTTGGGCGATCGCGAGCCTATCGGCGGCGGTCCGGTCGTCGGGTATCTGACCTCGCAGACTGTGCTGTCATGCGGATCTCGGTGTTCCGTGACGGCTCACGCTGTGCCCCGTGCCGACGTCGAGGTGGCGGTCCGCTTCAGGCGGGCGGTCGACCCAGACGGTGGAGCGGACGAGGTGCGAGCGGCAGTCGGCGGCTTCACGGTCGCTCTGGAGCTGTGTGACCTCGGCGGCAGCGACGACCCAGCCGCCATCGTGGCCGCGAACCTATTCCACCGCGCCGTGTTGTTCGGGCCCTGGACCCCGGGGTTCCCCCGGCCTGCGGCGCGCGCCTGTGCGATCGTCGATGGCGCGGTACTCGCCAAGGCTGTGTTCGCCGGGACCTCGATGGTCTGTTGCTGCGCGCGGCACGGCTGCTGGCCACCCTCGGCGAAGGGTTCGGAACCGGAGACACCGTGATCACGGGATCGATCGTCCAGGTGGCGGTGCACAACGGCCAGCGGGTGAGCGCCCACGTCGACGGGTCCGGCTCGGTTCACGTCGACCTCGCCTGACTCTGTGGGTGATGTCGCGGCCTTGATGGTGCTGAGCGTTGCCGATGATGGTGGGTGACTCCTCCTTCGGCGGCTCAGGCCGCGCGGATCGCTCGACGCCACCTCGGCCACGACGGCCCTGCTCGGTTCCGCACGATCCTGATCGGCTCGCGCCGCCATCAAGGGGCCAACGCGCGCGTCCACGGAGCGGTGCGTTCGGGGTTGGCGGCGTTGGCTGCAAACGCCCAGGTGCACGCCAGGCCGGTCGAGGTGTAGCCATGTCGGCTTGTGCCGATACTCGCGGTCAACGCGACAGCAGCTTCGGCCACGTGAGGTGAGCTGCGGTTCGCCCGGTTGGTGTCGGGGTCGCGAGTCTGCCGCGCCGGTTGGTCGCGAAGGCGTTGACGACTGTGGCCACGCTGGTCCATCCGAAAGGAGGCACTGCTCTCGGCGGCCACATGCTCGATGCCGCTCGGCCGGTCGTTCTGCGCACGACGATGTGCAACAGCGGCGAACCCTGCGGCGACGGGAAGAACGAACGGCGTGTACCGGAAGCGGTCTGACTGCGCGGCGATGGACCAGGCAGCGTTCGCACCGTAGGCGCCGGTGAGCCACCAGCCGGTCCGGCGGTTGACCGGTGCGGTCGGGTTGAGGGCACGCTGGAGGGCGTTGGCGGCGGTGGAGACGAAGATCGGCGCCCAGATCGCGAAAGCGTAGTCCGGTGGGGTGATCTCGGTGTCGTGTTGGTCAGCACCTTCCTCGGTGTCGGCGACCAGCGGACCGAGCGTGGGGACAAGGACCATCGATGCCGCCGAAGCTGCGACGGCGACGACCCGGACATGGTCGCGCGGTGACGCGCGGGACGCGTCGTCCGCCGTGGCTGTGCGACGAGTGGGACGGATCACGCCAATGCTCCTTCCAGCCCGGTCCCGATCTCTCTACCCCCCGCACGTTCACGCACGCACCTCGTTCGGATCGAGGTGGTAGCGCGGTAGTGGCGCAGGTCCTGGAGTCCGACGACAGCCCTGCGCCGTTTCCTGCGCAGCCGGGGGTGTCTGCCCCGACCACGGCAACGCGCTCAACTCGAGCGGCGGCACGAGGTGGTGCCAGGAGCCGGGATGCGGGCGGTCGCGGGATGCGACCCGGCGGGGCCTGCCGTGCACCCGAGCCGGCCACCTTCGACGTAGGCGACGCCGTTGGTAGCAGGCCGATGTGCGGTGGCCACGCGGTGGACGTCCGGAAGCGTCTCGACGGCGCGAAGGTCACGCCGTTGCCATCGACGAGGGACATGGACTGGAGGTCACGCCATGAGCGCCGATCACGTCCCGAAGGCCACCATGAAGGTCGATGTGAGAAGACCGCACGGTCGCGGCAGGACGAGGCCGCCGCGCTGGCCTTCCTCGGCCGGCACCTGCTGGCGGCAACGACGCCGGCGCAAGGCGACGTCGCGCTCGTTGCTGCGCACTGGCGGCCGCAGGCCCGGAACCGCTACACGGCAAGGACGAGGGGCGACGGCCACGAGCGCCACCACGGCAAGGTCGAGCGCGGTCGCGAACCGGGCCGGCGCAGCGGTGGAAGGCACGGTCCAAGCCTGGTCCGCGGCGGTCGCCGGCACAGCGATGCCCGCTCCACTCTCGGGGTGGGGACAGCCCTACCCCCGGCTAGGCTGACGCCGTCCCGTCCGACGGAGGAAGTGGTGTCATGACGACCATCACGGCCGTGCGTTGCGTCCGGACCCGTGCGGACGGCTCGTGGACGGTCGTCAGGGTTGAGACCGACGAGCCGGGCCTCTACGGCGTGGGCTCGGCCAGCGACCTCTACAACCCGGGCGCGGTCGCCGCGGTCGTCGAGGAGCTGTACGCCCCGCAGCTGGCCGGGCGCGACCCGGCCGACATCACCGACATCTGGCACACGCTGCAGGCCAGCGGCTACTGGCGCAACGGCTCGATCACCGCCACGGCGCTCGGCGCCATCGACGTCGCGCTGTGGGACATCAAGGGCAAGGTCGCCGGCCTGCCGGTCTACCAGCTGCTCGGCGGCGCCGCCCGGTCGGCCGTGCCGTGCTACGCCCACGCGTCCGGCGACGACGTCGACGCGCTGATCGACGACGTAGCGCGGTACGTCGAGGACGGCTGGACGGTGATCCGCTGCCAGACCGGCGGGTACGGCGGCGGCGGGTTCGTCGACGGCGGCCGCGTGGCGCTTCCTCGCAACGCCTGGACCCAGCGGCCGTTCGATGAGGACGCCTACCTGCGGTCGACGCCGGCGATGTTCGAGCGGCTGCGCGACCGCTTCGGCCCGGAGCTCAAGTTCAACCACGACGTCCACGAGCACCTGTCGCCCAACGCTGCCGTCGAGCTATCCCGCCGGCTCGATCCGTACCGGCTGTACTACCTGGAGGACGCGCTGCCGCCCGAGCAGAGCGCCTGGTACCGGACGCTGCGCCAGCACAGCACGACGCCGCAGGCCATCGGCGAGCTGTTCACCCATCCCGACGACTGGCGGTACCTGATCACGGAGCGGCTGGTCGACTTCGTCCGTGCCCGGGTGTCGAAGGTGGGCGGCATCACTGGCGCGCTGCGCATCGCCGCGCTGGCCGAGGCGTTCGGCGTGCGGACGGCGTGGCAGGAGGGCGGCGACAATGATCCGCTGAACTTCGCCGCGGCCCTGCACCTGGACCGCGCGCTGCCGAACTTCGGCATCCAGGAGGAGAACACCTTCGCGCCGGCCGAGCTGGAGGCGTTCCCCGGCGCGCCGGTCGTGGAACACGGGTACGTGTACCTGTCCGACGCGCCGGGGCTGGGCGTCGACGTCGACGAAGCCCGCGCCGCCGCTCTGCTCGGCGGCGGTGGTACGGCCGGCTATCACCGGCCGTACCACATCGATCGCCTGGCCGACGGCACCGTCGTCCGGCCTTGACCGGCTCAGCCGGTGGGCGCGAACACCGCGACGACCTCGTGCGCCCCGCTGACCTCGAGCTCGAGCACCGGCTCGTCCCCGGCGGCCATGCCGTTCACGGTCCAGTGGTCGAGGACGTGCCCCGCTGCGGGCGTCGCCGTCGCCGTCACGACGGCGCCCCGCTCGTAGTGGCCGGGGATCGTCTGGTTGCCGGTCAGCGTGACGGTGCCTGCGGGTGACGCGGACGCCGTCACCGGGAACTCCTCGATGTTGATCACCATGATGTTGTGCGCGACCACCGGCGCCTGCACCGTCGTCACGCCGTTGTAGCGCAGCACGTTCGTCACCACGACGTCGCCCGGCTCGACGCCGTCGCCGGCCGCGACGCTGTAGCCGCCGGTGCCCAGGTTGTCGGTGCCGACGTTGAACGCGTTGACCTCGCCGGACGAGACGACCAGGCCGTCGTGCACGCCGTAGGCGAACGCGTTCAGGACGGTCAGGCCGGTCGCGCCGTCGACGGTGATGAGCTGCGTCTGCGGCCGCATCACGGCGTCGATCACGTCCGGGAAGATGTCCACCTGCCAGTCCGGCAGGAAGAACCCGACCCGCTCGGGCGCATTGCCGTTGACCAGCACGCCCTCGATGCGTCCGCCGTCGCTGGCGCCCACGCTGATGCCGTGGTGCAGCCACGCTCCGGTCACCTTCTGCACGTAGAAGCCGTCGTTGCGCTCGGTGGCGAGGTCGATTGCGTTCCAGGCGTTGGCCATGCCGACGTCGATGACGTACGTGCCGGTGCCGGCGCCGCGGATCGCGTAGGGGTACGGGACCAGCCCGCCCTCGGCGTTCGGGTTGTTCTCCGGGTGGAAGATCCGCAGCCCGCGCACGCCCGCGCCGTCGCCGTCGAGGGTGACGAAGGCCGGTGCGGTCTCCGGCTCGGCGGTGTCGCGGCCGGCGTAGGTCATCAGGATCGTGCCGCGGCTCAGCCCGCCCTGCTCGCGGTTGGGCACCGCGGACGCGCCGCGCAGCTCCACCCCGGCGGGCACCCGCAGCCGCCCGTCGACCCGGTACCACCCGGCCGGCACGTAGACGACGCCGCCGCCGTCGGCGCCGGCCTGGTCGAGGGCCCGCTGGATGGCGACGGTGGCGTCCTCGGCCGGCTGGTAGCCGTTGCCGCCGCGCGCTCCGAACGGCCCGGCGGTGACGTCGTACAGCACCGCGCGCTGCGGCTTGGGCGGCGTCGCCGGCTCGTACTCCGGGGTGTCGCCGGAGAGCCGGTGGACGATCCCTTCGGCCGGTCCGGACAGCTCGGTGTCGGTGACCTTGACGAAGCCCTGCGACCGATTGACGACGGCGGCCTCGGAGCCCTCCAGCGTGCTGCCGGCCAGCACCAGCCCCCAGCGCGAGTCGAACTCCTCGACCTGCAGCGCCACGTCGGTCCGGCGGATCTGCACGTCGAGGAAGCTGCCCGCGAAGGACACCCGCTGGCCGGGGACGACGTGGATGCCGGTGGCGTAGTCGGCCAGCTCGATGCCGGTGAACTCGTCCCACTCCAGGTCGCCGAGGATCAGCCCGGTGCCGTTGGCCCGGGTCCACGCGTCGAGAACCGTCCGCTCCGGCGGCTGGTACTGCGCCGGCGCCGACGCCCAGTAGCCGTTGTCGAACCGGATGTCCTCCCACGTGCCGACGTCGGCGCCGTTGTAGGCGCGCACGCCCTCGAACAGGACGGTGCCGCGTACGTCGCGCACCGTCGACGACTCGTGCACCTGCCCGTTCGCGGGCGCCTCGCCGCGGTCACTGGGCATCGTCGAGACGCCGATGCCACGGTAGGAGTTGAGCATCGTCACCTCGGCGATCGTGCTCATCATGTAGTTCTCCTCGCCGCGCCAGGCCCGGCCGGGGAGCTCGAACGTGTAGTTGTACGGCACCGGGTCGGCCGCGTCCTGGGCCGGGTAGTACGTGGTCAGCCCGCGCACGCCGGCGCTGCCACCGACGCGGAACAGCACCGGGCCGTCGTCGCCCGGCGGCAGCTCGGCGCTGATCACGGTGCCGTAGTCCGCGCCCGCCGTGTCGGGGTCGCGGCGGTCGCCGCGCAGCGTGCAGAACGCGGGCACCTCGACGGTGCCGGTGACGCGGTACGTCCCGGCGCCCAGCCAGACGGTGCCACCGCCGGCGTCGTAGCAGTCCCAGAGCGCCTCCTGGATCGCCGCCGTCGAGTCGGCCGCGCCGGACGGGTCGGCGCCGTAGGCCGCGGCGTCGAGGTCGGCGACCACGACGTCGTCGGTCGGGTACACCGTCTCGACGAGGTGCGGGTCGGTGCGGATCTCCGGCACGTCCCGCAGCTCCAGCTCGCGCACCGCCACGGTCGTCGCACCCGGCAGCGGCGTGTCGAAGCGGACCCGGACGGACCGCAGCAGCTGCTCCTCGAACCGCGTCCAGGTGACGGTCTCGCGGCCGCTCAGACCGGCGCCGCCGCGGCCCAGCTCATGGAAGTCGCGGCCGTTCACCGAGCCCTCGACGGTGTACGCGGCGGCTCGCAGCGCGCCGAACCGCAGCCCGATCTCGTCCAGGTGCCGCGGCCGGCGCAGATCCACCCGCAGCCACTCGTCCGGGCCGGCGGCCGCGCTGGTCCAGACCGTGCCGGTGTCGTCGTCGACGACTTCGGCGGGGGAGCCGGCGGACGTGCCGCTGGCGGTGGCGGTCGCGCCGACGGCGACGTTCGTGTCGACGGCCGCGGCGAGGAACGCCTGGTGTGCGGAGTGCAGGTCGATCAGCGCCGGCTTGACCTCGGCCTCGGTGACGTCCGGCCGGTCGGCGACGGCTCGCGCGGCGGCCACCGCGGCGGACAGCTCGGCCTTCGAGCCCGGCGGGTACTCGCCGTCGCGGTCGCCCTCGCGCGCGGCGCCCAGCGCCAACTCGACGTCGTCGATGAATGCAAGCAGCCCGGAGGCGGCGTCCAGGACGTCCGGCACGACGGTGACGCGGACCTCGGCGACCCGCAGCGGCACGGGCGACCCGCCGTCGTGGACGCGGAAGTCCGAGCCGTTGGACCGGTTGGTGAGGATCGCGTCGGTGAGCGCGTAGGTGTGCGTGCGCCAGGTGCCGGTGTCGCCGTACTGCACGTTCGCGGCCGACTTGAACCGGTGCGGGATGTCTGGGCCGGGCGAGTCGTAGTGCAGCCCGAGCGCGCCGTTGCCCTGGTCGAAGTAGTCGATGCCGACGAGGACGGTGTCCGTCGTGTCGTGGACGAGGCTGTCGTCGACGTTCATGTAGAAGTACAGGATCCCCGGCGCGGGCGCCGCCCGGTTCGTCGACCAGTACGACCGGCCGGCCACGGTGCCGGTCAGCAGGCCGGTACCGGCGTCGCCGGCCCGCGGGGCGATGCCTGCCGTGGCCGGGACGTCGCCGAGGCCGACCGAGGCCAGCGGCGTGGCGATCCGGACCGACGCGACGGTGACATCGCGGGCGGCGCCGCCGGTCTCGGCAGTGAGCCGAAGCTCGCCGGCCAGGTCCGCGGTGCTGACGTCGAACGCGGCCTGTGCCCAGCCGCCCGCGCCGGAGTACGGGCGCCGGACCGCCTCGCCGCCGTCCGGCGTCAGGACCAGGTCGCCGGACCCCGTGTCGTGGTAGGCGACCGAGACCGTGGCGATGCTGTCGCCGAGCGAGGCGACGTAGTCGTCGTCCAGGTCGAAGGCCAGGTAGCCGGTGCCCGCGGCGACGTCGGTGCCCCAGAAGCCACGGCCGTCCAGCTCACCGGTCCGAAGGCCGGCCGGGTCGTCGCCGGCCCGCGGCGCCAGGCCGAGTGTCGCCGGCTCCGGGCCCAGGTCGGCGCCGACGCCGAGCGGGTACATGAGGTCGCCGATCCCGTCGCCGGGCGCGGCGGATGCCACGATGGACGCTAACGGGGCGGGCAGGGCGGCGGCCGTGACGGCCAGCGCGGCGGCGGCGGTGAGCAGCCGTCTGCGTAAGTGAGCGGGTGCGGGCAAGGTCGACCTCCGTTGGTCGGCCGGCTCCTCAGGAGCCGGCGGGGTGGTGCGGTCCAGGCGCGGGCCGCAGTCGGATGGTGCGGATCTGGAACGGGCGCAGCCGCAGCTCGACCGCGCCGCCGGTGTGCTCGAGGCCGGCCGACGGGCGCTCGAGCAGGTCGCAGTCGTCGGCGGCGGCAGAGGGAAGGTGGTCGTGAGCGTCGCCGTGGCGGCGCCGCCCAGCGGCTCGTACAGGCGCACGACGACGTCGCCGCTGCGGTCGTCGGCCAGCTTCACCGCCTCGATCAGCGCCGGCGACGTGACGGCGACCAGCGGCTCGCCCGCGGGCCGGGCCGTCGTCGTGCGCAACGGCAGGTTCAGCGCGTAGCCGCCGGCGACGGCCCGCTCCAGGCCGGCGCCGGCCTCGAGCGCGTAGGTGAACTCCTGGCGGCCGCGGTCGGCGCCGGCGTCCGGACTGTGCGGTGCGCGCAGCAACGTGAGCCGGACCGTGGTGGTGGTCCCGCCGCCGGGCCGGGTCCGGCGACTGGTGTCGTAGCCGTAGGTCGAGTCGTTGAGCAGCGCCACGCCCCACCCGTGCTCGCCCACGTGCACCCACCGGTGCATCCACTTCTCGTAGCGGGCCGCGTCCCAGCTGGTGTTGACGTGCGTGGGCCGGCGCACGTGACCGAACTGGATCTCCGCGGCCTCGTCGTCGGCGTGCACGTCCAGCGGCCAGGCCGCCTTGAGCACGGCGTCGCGCTCCTGCCAGTCGACGGCCGTGCGGACGGTCAGCCGCCGCGAGCCGGCCGCGACCTCGAGATCCTGGACGAACCGCGACTCGCCGAAGGCGCGCTCGACCCTGACGACCGCCAGCAGCGGCCCGTCCTCGAGCAGCTCGACACGGCCGGCAGCGGTGAGGTCGGTGACGGTGGCGCGGTAGTGCCGGTCGAGGTTCCACGCGCTCCAGAGGGTGGGGTCATCGGGATGCAGCTGGAGCAGGTTGCCGGCCTCGCCCGCCGCGATCGCCTCGCGATGGGCGGCGTGGTCGTAGACCGAACGGACCAGCCCGTCGCCGTCGATCCGCACCTGCACCAGCCGGTTGTCCACCACGACGGTGTCACCGTCGCGCCATGCCCGCACCGGCGCCGGGATCCGTTCGGCCGGCCCGCCGGCGCCCAGCGCGGGCGCCACCACGACGCAGGCCACCTCGCCGGTCGACAGCCGCTGCACGCCGCGGCCGGTGGAGGGGACGTCCGCCGGCAGCCGCACCACCTCGGTGCGCGGGAACGGCGCGGCGTTCAGCACGCCGGGACCCGCCGTGCGCCGGGCGTCCGGGACGACGGGGAGGGCCGCGGCCGCCGTCGCGACGATGTCGTCGAGCTCGGCGAGGACAGCGCGGTGGTCGCGCTCGGCCTCGCGGTGGACCCACGCGATGGCCGAGCCGGGCAGGATGTCGTGGAACTGGAGCAGCAGGACGGTCTTCCAGATCCGGTCCAGCGCATCGTACGGGTAGGGCGCGTCGCCGCGCACCGCCGCCGTCGCCGCCCACAGCTCGGCCTCACGCAGCAGCGACTCGGCCCGGCGGTTGCCGCGCTTCGTCCGGGCCTGGCTGGTGTAGGTGCCGCGGTGGGTCTCCAGGTACAGCTCGCCGCGCCACACCGGCGGGTCGGGGTACTCCTCGGCGGCGGCCTGGAAGAACGCCGCCGGGCTCTCCACAGTCACCCGCGGCGACCCCTCGAGGTCGGCCAGCCGGCGGGCCCGCTCCAGCATGTCCCGGGTGGGCCCGCCGCCGCCGTCGCCGTAGCCGAACGGGACCAGCGAGCGGGTGGCGACGCCCTTCTCGGCGAAGTTCTCGGCGGCGTGCGCCAGTTCGGCGGCGGTCATCATGCCCGTGTAGGTGTCGACCGGCGGGAAGTGGGTCAGGATCGTCGTGCCGTCGATGCCCTCCCACGAGAACGTGTGGTGCGGCAGCCGGTTCGTCTCGTTCCAGGACAGCTTCTGGGTGAGGAACCAGCGCGCGCCGGCCAGCCGGGCCAGCTGGGGGAAGGCGGCGGTGTAGCCGAAGGAGTCCGGCAGCCAGACGCCGTCGGCCTCCACACCCAGCCGGTCCGCGAAGTACCGGCGCCCGTGCACCAGCTGGCGAGCCAGCGCCTCGCCGCCGGGCAGGTTGGCGTCCGACTCCACCCACATGCCGCCGACCGGCGCCCAGGTGCCGCGGTCCACCGCCGCCCGAATCCGCTCGAACACCTCCGGCCGGTCCCGCTCCACCCAGGCGTACTGCTGGGCCGACGAGCAGGCGAACACCAGCTCGGGGTACTCCTCGGCCAGCGCCAGCTGGTTCGTGAACGTCCGCACGCACTTGCGCACCGTCTCGCGGACCGGCCACAGCCAGGCGGAGTCGATGTGGGCGTGCCCGACCGCGCTGACGCGGTGCGCCGAGGCGTGCGCCGGGCGGGACAGGACGTCGGCCAGCTCGGCGCGGGCGGTCTTCGCGCTGCCCGCCACGTCGCGCGGGTCGACGGCGTCCACGGCGCGGCCGAGCGCGTGCAGGATCTCGTGCCGGCGCGACGAGCTCTCCGGCAGCTCGCGCATCAGCTGGTCGAGCGTCTCGGCGTCGTGCAGCAGCTGCCAGACGTCGTCCTCGCGCACGGCTAGCCGCGCCTCGGCGAGGCGGTAGAGCGGCTCGTCGCCGGCGGTCGCCGGGTCGCCGTAGTGGACGCCGATCCCGGCGCTGGCCACGATCGGCGGGTTCGCCGCCAGCTCGACGTACAGGTCGACGTCCTCGCCGCCGGCCGTGGCGGCGGCCAGCAGCACGGCGCGATGGTACGGGTGCAGGCCCTGGACCGCCCGGCCCGTGCGGTCGTGCACCAGTCCCTCGGCCTGCCCGCCGGGGCCGCGGGTGAGGTCGAAGCCGAGGTCGAACACCGCTTCCACCCGCCGGCCGGCCCAGTCCGGCGGGATCCGCTCGGTGACGTGCAGCCAGGACGTCAACCACGGCGTGCCCCACACCTGACCGGCCGCGAACGGCAGGTACTCGGCCCGCAGCGCGTCCTGCACCGGGACCGGCTCGCCCGGCACCGGCCAGATCGCCAGCGTCAGCGCGACGGAGTCGCCGTAGACGGCGGGCCGGAGATACCGGTCGAGGACGTGCGCGATCCGGCGTTCGGTGTGGCGGCGGTCGTCGTGCACGCTGGGTCCTCCCCGGGACTCGGTGGGTCGAGCTGGACGGTGTCCGTCGCCCCGCCGGGCCATCGGACGGTGACGGTGGCCGGCCCGGCGGGCGCCGGCCACGCGATGGCGGCCCCGGGGACGATGTCCGCGGTCAGCCCGGTGCTCGCGAGCCGGACGACCGCCGCGCAGAAGGCCGGGAGCGACCGCAGCGGCAGGCTCGTCAGAATCGGCACCGCTGACGATGTGCCGATGGGGTTGCTGCCGGTGCGGCGGAGCACCTCGGCGACCGGCAGGCCGCCGAGCTCACCGATGGACGACCACAGGCCGCCGGCGCCGCGCGCCTCGGCCCGGGGCAGCCGGCCTGGGACCGTGTACACCGTCGCCGGGTCGGGCAGCGCCCAGCCGCCGATCCGCACCCGCCACGGGCCCGCCGCCGCGACGTCCGGCGGAGTCGGCGCCGGGTCGACCCGCACCAGCCGGACCTCGACGTCGCCGCGCAGCACCGACGCGGTCGTCAGCACCGGGCCGAGCCGGTAGGTGGTGTCGGGACCGCGGAACGGGTCGGGCGACTCGTCCTCGGGCCAGTGCGCCCGGTGCCGCGACACGGCCACGTGTCCGGCGACCAGCAGCCGGGTGAGCGGGCGCCGGTGCGCGGCGCGACCGGCGGCGTCGAGCAGCGTCACGCACGAGTCGGCGGGGCCGCCGCTCGGGTCGTCCGGCATCTCCGGTGCTACGTGCGTCGAGTACGCGACGCGCGCGTAGGCCGGGTCGTCGGTCGCACACCGGGCCGGGTCGACGTGGTCGCTGCCGTGGTTGACCACGCGCACCACGCCGTCGGACCGCGTGCCGGCGACCAGCCAGCCGGGTCCGGCCAGGGTGCGGCCGAAGTCGGCGGTCTCGACCGGGAGCGGCTGCTCCGGCGCGGTCCAGACCAGGTCCGACGGGTCCAGCAGCAGACCGGCGAAGCCCTTGCTCGCCCAGTACGGCGACGCCGGCCCGGAGTAGACCTGCAGGAGGTTGGGAAAGCGGTGGTGCCAGCCGGGGGTCAGCAGGCCGTGCTCGTCGACGGCTCCGTGGTCGAGGAAGTGCCGCAGCATCGCATTCGCGACCCGGCGGGTCTGACCCGGCGGCAGCGGCGTGGCGGCGAACAGCGCGCCGGTCCAGAACGGCGCCAGCGCCGCGATCCGGTAGGTCAGCGAGCGGCCCTGCACCAGCGGCGAGCCGTTCGCGCCGACCAGGTGCCTGGCGTCGTCCAGGAACCGGGTCAGGCGGGTCCGGTAGCGATCCAGCAGCCCGTCCGGTGCGGCGGCGCCGAGCACGCGGCAGAACCACAGCGGGTAGAGGTGCATCGCCCAGGCGTTGTAGTGGTCGAAGTTGCGGTGCGCCCCGCCGCTGAGCCCGTCGGAGTACCAGCCGTCGCCGGCGTACCACTGCTCGGTCTGCTCGACCGTCCGGTCCAGGTCGGCCTGCTGCCACGGCCCGCCCACGGTGCGGTTGAACGCCTCGGTGACGGCCTGGAACCAGACCCAGTTGTTGCCCGGCATGGGCTGCCCGACCATGCCCGCCAGCCACCCGGACAGCCGGTGCTGGACGCTGGGCGCCAGCCGGTCCCAGAGCCACGGCCGGGTCTCGTGCAGCGCGATCGCGACGGACGCGGCCTCGACCTTGGCCTGGTTGCACTCAGCGAACTCCGGCCAGCGCTCCGGGCCGGACGGGTCGAGCCCGGCGGTCAGCCCCTCGGCGTACCAGGCGGCGAGGTCGTGCGGATCGTTGCCGCCGGCGCCGCGCAGCCGGAACGCGGCCAGCAGGAACGTGCGGGCGAACCCCTCCAGGCCGTCGCTCCATCGCCCGCTGATGCTGGGGGAGCCGGGGAGGTGCACCAGGCCGTGCCGGGCGCTGGCGAACGGGCGGACGGCTAGCAGCAGCTGGTCCGCCGTCCGCTCCCAGTCGGCGCGGGTCAGAGGCGGTCCGGAGGTGGGCGGACGGGGCGAGGGCGGCGCGGCTGGAGCAGTCATCCGGTACCTCCTCGTGCCGGGTGAGTCCTGCCCGAAATGTGTGATTGACACCGTACATCAATTTGATTTACATTCAACCGTCATCGGCACGCAATGTGGCGGGCCATGACGAAAGGCGTGAGCGTGAACCGACACCGACGTCGCCCGACACGTCCGTCCATTGCCCTGGCGACCGGGTTGTCCGTCGCCGCGCTGCTCGGCGCCTGCGGTGGTTCCGACGACACCGGCGGCGAGTCCGAGGGCGGCGACTCCCTCACCATGTGGACGTTCAAGCAATCCCATGTCGAAGCGCTGGAGAACGCCGCCACGGCGTTCGAGGAAGAGACCGGCGTCTCCGTCTCCATCCAGGCCATCACGCCTGACGACGTGTTCCAGCAGCGGGTGCAGGCCTCTGCCTCGACCGGCGACCTCCCCGACGTCATGGAGGTGCACGCGAAGGGCGAGGACTTCATCTTCGGCGCCGCCGGCATCGTCGACGACCTGACCGACGACATCACCGACGAATGGGCCGGCCAGTACAGCGAGTCGATCAGCGAGGACGGCACCGTCACCGCCGACTACTACGAGCTGTCGCAGCAGGAGGGCTCGAACTACGCCGGCGTCGAGGAGGGGCAGCGCTTCAGCGTCCCGTTCACCGTCGGCACGTTCGGCATCGTCTACGCGAACGCCGAGCGGCTGGCCGCCGCGGGCATCACCGAGGCGCCCGCCACCTGGGAGCAGTTCATCGCCGACCTCGAGACCGTCCAGGCGGCCGACCCGGAGTCCGGCACGATCGGGCTGGGCTTCAAGGAGCCGTCGACCGGTCTCAACTGGATCATGCAGCCGATGGCGTACCACCTGTTCGGGCGCGACGACTTCGAGGCGCTGTACTCCGACGACCGCAACGTCAACTGGGCCTCGGCGAACGGCCTGCGGGCACTGGAGGTCTACGACCAGCTGACGCCGTACTGGCAGCCCGGCGTCCAGACGCTGGGCATCGACGAGGCGGACATCGCCTTCGCGAACGGCGAGTCGACCTACCTCGTCGGCGGGACGTTCACCCTGGCCTTCCTCTCGCAGAACGGCTACGACACCGAGAACCTCATCACCTTCCCGGTGCCCCCGCCGGAGGGCTCGGTGCACCCGCAGGCGCAGCTGGCGCCGCTGACGCTCACCGGGCTGTCGATCTCGTCCAGCAGCGAGAACCCCGAGGCCGCGCGGGAGTGGGTGCAGTTCCTCAGCCAGCCTGACGTCGCGACGCAGTTCGCCCAGGACGCCCTGGACCTGCCGCCCGTCGACATGGGCGACGACCCGTCGAGCTCGGTCGGCCCGGTGCTCGGCGCCATGATCGAGTCGTTCGGCACCGGCGACGACGCGTTCAACCCGGGCGACACGACCTACCAGCCGGGCGGATTCCAGCTCTCCGACTTCGGCGCGGTCCTGGTCAACCTCTCGCCGCTGGGCGAGACCGACGCACCGACAACGGCCGACGAGATGGCCACACTCCTGGATGCCTACTGGTCCGGGTCATGACCACCGTCGTCAACGACCTCTCCGCGGCCGCCGCCGGCCGCGGAGAGGCCGGCGGCGGCGAGGCCGGCGGCCGGCGCCGGTCCTGGCCGCCCTGGCGCGGGCACGGCCTGAGCGAGTCGCTGCTCGGCTACGCGTTCATCGGGCCCGCGCTCGGGCTGTTCGCGGTCATGGGCGCCTACACGATCGCCCGTGGTTTCGCGCTGAGCTTCGCCGAGTGGAACGGCTTCACCCCGAACTGGGTGTGGGTCGGCATCGACAACTACCTCGACCTGCTGTGGCGCGACCCGGCCTACGCGCCGGCCGTCCAGGAGGCAGCGAGGAACACGCTGTGGGTGCTGATCGCGGTGCCGCTGCTCACCATCGCGGTCAGCTTCCCGCTCGCGGTGCTGCTCAACTCCGTGCGCCGGTTCCGGGCGGTGCTGCGCTCGGTCTACTTCCTGCCGCACGTGACGGCCGGCATCGCCATCTACTTCGCCTGGCAGTACATCCTGGAGCCGGACGGCGCGATCAACCTCGTCCTGGGCTCGGTCGGGCTGGGCAGCCTGGAGCAGCCGCAGGGCTTCCTCGGCAACCCCGACACCGCGCTGCCGACGCTGATCATCGTGACGGTGTGGACGACGGCGCCGGTGGCGATGCTGCTGTACCTGACGGGCCTGCAGGCGATCGACTCGTCGGTCACCGAGGCGGCGCAGATCGACGGCGCCGGCTGGTGGCGGACGAATCTCAGCGTGGTCTGGCCGCTGCTCAACGGCATGACGCTGGTCGTGCTGCTGCTGCAGGTCCGGCACGCGCTGCAGAGCTTCGAGGTCTTCCTCATCATGACCAACGGCGGCCCGGGGGAGGCGACGAACGTGCTCGGGCTGGAGACGTACCGGCTGGCGTTCCAGTCCGACATGCGCGCGACGCTGGGCATGTCCAGTGCGCTGGGCTGGATGCTGTTCGTCGTCGCGCTGATCGTCGCGCTGGTCAACCAGCGGCTGCTGCGGAGCCGGACGTGACCGCCGTCGCGGCTGTCGCCGCGACCCGTCCGCGGCGTGCCCGCCGCCCGTTCCGGCCGCGCGTCGTCGTGCCGCGCGTCGTCATGGGCGTGCTGCTCGCCGGCTACGCGTTGGTCAGCCTGTACCCGTTCCTCTGGATGGTGTCCGCCGCGTTCAAGACGCGCGAGGAGATGATCGCGGGCACCGGCCTGATCCCGGACAACCCGACGTTCGCGACGCTGGCCGACACGTGGAGCCAGATCAACTTCGTCGACTACTTCCTCAACAGCGTGCGGGTCACCGCCGTCACCACCGTGCTGGTGGTGATCATCTACTCGCTGGCCGCCTACGGGTTCGCTGTGCTGCGCTTCCCCGGCCGCGACCTGCTGTACAAGCTGTTCCTCGCGCTGCTGTTCGTGCCCAGCGTGGTGACGCTGCTGCCGATCGTGCTGCTGGAGAGGAACCTCGGCATCCTCGGCACCCACCTCGGGCTGATCCTGCCGTTCGTCAACGGGACGGCGCCGCTGGCGGTGCTACTGCTGACGAACGCGTTCAGCACCGTCCCGCAGGAGTTGCGCGACGCCGCGCGGGTGGACGGCGCCGGCGACCTGCGGATCTTCCGGACCGTCTATCTGCCGATCGCGCGGCCGGCGCTGATCACGATCGCGCTGCTGACCGCGATCCCGACCTGGAACGAGTACCTGTTGAGCCGAGTCTCGCTGAACGACCCAAGCCGCTACACGCTGCCGATCGGGCTGCAGGCGCTGCAGTCGGAGACGGTCGTCCAGTACAACGTCCTGATGGCGGGCGCGCTGATCGTCGTCATCCCGATCGTCCTGCTGTTCCTCAGCGCGCAGCGGTACTTCGTCAACGGGCTCGTCGGGGCGGTCAAGGGATGACGGTCGTACAGCCTGGGGCGACGGTCCTGGTGACCGGCGCCGCGGGCGGCATCGGCCGGGCCGTGGTGGAGACGTTGACGGCGGCCGGCCTGCGGGTGGTCGGGGCGGACCGGGTCCCGGCCGAGCCGGTGGACGGGCTCGAGGTCCGGGTCGGCGACGTGCTGGACCGGGACTTCGTGCTGGACTGCCTGCGGCCCGGTCCCGGGCCGGCCGTCGTCGACGCCGTCGTGCACCTCGCAGCGATCCCGTCGCCCGGCCAGTACCCCGACGACGTCACGTTCGGGCAGAACGTCACCTCGTCGTTCCTCGTGCTGGACGAGGCCGGGCGGGCCGGGGTGGGCCGCATCGTGGTGGCGTCGAGCGCCTCCGCCCTCGGGTTCGCCTGGGCCGACCGCGACCTGCGCCCGGACCACGTCCCGGTGACCGAGGACCACGAGGTGGTGGTGGTCGACGCCTACGGCCTGTCCAAGGTCGTCACCGAGGAGGTCGCCGCCTACGTCACCCGGCGATGGGGCGCGGCGACGATCTGCCTGCGGTTCCCTTTCGTCGGCGCCGGGCGGAGGCTGGCTGATCGCGTGCGCGAGCTGCGCGCCGACCTCGCCGGCGCCCGGCGCGACCTCTGGGGGTGGGTGCACACGCTCGACGCGGCCGACGCCGTGCTGGCCTCGCTGACCAGCCCGGTCAAGGGGCATCATGTGGTGAACATCGCCGCCGGCGAGACGCTGTCGGAGACCCCGACCGCCGAGCTGGTGGCGGCGTACCTGCCCGATACCGAGGTCCGTGCGCAGCTCGCCGGGCACGCGTCGTTGTTCGACACGAGCCGCGGGCGCCGCGTCCTCGGGTTCACGGCCCGGCGCGGATGGGGAGCGCCGGGACCGGGCAACGGGCGGCGGGCCGCAACAGAGGGGGACACGGGGTGAGCGTTCACAGTGCGCCGGCGAGGCGGGGGACCAACCTGCCGCGCGTCGGAGACTTCAACGAGTCGGTCGTCCTCGAGGCGATCCGGCGGTCCGCGAACGGCATGAGCCGGGTCGAGCTGGCCCGGGCGACCGGGCTGTCCGCGCAGACGGTGTCGAACATCTGCCGCCGGCTGCTCGACCGCGGCCTCGTCGAAGAGACGGGCAAGCAGAGCACCGGCGCCGGCAAACCGCGCACGATCCTGACCATCAACCCGGTGTCCAGGTTCGCCATCGGCGTGCACCTGGACCCGGCGGTCGTCACGTACGTCGTGCTCGACCTCGAGGGCCGCGTCGTCGAAGGGCTGCGGCGCCCGACGCCCGAGGTCGTCGACCCGGACCAGACCATGGCCGAGATCGGTGAGTCGGTCGGGACGCTGGTCGAGCGGGCCGGCGTCGAGCAGGACCGCATCCTCGGGCTCGGCATCGCCGCGCCCGGCCCGATCGACGCGGCCGCCGGGCTGGTCGTCGACCCGCCGCAGCTGGCCGGCTGGGTGCGGGTGCCGCTGCGCGACCACCTGGCCGACGCGACCGGGCTGCCGGTGATACTGGACAAGGACGTGACCGCCGCGGCCATCGCCGAGCGGTGGGCCGGCGCGGCCGCGAACACCGGGAACTTCCTCTTCTTCTACCTGGGCACCGGCTCGGGCATGGGGATCGTGGTGGAGAACTCGATCGTCCGGGGCGCGTCGGCGAACGCCGGTGAGGTCGGCGGCCTCGACGCGAACTGCACGACGCGCGCGCTGGTCGAGGAGGCCGTCGCGACCGGCGTCCTGGACGCGAGCCACACCACCACCAGTCCGCACGCGTCGGAGCAGAGCCTGCAGGTCCTCACCGGCCTGGCCGAGCAGGGGCACGTCGGCGCGACGGCGATCCTGGACGGCTGGGCGGGCCGGGTCGCCCGCGGTGTCGCCGCCGCGGCCACGCTGCTCGACTCCGATCTGGTGGTCTTCGGCGGGCCAATCTGGCCGCAGCTGTCGTCGTGGTTTCTGCCGATCGCGACCGACGTCATCAACCGGTCGCCGTTCGTGGAGAAGATGCATCCGACGACCGTCACCGAGACCGCGCTGGGCGCGGACGTCGGCGCGATCGGCGCCGCCTGCCTGGTGCTCGACCGGACGCTGTCACCCCAGCCCGAATCGCTGATGTTCAGCTGAGTGGGCGAAGGCGGCGACTCGTCCCACTCTCGGACTTGGCCGGTTCCGGGGCGGCGCTCTACTCGGGCACCTCGGTGACGTAAATGCGTGCGCTGCGGCGCGCGAGGACTGATTCGAGCTGGTCGATGCCGTCGAACTCGTTGCACAGGAGGAACAGGTGGCGGCCCTCCGGCCCGCCAAGCGCGCACGAGAAGCAGGGAAGTTCGGTCTCGACCCGATGGGTGATCTCACCGCCATCGAGCACCCGGACCGCTGCTCCCGCGGGACCGGTCCCGGTGTGCGCGTGGGTGTCAGCGGTCTGGCACCAGATGCCGCCGTCGGCGTCAACGCAGATGCCGTCCGGTCCCAGCCCCTCCGCCCACGTGCGACGGCCTGACAACGAGCCATCCGCCCCGATGTCGAAGGCCGACAACCGGCCGGCAAAGGACTCCGCGACGACCAGCGTCGAGCCATCGGGAGTGACCACCATCCCGTTGGGGAACTCGATATCGCCGGCGACGTCGCGAGCGGTGCCATCGGGTCCGACCAGGCGAATCCACCCAGGCTCGGGTGCGCCGCCGCCGAGGAAATCGAAGTCGGCGCCGTTGACATAGACGTGGCCGGCTGGGGTGACCACGAGCTCGTTACCGCCCTGCGGGCTGTGTCGCACAGCTGAGCCGTCCAGCTCCACCCGAGTCATTTCCTCGCCAGAGACCAGCAGCCGGCCGTCGGGCAGCCAGGCGATCGACCAGCCCATCCCGTCGCGGCCCGGCCCGGCCCGGCCCGACGACCTCATGCCGGCCCTCCAGATCGACCGCGATCACTTCGCCGCTGCCCCAGTGGGCGAACCACAGCCGGCCCTGGTGCCAACGGCCGGACTCGACCATGGTCAGCCCGTCGGTGAGCAGGCGCGGAGACGCGAGCAAACCGGGCATAGGTGCCTCCTGATCCAGTTGGACTGGACGGCCTAGTCTTCGGGTGCGCGTCAGCGTACATGCGGACCGCTCCAGCTGGCTGCGTAGATCGGAACGGCCGATGGCTCCTCGACCCGGACGTCGAGCGGGCCGGCCGAGGCGGGGCCGGATCTCGACGACCTGGCCGGAGATCACACGTCGAGGGCTGAGGCCGTTTCTGAACCCGAGGTGGCGGAGGGCGTCCCCATCGCCGACGGGGCGGCTCATGCGGAGCGCTGCACGGCCTCGGCAGCGGCCTGAGCCGGGGGAGCGTGCCCCGTGGATACCACGGCGGTTGCCTGCCGGAAAGCAGGGCGTGCAGCACCGCGGCGCGAGCGAGCGGACGCCGGGGTTGGCCGAACCCTTCGCGACGCGGGTGCGCCTGGCGCCATCCGGCCGCAGTTCGTACCGCCACCGGCGTCGGGTTCGGGACTATGCGGGGCGGGGCGCGAAGATGCGGAAGGTGTTGCCCTCCAGGTCTCGGAACTCCACCCAGCGAACGCCGTCCTGTTCGTTGTCGCTGATGCGCCGGCCGCCGAGAGCCTCGACCCGGTCGGCTTGCTCGCGCCAGTTCGGCTCACCGCCGAGGTCGAGCATAAGCCGGTTGTCCCCGGTCGGGAGGTCGCCGGCGGGTTGGTGGAACATCCAGGTCGGGCCGTCGTCCTCGAAGCCGATGGTCGCGAAGGCGGTGGTCGCGCCATCGTCGACCGATCGGCCGAGTAGCCGAGCCCAGAAGCCGGCCAAGGCGGCGGCATCGGCACAGTCGAAGGAATACATCCCGATCTTCAGCTGATCCTGGCTGGTCATCTCGTGCTCCATTCGTGTGGTGTCACCAAGGCTGACCTCGGTCAGGCCGAAACTCATCGAGCGCGCAGAAGCTCGATCCCGAGCACCCCGTCGTGTCGAATCTTCGCTGATCAGCCCCTCGGGTCGTCTGCATGGCGGACCGGCCAGAGGGGTAGGTGCTGGCTAGACGCCACCGCGAAGGAGGCCGACCAAGGTGAACGATGTCGTACACGACAAGCCGCTAGGCCCTCGGAGACGGCCCACCACGGCTCGGCCACCACATGCGCGCCGTGGAGCCCCCGATGCGAAGCTGGTCGCACGAGCGGTCGCGTCTCCTCGACCGGGCCAGGGGTAGGGGGCGGCGGTGGCCGAGTCCAATCCGAAGCTGCTTCGGGCGCTCGAAGCGCAACTCGCCGTGCGTCAGGCCGCGCTGGATAGCGGTGCTATGCGGATCGGCTGGAAGCTCGGCTTAGGCGATCGCGAGCGTATCGGCGGCGGCCCTGTCGTCGGGTATCTCACCTCCCTAACCGTGTTGCCGAGCGGATCACGATGTTCCGTGGCGGCCTATGCCGTGCCCCGCGCCGACGTCGAGATTGCGGTCCGCTTCAAGCGGGCGGTTGACCCAGACGGTGGGCTGGACGAGGTCCGAGCGGCAGCGGGCAGCTTCACGGTCGCGTTGGAGCTGTGTGACCTCGGCGGCAGCGACGACCCAGCCGCCATCCTGGCCGCGAACCTATTCCACCGCGCCGTGTTGTTCGGGCCCTGGACCCCGGGGTTCCCGCGGCGAGCGGCGCATGCCGGCGCGACCATCGATGGCGCGGTACTCGCCCAGGGCCGTGCTCGGCGGGACCTCGATCATCTGTTGCTGTGCGCGGCTCGGCTGCTTGCCGATCTCGGCGAAGGCTTCAGAACCGGTGACGTCGTGATCATGGGATCGATCGTCGAGGTGGCGGTGCACAACGGCCAACAGGTGAGTGCCCGCATCGACGGGTGCGGCTCGGTTCACGTCGACCTCGCCTGACTGCATGTGGTGTCCCGCAGCCTGACAGCGCTGTCCTGGTCGCCGTAGCCGGATGACCGCTGGCCGTCGTCGAGTCGCTCGACGACGTCCTGCCCTGTCCGGCGACATCACCATCTCGCTGGCCGGCGTCGACCTGGTCGAGCTCCGTCTGCACGCGTTGATCCGGTCGATCCGAGCGGAGGAGAGACGGTGAACGAGCCGGTGCATGTCCTGCCGAGCCGGATCGATGCCGACGCGGACTCCGTCGAGCGCGACCTGTTCAAGCTCGTCCTCACCGTCGTCGAGCTGATCAGGTAGCTGATGGAGCGCGACCTCGACATCGGCCTCGGGCCCCTGGGCACCCTCCTGGGCGACTGAGCGAGCCCGGTTAGGACGACCGGCGGCGGTGCAGGACGCAGAACTCGTTGCCCTCCGGGTCGGCCAGGACGGTGAACCCCTCACGTCCGGTCTGGCCGACGTCGGCGCGGGTGGCGCCGAGCCCGAGCAGCCGCTCGACCTCCGCGTCGGCTGTCCCTGTCGCCGCGACGAGGTCCGGGTGGTTGCGGTTCTTCCCGTGCTTGGGCCCGGCGCTGGGTTGCAGCCAGACGGTGAGCCTGCCCGCCGGTGCGTCCTCGGGAGGCCACAGGTGGACGCCGTCGCCGTTGTCGTCGGGCAGGATCCGATAGCCCAGCGCCGCGGCCCAGAATCGTGTCATCAGGCCCACGTCCCGGACGTCCAGCGTCCACTGCGAGAACGTGCTCGTCATCGAGCCTCCCAGTCGCCATTTCCAGATCGGTCGTACCCGGCATCGGAACGCTCCATGCCGGGTGCATGTGGCGACGTGGGCCGGGGTATGGGCCCGGCCAGTTCGCGAGAGTGCAACCGAAAGGGGTGGCAGCGATGACTGACAGCCGTGACGTGGTCGACCTGATCGAGAAGGACCACCGGGAGATCGAGCGGCTCTTCGAGCTGCTGCGCACCGACCCGGGGCGGCGGGACCTGGCGGTGACGGAGGTGACGGCGCTGCTGGTGGCGCACAGCCGGGCCGAGGAGGCCGAGGTGTACCCCGTCGCGCGGGACGAGGCCGGTGAGAGGCGTTCCTCGCCGCGCGGGCCGAACATCTCGGCGACCGGCCCGGCGACGCCACCCGCGACGAACTGGCCCAGCAGGCGCGCAACCCCGGCGTCCACGGCACCTCGTCGATGTCGAAGGCCGAGCTGCGCGACGAGGTCACGCGAGACTAGGCCGGACAACAACGGAAGATCGACACCATCAACGAGAAGGTGGGTGCCGGTCCGGCCGGACCCGCGCAGGGGACGACGCTGCGATCGACCCCGAACCACGGAGCTGACCTGCACACAGGAGAGGGGCTGTGATCATGACGTTCGGGTACTTCCTCGCTAGTGAGGACTGGGAGCCGCGGGAACTGATCCGGCAGGCCGCGCGGGCACAGAAGGCTGGATTCGAGGCGTTGTGGATTTCCGACCACTTCCACCCGTGGACCGATCAGCAGGGTCAGAGTTCGTTCGTCGGCGGTGATCGGTGCGCTGTCGCGCGAGACCGACCTGCCGATCACGACGGCCGTCACCTGCCCGACGGTCCGTATCCATCCGGCCGTCGTCGCGCAGGCGGCCGCGACGGTCTCGGTGCTGCACGACGGACGCTTCGTCCTCGGCGTTGGCAGCGGTGAGGCCCTCAACGAACAGGTCACGGGCTCGCCCTGGCCGCTGGCCGCGACCCGGCTGGCCATGCTGGAAGAGGCCGTCGAGGTCATGCGCGAGCTGTGGACCGGTGAGGTCGTCACCCGGGCCGGTGAGCATTACCGCGTCGAGCACGCGCGTCTCTACACCAGGCCGGAAACGCCGCCGCCGGTCTACGTGTCGGCCTTCGCGCCGGCGGCCGCGCCTTTGGCGGGACGGATCGGCGACGGACTGATCTCGACGATCCCCGACGCCGGCCTCATCGCGGCGTTCGAGCGGGCAGGAGGAGCCGGCAAGCCGACCCAGGGTGGAGTGAAGGTCTGCGACGGCACCGACGCCGCGGAGGCGGCACGTACGGCGCATCGATTCTGGCCCAACGAGGGGCTTCCCGGCGAACTCGCCCAGGTCCTGCGCACGCCTGAACACCTGATGCAGGCATCGAGCCTGGTGACCGCCGACCAGATCGCCGCCTCGCACGCGTGCGGGCCGGATCCCGACCGGCACGTTCAGGCGATCAGCGAGTACCTCGACGCCGGGTACCGCGACGTCTTCGTCAACCAGATCGGCCCCGATCAGGACGCCTTCTTCGACTTCTACGGCGCCGAGGTGCTCCCGCGGCTGAGAGCCGAGGGCGACTCCAGCTCGTGACCTCCAGCCGTTCGGGTATGGGCCTGGACGGAAGCCAACACCGAGTGAGGAGACATCATGGCCGAGACGGTGGCGGCCCGGTTGCTGGGACGGTTGCGCGAATGGGGGGTCGAGCAGGTCTTCGGCTACCCGGGCGACGGCATCAACGGGATCATCGCGGCGTTCGAGGCGGCGGACGACGAGCCGAGGTTCGTCCAGTCGCGGCACGAGGAGATGGCGGCGTTCGAAGCCGTCGGGTACGCGAAGTTCAGCGGCCGGCCTGGCGTGTGCGTCGCGACCTCCGGACCCGGAGCGATCCACCTGCTCAACGGCCTCTACGACGCCAAGCTCGACCACGTGCCGGTGGTCGCGATCGTCGGGCAGACGGGCCGTGCGGCGATGGGCGGGTACTACCAGCAGGAGGTCGACCTGCAGGCGTTGTTCAAAGATGTTGCCGGCGAGTATCTGATCGAGGTGAACGTCCCCGAGCAGCTGCCGAACGCCGTCGACCGCGCGTTCCGGACGGCGCTGACCCGCCGGGTGCCGACGGCGATCATCGTGCCGGCCGACGTGCAGGAGCTGAACTACCACCCGCCCGCTCATGCGTTCCGGCAGGTGCCGTCCGGCCCGCCGGACACGCCGTCGTCGGTCGTCGTCCCGTCCGAGGAGCAGCTCCAGGCCGCGGCCGAGGTCGTCAACGCGGGGAGAAGGTCGCGATCCTGATCGGGCAGGGCGCCCGCGGCGCGGCCGGCGAGGTGATGGAGGTCGCCGAGGCGACCGGCGCCGGTGTGGCGAAGGCGCTGCTGGGGAAGGACGTGCTCTCCGACGACCTGCCGTACGTCACCGGGTCGATCGGGCTGCTCGGTACCCGGGCCAGCTACGAGCTGATGCGCGACTGCGACACCCTGCTGATCGTCGGATCCAGCTTCCCGTACAGCCAGTTCCTGCCCGAGTTCGGACAGGCGCGGGCGGTCCAGATCGATCTCGACGGGCGCATGGCCGGCCTGCGCTACCCGACCGAGGTCAACCTCGTCGGCGACGCCGGCCCGACGCTGCGGGCGCTGATCCCGCTACTGCGGCCGCGGACCGACCGCTCCTGGCGGTCGCGGGTCGAGGCGAGCGTCGTGGACTGGTGGGAGACCGTCGAGCGGCAGGCGATGGTCGACGCGAAGCCCGTCAATCCCATGCGGATCGTGCACGAGCTGTCGCTGCGGATCCCCGACGACGCGATCGTCACCGCCGACTCCGGGTCGTCGACGAACTGGTACGCGCGTCTGCTGCGGATGCGTGGTCGTATGCGCGGGTCGTTGTCGGGCACGCTGGCGACGATGGGGGCCGGGGTGCCGTACGCGATCGGCGCGAAGTTCGCCCACCCGGACCGCCCGGTCGTCGCGCTCGTCGGCGACGGCGCGATGCAGATGAACGGGCTGGCCGAGCTGCTGACGATCACCCGCTACCAGGATCGCTGGGCCGACCGGCGGCTCGTCGTCTGCGTGTTCCACAACAACGACCTCAACCAGGTGACATGGGAGCTGCGGGCGCTGGGTGGCGCGCCGAAGTTCGAGGAGTCGCAGACGCTGCCCGACGTCGACTACGCGGCGGCGGCGCGCGGGTTCGGCCTCGAGGGGATCGAGGTCGACGCGCCGGATCAGCTCGGCGACGCGTGGGACCGGGCGCTGACGGCCGACGGACCCGTCCTCCTGGACGTCCGGTGCGACCCCGAGGTGCCGCCGATCCCGCCGCACGCGACCTTCGACCAGCTCAAGGAGACCACCGAAGCACTGCTCAAGGGTGACCCGAACGCGTGGCGGGTTCTGGTCCAGGGCGTGAAGGCCAAGGCGCAGGAGTTCGTCCCCGGCCGGGGTTAGCCGAGTCGTCGAGGAGGCCGAGGACGGCGCGCTCGACCCGGTCGCGGTCCTGTTCGCCGACCAGCACGTCGTCGGTGCCGAGCCGCTCCAGCGTCGGCCGGATGGTGACGCCCTGCTCGAAGGCCTCGATCACCGCGGGGTCGACGTAGGCGGACCGGGCGACCGCCGGGGTGTTGCCGAGGTACTCGGCGACCTCCTTGATCGCGCGCGTCTCGGCGCTGCGGCGGGCGGTCCGGCTGAGCGCCGCGGGGTCGTCCTCGGTCGCGGTCGCCAGTGCGACCGCGGCGAGCACGGTGCCGTGCCAGGTGCGGAAGTCCTTCGCGCTGTTGTCGTCGCCGCAGACCTCGTGCAGGTAGTCGTTGATCTCGGCCGAGCGGACCTCGTGCCAGGCTCGCCCTTCGTAGTACGCGAGCAGCGTCTGGTCCGGCTCGCGGCGGCGCATCAGTGCGCGCACAACGTCCACGACCTGGTCGTCGGCGACGGCCTGGACCCGCTCCTGGCCGGACTTCGCCGGGTACTCGAACACGACGCTGCCGCCGGCGATGCCGGCGTGTGAGCGCAGGACGGTGGCCAGGCCGTGCGAGCCGTTCTCCTGCGCGTAGGCCTCGCCGCCGATGCGGAAGAACCCGATGTCGAGCAGCCGGGCAGCCGCGGCGAGGACCCGGCGGCGGTTGAGGCCGCGGGTAGCGAGGTCGTCGGCGATGCGGGCGCGCGCCTTCGGCAGCGTCCGGCCGAAGTCCCGGACGCGTTCGAACTTCTGCCGGTCCCGCTGCTCGCGCCAGGCGTCGTGGTACAGGTACTGCCGCCGTCCGGCGACGTCGGTGCCGACGGCCTGGAGGTGGCCGTGCGGCCACGGGCAGATGCGGACGTCCGCCCAGGCCGGCGGGATGACCAGGCCCCTGATGCGGGCCAGGGCCTCCTCGTCGCGCAGCACCGCGCCGTCGACGCCGACGTAGCCGAAGCCGCGGCCCCGGCGGCGCCGCAGGATCGCCGGACCGGCCGGATCCCAGCGTCGCAGCCGCATCCACCCACCCCTTCCGTGCGGAGGAGTCCGTACCCGGTCCGCGCCGGCTTCACGCGTCGTAACCGGGCGCCGGGCCCCCGGGTTACGGGCCGAGAGACCGACGAACCGAGACCCGAAGCTCATCGCCGACGTCGAGGCGTTACGTCAGCGACGCCGAGACTCGCGGGCGTCAGGACGGCGCCGGCAGCGGTGACTCGGCCAGTGCCCGGGCGACGGCGACCAGGTTGGCCGCCATCGTCCGGCCGGTCGAGTGCGCCCACTCGTGGCCCTTGGTGTCGTCGAGGTAGTCCGGTCCGGGTCCGGGGCCGAGGTGCCAGTACGTCCACGCCTGTGCCGGGATGGTGAACCCGATGTCGACCATGCCGCCGGCCAGCTCGGCGATGACGTGGTGGGCGCCGTCCTCGTTGCCGGTGACGACGACGCCGGCGACCCGGCCGTACGCGACCGGCCGCCCGGTGTCGTCGGTCTCGGAGATCATCGCGTCCAGCCGCTCCAGCGCCCGCTGCGCCAGCGACGACGGCCGGCCCACCCACGTCGGGCTCGCGATGACGAGGATCTCGGCGGCCAAGATCGCGTCATGCACACGAGGCCAGTCATCGCCGTCGCCCATGTCGGTCTCGACGCCGGGCGGCAGGTTCAGGTCGGCGAGCCGGAACGTGGCGACGTCGACATCGTCGTCGCGCAGGTAGCTCGCGACGACGTCGGCCAGCGCGCCGGTGTTCGACGGCTGCGGCGACGGCTTGAGCGTGCAGTTCAGCACGACGGCCTTCACGAGGACCTCATGACTCCGGCAGTACCCGCGATCGCGGTTCCGCATTCACCACCGCTCGGCAGGCATCGCCGACTGCCCGCTGACCGCCGGCCCGGGTGGTGGCCGGGACAAACGGGCCGGGCTGACGGTGACGCTGATCGAGGCTGGCGACCGGCTGGCGGCCGGTGTCACTGGGCGCACGACGGCGAAGGTGAGCAGTCAGCGCGGCGCGATCTACGCGTCGCTGACCCGCAGGTTCGACCCGGACACCGCTGTGTCGCGACCTACCTTCTGCGATCGATTCCCGGCGTCCAGCGACAACGGCGTCCACAACCATCTACCCCGCTACTCGCCGGACTGCCCGGCTCCGTGGACACCGTTCAGGTGATCAAGATGCGTCACCGGAAGTTGTCGATGAGCGTTCGGGCCATGTCCTGGGCGCGCCTGGCGGCCTCGGGTTCGCCGTCGGCGGCGGCGAGAATGGCGCCCTTCATCAGGATGTGCCACGACCGAGCGAAGTCGTCCGGGTCACGCAGGCCGGCCTCGACCGCCCGGCTGCGGATCATGGCCCTGATGTTCTCCAGGTAGTGCAGGCTCGCCTGGCCAACGACGTTGTCCGCATCGACCTGGAGGAGGACCCGGATGAACGTGCATCCCTCGAAGTCATCGCGAGCGAACCATTCGCCGAAGACGTCGAAGATCGCCAGCAGGCGCTCCTCGGCGTTCGAGCCTCGCCGTTCGGACTCGGCTTCGACGTAGCCGGTCGTCCACTCCTGCTCGCGTCGTTCGAGTACGGCGAGGACGAGATCGGACTTGGAACGGAAGTGCCGGTAGAACGTCACTTTGGCCACAGGCGCCCGGGCGATGACCTCGTCGACGCCTACCCCACGGACCCCGTGCCGACTGAACAGGGCGTATGCCGTGTCCAACACTCGCTCACGGGCGTTGGACCTGGAAGCGGCGGCATGCGGAGCTCGGGCCAATGATCGTTTCCGGCTGGACGGCGGTGTCTGTTTCAGCATCGTAGCGGATGATCTGCCTGGTTGTTGGCGACCGGCAGCAGAACTCTGCTATGGGCAATGGAACGGAGTCGAGCCCCGGCGAGTACTCGCCGGGGCTCGACTGTTGACCGCCGGGGGTTGTGGCCGTTCTGGCGGTGACTGCGGACGTGCTCGCCGAGCTGGGCGCGGCACAAGAAACCTTGACAGTGACTCGAATAGTCCTCTACACCGGGAACGGGTAGAGGATCCTGGGGATGATGACGATGGGGACGGAACAGCCGGGCCGGGAGATCATCGACCACCAGATCAGCCAACATGGCTGGCGCTACAAGCGCGGCAGGTGCCACCCGCGGGTCTACCCGCCCAACCGATCCCAGCCGCCGATCGTGCCCGCGTCGACGCCCAGCGACACGCGGGCGCTCAAGAACTTCATCGCTCTCGTCTGCCTAGCCGGTGGCGAGTGGCCACCAGGGAGGCGAGCATGATGACCGGGTACTGCGTGACCGTCGACGTCCTGCTCGACGGTCACTCCCCGCTTGACCCCGCGATCATCGGCGAAACCACCGCCGATCGGCTGGGCGCCATGACCGCCGCGCTGGCGCGCCTGCACGCTGAGGTCAGCGGCGACGAACGTGGCTGGTCGGCGACCGTTACCTTTGACGCCTACACGCTGCACGGCGCCCGCGACCGGGCGGTCAGCGAGATTCTGGCGGCCGCCGACCGGTTCAGGCTGCCAACGGCGCCGGTCGTGCGGGTCGAGGCAGTGCGTAAGGATGTCCGCGACGCCGAGCTGGAGCGGCCGACCCTACCGGACCTGGTGTCCGGGCCCGAGGCCGCCGAGATCCTGGGCGTCAGCCGGCAGCGCGTGCACCAGCTGGCCCACGAGCACCCCGATTTCCCGGAGCCGGCCTATCAGCTCGGCGTCGGCTCCCTGTGGCTTCGCGCCGGCGTCGCGGCGTTCGGCGAGCGGTGGGAGCGCCGCGCCGGGCGGCCGGCGAAGACAGCTTGACCCTCTGCCCGGGCCGTAAGCTGGGCGTTCGGCAAATGCGGAGGATTGTCATGATGCATGTCACCGGTACCATTGCACGAATCAGCAGCGAGCTCCCGGACGGCGAGCCGGGCCATACCGTGACGCTGCGGTTCAAGCCGGCGTCGCACCTGCCGGAGATCGAGGAGACGTACTTGGTTGACGAGCCGTTTCCCGGCGAGGTCGGCCAGGTCGCCGTCGTCGAGATCCACCAGCGGCGCGTCGTGAGGGTGAAGGGCGTCGTCGAGATGCCGGCACAGGACTGACCTCCAGAGGTGCGCGGCTTACGGGTTCACCACGCGGTCCTCGCCGTGGCCGCCGGCGAACGTCCACGGCGCGAAGGATCGGTACGTGCCGGCCCTGCGCAGCAGCAGTGCCTCGTCCCACAGCGCCGGGGGTCTGGCGGAAGCCGCACCCGCAGTGCGTCGCGATCCACTCCCTGACACGGCCGGCCGTGTCAGGGAGTCTGAGTGTGGGTATCCGAAGCCGCCCCACCCAGCGCCCGGGTGGGGCGACCGCGGCGGGGTATTCGGGACTCTTCATTCCCCGCGTCGCCCGATCTTGCCGCACCTGCCGCCGGTTGTCGAGGTCTCGTACGGGCCACCACCGGACTCCACCTGGATCCGGCAGCAGCCACGCAAGTCGCCCCGGACTGGCGATCGCGTCGCTGGATTGATGCTCGGCTACATCGGCACCGCGACCCTGAAGTTCAGGCGCCTGATCCATCTGTCGGATTGGAGGTCGAGTGCCGCGCCCGAAGGCAGGCCACACTGGAGCAGACGCTACGCACCTGGCGGTGCCTCGGCGGGTTCACCCGGAACAGGTACCGAGACATGCTGCCGTCTGCCGTGTCCGGCAGCAGGTCACGGTCCGGCTCCCGCACTTGCGCCCACGGCTGGCGTGCCGTCTGGCTTGAGTCACGACGTGATCGTGCTTACCCCAAGGTCACTCGACGTCCCGTCAGATGAGCATGCCGACACCGTCCCGACGGGGCGTTCCGTCAAGGCGCTGCCAACTCCAGGGCCGGCGGTGCCACGGGCGCTTGCGGTGCCTCCGGAGGCGAGAACGACGAGAGCGATGGCAGCTCCGGCGCGGGCAGCTCGAACGTGCCGGGCAGAGTGATGCTCGCCGGCAGCAACCCCTTGCACTCCTCGAGGGCAGCTAGGTACTCGGGCGAGAACGGGTCCACCCAGGTGCCGTCCAGCAGAACCGTTCCGTATTCGGTCAAGTGCGCGTCGGGGAAGTTGTCCAGTCCTTGCTCGCGCATGCAGGCGCTGAACTGCTCCGCGGCGTCGGACCCGAAAGACTCGCCACAGGTCGATCCGAACGCCGTCGCCGTCACCACCCCGGCCGGTAGAATCGCGGCCACGGCGGCCGCCCCGATGATCGAGGTCCATCTCATGTCTCCTCCAAGCGGTCGTGTTGCGCTGACGACACCAGCCTCGCGAAAGGCCGGTTGCAGGAGCGGAACAGCCGATGTCACCTCCCTGTAACTCTCGTCCGGGCAGGCTGGACGCCGGAGCCGCTGATGCGTGTACTGATCGTTGAAGACCACCGAGAGCTCGCCGAGACCGTCGGGATCGGGCTGCGGCGCGAAGGTATGGCCGTAGATCTCGCCTTCGACGGCGACGACGCGCTGTACCACGCGTCCGTGCACGGCTACGACGTCGTGGTCCTCGACCGCGACCTGCCGGGCGTCTCCGGCGACGACGTGTGCCGGTCGCTGGTGGACCGCGGATAGCCCGGCCGGATCCTGATGCTGACCGCGGCCGGCTCGGTAGCCGACCGTGTGGCGGGGTTCGAGCACGGCGCCGACGATTACCTGCCCAAGCCGTTCGCATTCGACGAGCTGGTGGTGCGGATCCGGGCGCTGGCCCGGCGTCCGGCGACGGCGATCCCGCCCACGCTGGTGCACGGCGGGCTGCGCATCGATCCGGCCCGGCGCGCGGCGTCGCGGGACGGGCAGCGGCTGGACCTCACCCCGAAGGAGCTGGCGGTCCTGGAGATCCTGCTCGTCGCCGGCGGCGCCGTCGTCTCGGCAGAGCAGCTGCTGGAGCGGGCCTGGGACGAGGCCGCCAACCCGTTCACGCAGACGGTGAAGGTGACGGTCAGCCGGCTTCGGCGCAAACTCGGTGACCCGCCGCTGATCGAGACCGTGCCGCAGGCCGGCTACCGGATCGCGGCGCCGACATGACCGCCGTCGAAACCCGGCGGCGCCCGGCCTGGCGGCGGCCGACCGTCCGGCTGCGGCTGACCCTGCTCTACAGCGGCTTGTTCCTGGTGACCGGGGCGGTGCTGATTGGGCTGGTCTACGTTTTGGTCGCCCACGGCCCGCTGCTCGGTTCGCCGCCGGAGCCGGAGGCGCCCACCGGCGACCTCGCCGTCGGCCCGCCGGAGCTCGCCGGGGACCTACGCGAGCAGGCGGAGCGACAGCGCGCCGAGGACGTCCGCCGGCTGCTCACCGCGTCGCTGATCGCCCTGACGGTGCTGGCCGGGATCTCGTTCGGGCTGGGCTGGATAGTCGCCGGCCGGGTGCTGCGCCCACTGGGTGAGATGTCCGCTCGGGTGCGTCGCATTTCCGCCGACGCGCTGGACCAGCGGCTGGCCGCCACCGGTCCGGACGACGAGCTGACCGAGCTGGCCGGGACGTTCGACGACCTGCTCGCCCGACTGGAGTCGGCCTTCGCCGCCCAGCGCCGGTTCGTCGCCCACGCCTCGCACGAGCTGCGCACCCCACTCACGCTGCAGCGCGCCGTCGTCGACGTGACCCTGGGCGAAGCCGACGCCACGGCCGAGGCGCTGCGGGCCGCGCTAGCCCGGGTGCGTGCGGCCGGGCAACGGCAGGAGCGGATCATCGAGGCGCTGCTGACGCTCGCCCGCAGCCAGCCTGGGCTGCTGGACCGGCAGCCGGTCGACTTGGCCGAGTCGGTCGCCGTGGTCGTGGCCGAGCTGACGGCCGACGCGGCGGCCCGCGGGGTGGAGATCGACGTCACGCTGGACCCGGCTCCGGCCGCGGGCGACCCCGGACTGCTCGAACGGCTGATCCGCAACCTGCTGGACAACGCCGTTCGGCACAACCAGCCCGGCGGCCGGGTGTGCGTGTCGACAGCGGCCGGGCCGGACGGGGCGACGCTGAGGGTGGTCAACAGCGGACCGGTGATCCCGGCCGAAGCGGTCGTGTCGCTCTACGAGCCGTTCCAGCGGCTGGGCGGCCGTCGTGGCGCCGACGACGGCCTCGGGCTGGGTCTGTCGATCGCAGCTGCTGTGGTCGACGCGCACGGCGGCACGCTGACGACAGTGGCCCGTCCGGAGGGCGGCCTGGACCTCACCGTGCGGCTGCTGACTCTGTAGCCGCTCAGGGCGGTGTCTACGTCGCCTACCAGCGCACACATAGACCATCGACCCGTAGTGGCCGAGCGGCGCGAGATCGAAGTGAAATCAGGGGCGGGTCCCGGCGATCATGGAAACCGGGACCCGCCCCTTCGTCCGCCGGACGCGGACGGTCGGTGGGTCAGAGGTGCAGGTCCAGCAGGATGCTCAGTCCGCCGTCGATGTCGAGGTCGACATCGAGCGAGGAGTCCGAGCCATCGGTCTCGAGGTCCAGCTCGACGTCGACGTCGATGTCGGCACCGAGGCTGACGAACAGGAAGAGGTCGAGCAGGTCGTCCAGTTCCAGCTCGAGCACGACGATGAGGTAGGCCTCGATGTCGGCTTCCAGGTCGCCCTCGAGCTCGGCCTCCAGGTCGTCCTCGATGTCGACGTCGATGTCGCCGTCCAGTTCGATGTCGATGAGGATGTCGCCGTCGATCTCGACGTCGACCAGGGCTTCGAGGTCGACGCCGCCCTCGGCGAGGCGGTCCTCGACGACGGTGGTCAGTCCGGCTTCGAGTTCGGCCTCGATGTCCGCCCTGGAGTCGGTCGCCGGGGCGGCGCTGGCCATCGCGGGCGCGCCGAGGAGCAGCGCTCCCGCCGCGCCGGCTGCGACGACGCCGGTGCCGAGCTTGTGAAGGTTCCGCATGGACTTCTCCCATCGATATGGACTACCTATCGGTCCTGGCCAGATGAGGTTCGCTCCGGCCAAGTGCTGTGCGGGTCCCGTTGCGCTGGGTCCCCGCTCGTTCTTCTCGCGCGGCCGCGTCAGACCGCGATGTCGGACCACCGCGCCACGGTGACGCGGCCGCCGTCGATGTCCACAGCAGCGGTCGGTCGCCCGTCGGATTGCCAGAGGACGTAACTGCCGGCGCGCAGGGCCGGGTAGACCGCGGCGGTCACGTGGCGGTCGCCGATCGCGCGCTGGTGGACGGCGACGTGCGTGCCGTCGCGTTCGTGGCCGACCCGGGTGATCTCGATCTCGGCGCCGGTCAGGCCGGGTCCGGTGTAGAGGACGAGGGCCCCGACGTCGCCGCCGACGTCGAGCACGACGGGACCCTCGCCGGCGTGGTGGTGGTCGTGGCTCATGCGGCCGGGACGGCGAACCCGTCGTGCGGGGTGCGCAGGTAGGGGAACGAGTCCTCGTTGCCGGGCGGGGTGGTGCCGTCGGTGATGGCCGCGGCGGCGCCGTCGGGGGTGAACTCCGAGTCGATCAGCGGGTACGTCACCCCGGCGATCGCGCGCAGCTCGATCGTGACGACGTCGTCGAAGACCCGGCGTCCGTTCGGGAAGCCGGCGAGGTCGCCGCCCACCACGCCGAGCGGGTTCGGGTCCGCGGACGGCGTGATCGCGGTGTTCAGCCGGAGCATGTCCGAAGGGGTGGCGCCGGTGAAGTTCTGGAAGCCCGGCACGACACCCTCCGGCAGCCCGGTGAGCAGGATCGCCTCGAGATCGGCGCGGTCGGCGGACTCGTTGAGCTCGGCCAGCCGCGGGAACACGCCCGGGTAGAGGACGGGCAGCAGCTTGGCGACCTCGGGACGCCGGACATACGAGACGTAGTCCTCGTCGTCCTCGGGCTCAGCGGCGTTCCACTCGTCCTTGCGCGCCATTGGGACGATGACCTCGTTGAACAACGGGTTGCCCAGGCGGGAGACCTGCACGAAACTGCCCGCGCCGCGGTAGGAGCCCTCGTCCTTGTCGAAGATCCGGGCGCGCTGCCGGCTCGCCGTGGTCCACACGCCGATGACCGCGGCCGCGTCCTCGGCGTTGCGCGGACGCTTGCCGCCGCGGGTGAGGTCGGTGATCGGCACCTGGATCGCGATGGTGTGGACGTTCGAGTGGGTCAGGGTGTTGACGCCGTCGGCGTCGGCCATCGGGATGAGATGGGCCGACTGGAACGGCCGCAGCGTGGCGAGGTCGAAGATCGAGCCGAGGTCGACGAAGAACCCGTCGGCGCGCTGCCCGGCGAACACCTTGCCGCCGCCCGGAAGGTCGTGGACGGCGGCGTCGGCCAGGCTCGGGTAGTCCGGCGTCGAGCGGGGGCCGATGTTGCACGGCGGGCAGGGCAGATCCTCGGCCAGGACGTCGCCGCGCCGGTCGCCCTCGGATCGGGTCACGGTGTAGAACTGGCGCCGGTTGAACTCCGGCGCGTCCAGCGACGCGATCGGGCCGGTGTTGTAGAGGAAGGTCTCCTCGTTCGCGACTTCGGTGCGGAAGCGGAACGCGTAGGTGACGTCGGCCTCGGCGCGGCCGCCGTTGGAGATGTGGATCTCGTACCGGACGTCGTCACCGAACTCGTAGAAGTTCGGCCCGGCGGCCGGGGTCTGCGCCGGCAGGTAGTTGGCGATCAGCGTGACCGTGTCGGGCCGGTCCGGGCTGACGAACGCGTAGAGGTCGGTGGAGTCGGCCACCGGGTCTTTGGAGATCTCGGGTGCTTCGCGATGCGACGACACGGGTCACCCCACCTGCTCACGGGCGGCGCGCGCCAGGGCTCGAGCCAGGACGCGGTCCTGGATGACGCTCTCGCGGTCGTCGACCATGAGCGTGACCTCGTCGTGGGCGGGGTCGCTGACGTACGCGACGACCTTGGTGTCGGCCGGGGCCAGGTCGTCATCCCTCGTGGTGGGCGCCGCGGCCTTGGCCGGTTCGGAGTGGGCGGCGGCCGGACCGGCCGCGAGGATGGCACCGGCGCCGACGGCGACAGTGCTCGCGCCGGCTGCCACCAGGAAGCGCCGGCGAGACTGCTCGGACATCAACGTTCCTCTCTGACGAATTGATCGCTGTGCCGACTCAGTCGTCGGCACAGTCGAGAGTGACCTCTCGCATGACGATTCGGAGACCGGTGGGTCGCGGATTGGTCGAGGAGAGAGATCGGCGTGAATTGAGCACTCGGTCGACCGTCATTTGCGTCGATAGGGGACAAGCGATCGCCATCGACGTGTGGATTGGACGACCGGACCACTCTGGGCCACGGTCCATCGCGGGCGCCTGATCGACTCAGGCGCGGGCAGCGGCGGCAGCCGTCGGACCTCGGCTATCTCACGAAGCAGCCGGGACTTGAGCCTCCGTGGCGGTGCGATCGCCACCGTCGCGCCGAGCCGAACCGCGGCCTCACGCAACTCGATCACCTCGGACCGGCACGACGTGCAGACGCCCAGGTGATCTTCGAACGGCGCCACCTCGTCCGGCGGGACAGCGTGCAGCGCGTAGGCGGCGGCCAGGGTGTGGAGGTTGGGCGTGCGCCGCCTCATCGTCCCTCCATGCAGGCGCGTAACCGCAACAGCCCGTCGCGCAGCCGGGTCTTGACCGTTCCCAGCGGGGTGTCGAGCATGCGGGCCACGTCGCGGTAGGTGTAGCCGTGGTAGAAGGCCAGCCGCACACATTCGCGCTGAACAGGGGTCAGCCGGCCGAGGCAGAGCTGGAGCTGCTCCAGCTCATGATGTGCCTCGGTCGTCTCGACGACGTCGTCGTAGGCGCGCCGTGAGTCCAGCTCGGCGTCGCGCAGATCACGTCGGGTGGCCGACTGTTCCTGTCGGACCCGGTCCACGGCCCGCCGGTGCGCGATGGTCAGCACCCAGCTGAATGCGCTGCCTCGGTCCGTGCGGTACCGGTTCGATGATCTCCAGATCTCGAGCATGACGTCATGGGTGACCTCTTCGGCGTGCGCGTGATTGCGGAGGACCTTGTGCGCGACTCCGTAGATCGCCGGCGCGGTGCGTTCGTAGAGCTCTTCGAACGCCTCCTCGTCGCCCGCTGCCGATCTCCTCAACAGTCCGCCCAAGCCGTCGTCCGTCCGCCGTGGGGTGCCACGCGCCGGCGTCGAGCGGAACTCCGTCATGGATGTGGGCCACCTTCGGCTGTCGTCTTCGAGTGGTCGATCTCCTTGTCGACGGTCGTTCGGAGCGCGGCGTTCGGCGGATTGGTTTTTGCCTCTTTCGAAGAAATTCCCGCACACACCAATCCGCGGCGATGCCGGCTTCGAAAGGCGCATGAGAGAAACCCAGCAAAGAAACTGGGGAACCCCGGACGTCAGTGGAAAGGACGCACCATGAAGCTTCTGACCAGGAAGACCCCGGTGATCATGGCCGCGATGGCGGCATTGACGCTGACCCTCGCGGCCTGCGGTGACGACGACGGAGACGACTCGACGGCGAGCGGCAACGGCGACAGCACCTCCGCACCCGAGGAGGAGACCACCGAACCGGCCGACGAGCCGGCCGACGAGATGACGGAGGAGCCGATGGCCGGCCCGGTCGGTCCGGGCTGCGCCGACTACGCCTCCCAGGTCCCCGACGGCGAGGGCTCGGTCGAGGGCATGTCCGACGACCCGGTCGCCGTGGCCGCGTCGAACAACCCGATCCTCACGACGCTGGTCTCCGCGGTGTCCGGCCAGCTGAACCCGCAGGTCAACCTGGTCGACACGCTCAACGGCGCCGAGTTCACCGTCTTCGCGCCGGTGGACGACGCGTTCGCCGCGGTCGACCAGGGCACGCTGGACACCCTCGCCACCGACGCGGACCTGCTGACGACGGTGCTGACGTACCACGTGGTGCCCGGCCAGCTGTCGCCCGACCAGGTGGTCGGCGAGCAGGCCACGGTCCAGGGTGCACCGGTCACCGTCGCCGGCACGGCGGACGCGCTGACGGTCAACGGCGCCAACGTCATCTGCGGCGGCGTCACGACGGCCAACGCGACCGTCTATCTGATCGACGGCGTGCTCATGCCGCCGATGTGATCCATGCGGGGAAGCGTCGGGGCGTTCCGGTCGCTCACCGGAACGCCCCGGCTTCGCCCTGTCGCGATGCGGTGCGGACGATGTTGCGGGCCATGCCGCCGAAGATCAGCCCGTGGAACGGCCAGAGCGCCCACCAGTACAGCTGGCCGGCCAGTCCGCGTGGGACGAACACGGCGCGCTGGCGGTAGACGGCGCCGTTGCCGTCCGGCGTCAGCGACATCTCCAGCCAGGCCTGGCCCGGCACCTTCATCTCCGCGCGCAGGCGCAGCAGCCGGCCGCGCTCGATCGCCTCGACCCGCCACCAGTCCAGCGCCTCGCCGAGGTGCAGCCGGGCCGGGTCGCGGCGGCCGCGGCGCAGTCCCACCCCGCCGGCCAGCCGGTCGGCCCAGCCGCGCACGGCCCAGGCCAGCGGGAACGAGTACCAGCCGTTCTGGCCGCCGATGCCCTCGATGACCCGCCACAGCCGCTCCGGCGGGACGTCGCAGCGCACCGAGCGCTGGTCGGTGCGGACCGTGCCGCCGGACCACGACGGGTCGCTGGGCAGCGGGTCGGACGGCGCGCCCGGCGCCGTCGCCGTCGACCAGTGGCTCTCGACGTCGGCCTCGCGGATGCGGGCCAGCGCCAGCTCGACCGCTCGCGCGTACGGCGTCGGGTCGGCCGGTTCCGTCAACAGCGAGCGCAGGTCGTCCTCGCGGCAGACGGCCTCGTGCTCGAGCGACTCGATCAGCGGCATCGCGATGGACCGCGGCACCGGCGTCACCAGGTTCACCCACTGCCCGGACAGCCACGGCGTCAGCAGCGGCACCGGTACGATCACCCGCCGCGGCAGGCCGGCGGCCCTGGCGTAGCCGCGCATCATGTCCGCGTAGGTCAGCACCTGCGGCCCGCCGATGTCGAAGGTCCGGTTCGGCTCGCCCGGCAGCTCCGTCGCGGCGACCAGGTACGCGAGCACGTCGCGGATCGCGATCGGCTGCGTCCGCGTGTGCACCCAGCGCGGCGTCACGCTGACCGGCAGCCGTTCGGTCAGGTAGCGCAGCATCTCGAAGCTGGCCGAGCCGGACCCGATGATGACGCCGGCCTGCAGCACCACGGCCGGGACAGGCGCGTCGAGGAAGATGCGGCCGACCTCGGTGCGCGAGGCCAGGTGGTCCGACAGGCCGGCGGTCTCCGGCGGGTGCAGCCCGCCCAGGTAGACCAGCCGGCGCGCCCCGGCCTGCGCGGCGGCCGCCGCGAACCGCCCCGCCGCCCGTCGATCCGTCGACGCGAACCCGCGCGACGTCAGCGAGTGGACGAGATAGTGGGCGACGTCGACGTCCGCCAGGGCGGGATCGAGGCCGGCCCAGTCCAGCACGTCGCCGCGCACCACCTCGACGTCGCCGGCCCAGGGCTGGTCGCGGAGCTTGCCGGGATCGCGGGCGAGGCAGCGGACGGTGTGCCCGGCGGCGACCAGCCGCGGGACCAGGCGGCTGCCGACATAGCCGGTCGCGCCGGCGACGAGAACCTTCATGTCCGGGACTCGTACCCCATCCGCGCGCTCACCGGCCCCTGTGACGTGGCGGCAGGGGGACGAAGCCGCTGGTCCGCTCGACGTACTCGGCGTAGCCGGGCCGGTCGGCCATGCGCTGCTCCGTCATCGGCTTGCCGGTGCCGCGGGCCAGGAAGAACGTCATGAGCAGCGGCGACAGCACGGTGGCCGCGCCCGGCCGGGTGACGCACGCGCACAGGTAGAGGCCCCACCACACGCTGGCGTCGCCGAAGTAGTTCGGGTGCCGGGTGTAGCGCCACAGCCCGCGGTCCATGATCCGCCCGCGGTTGACCGGGTCGGCCTTGAACCGGGCCAGCTGCGCGTCGCCGACGGCCTCGAAGACCAGCCCGACCGCCCACACCAGCACTCCCAGCGCCACCAGCCACCACGCCGGCTCGATCGTCACGTACTGCGCGACCTGCACCGGCAGCGAGACGAACCAGAGGATGACGGCCTGCGGCAGGCAGACCCAGAGGGCGGCCACCCGGGTCCGTCCGCCGGCGTGCCGGGCGAACAGGTCCTCGTAGCGCGGGTCCTCGCCCTTCCCGTGGTTGCGCCGGTGCAGGTGGACGGCGAGGCGGACGCCCCACATGACGGTGAGGACGGTGACCAGCGCCCGCAGCACGCCGTCGCCGTCGCCGGCCGACGCCAGCCAGGTCACGACGGCGACCAGCGCGAACCCGGCACCCCAGACGGTGTCGATGACGACGACGGCGCCGCCGCGGGCCACCCACAGCACGACGCCGGCCATCAGCACGACGACGGCCACGGCGGTCAGCCCGAGGTTGACCCCGAGGCCGGCCCACGCGACGCCGCCCATCAGTGCCGCACCGCCAGCACCTGGTCGACACCCATGCGGCCCTCCTCGAACGCGGCCGCCCCACCGGCGAGGTAGAGCCGCCACACCCGCGCGGTCCGCTCGCCGGCCAGCGCCACGACCTCGGCCCAGTGCTCCTCCAACCGGCCGGCCCAGAACCGGACGGTGCGCACGTAGTGCTCGCGCAGCGCCTCGACGTGCCGTAGCTCGAACCCGGCGGCCGCGATCATGCGCAGCGTGTCGGGCAGCGGGCGCATGTGCATGTCCGGGGCGATGTAGGCCTCGATGAACGCGCCGCCGCCGGCCGCGTGCGGGCCTCGGGACATCTGCTGCAGCAGCAGCCGGCCGCCGGGCCGGACGGTCCGGTGCAGCACCGCGGCGTACTCCGGGTAGTTCCGCCGGCCGACGTGCTCACCCATCTCGATCGACGCGACGGCGTCGGCTGCGGTGTCGTCGATCTCGCGGTAGTCGCGCAGCCGGACCGTCGCCCGCTCACCCAACCCGGCCCGCTCGATGCGCTCCTGGACGTACGACGCCTGCTCGCGCGAGATGGTGTAGCCGGTGACCCGGACGCCGTACTCGCGGGCTGCGTGCACCACCAGCGAGCCCCAGCCGCAGCCGATGTCGACCAGGTGGTCGCCGGGGCGCAGCTCGAGCTTGCGGCAGACGAGGTCGAGCTTGGCCCGCGACGCCGCCGCGCCGTCGCCGTCGGGCACCTCCGGCGACCAGTAGCCGCACGAGTACGCCATGGTCTCGTCCAGCAGCAGTTCGTAGAAGTCGTTGCCGAGGTCGTAGTGGTGGCTGATCGCCGCGCGGTCGCGCCGCCGGGTGTGCCGGCGTCCGCGCAGCCGGGCCTCCTCGGGCGGGGGCGGCGGCGCGCCGGCCAGCCGCCACTCGCGAGCGGCACGCCAGGCCGCGCGGACGGCGCCCGGTCGCGGCCGGGCGCTCAGACCGGCGAACGCGGCCCGCGCGTGCGAGAACGCCGCGCCGAGGTCGCCCTCGACGTCGAGCTCGCCGGCGACGTAGGCGCGGGCCAGCCCCAGCTCACCGGGCCGCCACAGCATCCGGCGCAGCGCCATGGGCGACCGGATCACCACGACCGGTGCGTCGGCCGGGCCGGCCAGGCTGCCGTCCCAGGCCCGGACACGGACCTGCGGCTCGGCCCCCAGGACGGCGGCCAGCAGGCCGTTCAGCTGGTCGGCGGTGGTCGGCTGCTCCGCAGTGGTCGTCATCGGACTCCTCCCGCGCTGAGGGTGTACTGCTCGACGTCGAGGCGGCCGGTGTGGAAGCCGGCTTCGCAGTAGGCGAGGTAGAACTCCCACATCCGCTGGAACACCGGGTCGAAGCCGAGCGCGGCGACGGCGTCGGCGGCGGCCTGGAACCGTTCGCGCCACTGTCGCAGGGTCTCGGCGTAGTGGGCGCCGAAGGATCGCCGGTGCAGGACCGTCAGCCCGCCGTCGCGCAGCGCGTGCGCCCGGATCGCGACGTCGGACGGGATGAGCCCGCCGGGGAAGACGTACTTGTGCATCCAGGTCCAGGAGTGCCGGGTCGCGAGCAGGTGCTCGTGCGGCATGGTGATCGCCTGCAGCCCGACCCGCCCGCCGGGCAGCAGCGCTCGTCCCAGCGCGGCGAAGTAGTCCGGCCAGTGCCGTTCCCCGACCGCTTCGATCATCTCGACGCTGGCGACGGCGTCGTAGCGGCCCCGGACGTCGCGGTAGTCGCGTACCTGCACGTCCACCAGGTCCGCGACGCCGGCGGCGTGGGCGCGGGAGCGGGCCAGCCGGGCCTGCTCCTCCGACAGCGTGACGCTCGTGACGTGAGCCCCGCGTTCGGTGGCGGCGCGGACCGCCAGCGCGCCCCAGCCGGTGCCGATCTCCAGCACCCGCGCGCCGGGCCGGACGGCGGCCGCGTCGAGCACGGCGTCGATCTTGCGCAGCTGGGCCCGTTCGAGGTCGTCGCCGGGGGCGAACAGCGCCGACGAGTACGTCATGGTGGGGTCGAGGAACAGCGCGAACAGGTCGTTGGAGAGGTCGTAGTGGCGGCTGACGTTGCGCCGGGCACCGGCGCGGTCGGCGACCTCCGCCGCCGGTGCCGACGACTGGACCAGGCGGCGCAGCTTCTGCAACGGCGGCGGCACCAGGCTGGTCAGCCGGGAGGCGAACGCGGTCAGCACGGCGGTGAGGTCCGACGCGGTCCAGGCGCCGCTCATGTAGCCCTCGCCGAAGCCGATCAGCCCGTCGCGGCCGATGCGGGCGAAGAACTCGCGCGCCCGGCGGACCTCGAGCACGAGCGCGCCGGGTCCGGCGCCGAGCGGCCCGTCCGGCGTCATCACGCGGACCCCGGCCACCCGCGCGGCATACCCGACCGCCGTCCGGGCCGCCCGCAACCGGGCCGCACCGGCCGCGGGGGAGGTCGCGACGTCGGGCCAACGGCCGGCGTCGATGCCGGTGAGCACGCTCATGTCTGATGCCCCTTCGGCCGCGGGACCACCGGTACCCGGCACAGCCAGAGCCGGATGCCCTGCCAGCGAATCAGCGCGCTCACCCGCAGCGGCGCCCACGGGAAGCGCAGCAGCAGCCGGAGCAGCGCCGGGACGGTGGCGGCA